>JAAUSC010000031.1 GCA_012031965.1 Scytonema sp. RU_4_4
CTCAAGGCAATGGTTGGAATAGTATTCTGAATAACCTGCGTTTGATACTTCAGCCATTTACGCTATTTAACTTAATTAAACCTTGGTTAACGGTCTTTACAGTCCCTAAGCTATCTGAGGGTTTTTTTCAACTTCAAATGATTGTTAATAATCTGACTCGCTCAATTTTTCAAAACTTCAATATCCCTTATTTCTATTTTTCCTCTGCCTAGAGTGACAAAAGAGGGTTAAGTAACTCGTAACCCGCTTGATTGCGGAGACGCGCCCACCAGGCGGAATTATAGCCCCAGTTTGTGAAATGAGGCGGAACACTCGTGTCTCTGTTAAGAACTACAGCACTACATACAGTAATGAAGGGAATATCAAGAGATTCTGCAATAGCTGCTCCTCCTGGTGAAACTTGGTCTATTAACAGTGCTTCTACACCTGCTTCTTTGATGGCTTTTGGGGCATCTCGAAGCATGACAACTGCTGAGTCCTTGAGTAGATTGATGGTATATTTTGTTGCTGCAAATCCGCTGAGTTTCCCAAGATCTGTCAAAGATTGTGCGATCGCCCCACTCGGAAATTCAACTTCGCCTATCGCCCGAAATTCCAATTCTGCTGCTAGTATTTTAGGTTTAGCATCAAGCGCTCCGATGAAAGTCACACGATGACCACGCTTTTGCAGTTCTTTTCCTAAAGGAAGCATTGTGTTAAGGTGACCAGTGGATGCGGGGCAAATGAGTCCAAAATGAGTCATATCTGATACTTTATAAAACTTAATTGATTTTCAGATATTCACAGTACAGGCAAAGCCATGCAACGGTTAAAGTCAAAACCCGTTATCTATTTAGTAGGTGCAAATGAAATCAACTTATGCACTTACTTTGATACAGCATAAATGTAAAGAAATCGCAATTTTTTGACAGAAGGCTTGCAAAATTAACCTACTTTTGGTACAGGCAGCGTCTGCTAAATCTATATCTTACTAGCTTGTTGAAAATCTCTTAGTATTACTACACCAAATGTAGCTCGTGAACAAGCATTTTTATGTGCTTAGGCTTTTCAGGAGCGATGCTCCAGCAGGGAGCCACCCAAAGGGTAATCGCGACCTCAGCTTCCAGAATATCCGATTGTTGTGACGAAAAACCCATTTTCAAAAGAAAAGTTTTCACCTGCTCGTTTCGCGGACCTGAACAGTAAGGAGCAATAATCGTCTTTAAATTTTTCTGCTTAGCAAAATCAAAAAGGCTGCATAAAAAAGATTGCTCTACTTTACGTCCCAAAGCACGACAGCTCATCAGTAAGGTATCTATGAATAAAGATTCGTTTTCCTGCTTAACAATCGCCACACCAACAAGACCATAATCCCCAAAACGGTCTTTAAGATTCAGCACCAGAACAGAGCAAGATTTCTGAATGTCTTGAATTTCGGATAACGAACGGCGAATTAAAGAAAGATTAAACTGATTGGTTTTCTGTGTCAGTTGTGCGATACGTGGCAAATCTCTTTCCTCAGCAGATCGGATTTCTACAACCAGTTGCAAGGATTCTAGATAACTCTCAAGGTTAGTTACGCCCTGCTGCAATTCCCGGCGTTGTTGCTCCTGCGCCATAAATTCTGTTCGTATTCTGTCTTCTGTTGTGATACTGGAAGAATCAAAACACCAAAGCTTGGAAAGAGTTTCTACATAATGTGCTGGCTCTTTTGGCATGAGAACAACAGTTACTTCTGGAGAATTAGTTTGCACTTCAAAACACTCGACTGGGGAATCGTCCACAAAAACGAAAGAGTCCAAACCTAAATTTAATTCCTCAGCAAGTTCGCGCAAATTTGCAGATTTTTCTTGCCAATTAATCCGAGAAGCAGCAATATCTGAGCGTTGCAGCACCATTTCGGGATGACTTTCAAAGACATCCCAGACATCTACCTCCTCATTTTTGCTGGCTATCACCAGGAGAATACCACGTTTTTTCAGATCCAGAAGCATTTCCTGAAACAGACGAAAACTGCGTCCAGGATGGTCATTGCTTAGGGCAATACCATCAATACCGTCCTCGCCCACAACGCCTCCCCACAGAATACCATCGCAATCAAGTGCGAGAACTTTTTTTGCTGGAAGGAATATTCCACGCACCAAACGGGTCATTGCAATCCCAAGTCTCTGATAAACTATTTGGGAATAGGGAGCGCGAGCGATCGCCTCAAATGATGCATCCTGTGCATTTTGTCGTCCAACTTCCTCAACAACTCTGGCAAAATCAAGGATATGAATTCCCTCCATTTTTTCCAGTTGCTCTTGCCACCAAAAGCGTAGTTTTTCGACTTGTTGATGCTTTCCATGAAAAAATGGCGAAACTGCTGGGGGCAAATTAGACACAATCAACCCTTTTTGATTTTCAGCATAACTACTGATAGCATCTAACAGTTGACTGGCTCGAATCATTCCGTCTTGATCTCCATCCGAGATTAAATCTTCTGGACGAGTGAGCACGACATTTAATCCATTTTGGTTACTGATAAACACGCTCTCTGGAGAAAGAAGAGTTTGTTCTAATTGGTTGAATTCACCAAACTCTACAGAAAATGAAATGCCGAAAGCTTTACACCAGAGTTCTAGAGTTGAACCTAATGGTTGTGCAGTAAAAGTGGCAGCGATAACAATCTTTTTATCACCTTTCGGCATCGATTCTGCGAAACGACGGGCAAGTGCCTGTGTTACGGCTTCTGGATTGTAAAGCGGGAGAAGCTCTGGATTATTGGGAATTTCAGTGTCTTGTTTAGGAGTGGATACCGCGTCCGAATTATCTGGATTATTATCTGTATGTGCGGCAATTAACTGCTCGATTGACTTGCAAGAATTCAGTTTGAAGATATCCTTGGCGGGAACACGAATAGAAAAACGGTCATATAATGAAGCGGCAATTGACATTGTGGCTAGGGAATCCCATGCCATACAGTTTTCGCTATTTAAATCATCACTAATCTCTTCTAGTGGCAAACGAATAGCATTGGCAATTATTTCATTCAATTGGGAGGAAGCTATCTGCTTCTGTGAAGACTTTGGTTTTGCCTCATTTGCAAATTCGTTGCGTTTGCGGAGAAAAACAGCAGGATTACCGCCCCAGATTTCGCCACGTCCTATGCGCGTGTATGGAAGCACATTGCTGCCTACTTCTACTATCGCTTCCTCCTCAATTTTGACCCCCATTCCGATTCTAGTACTACCACCAATGGTACTTTTGTTTCCAATTACAATCGGTTCTGAAATATATCTAAGTTTTCCATCAGATGTTGTGTTGGTAGCATGAGCAACAATATGACATTCAGTACCAATAACAACGTTATCGCCAACATATGTTAAATCGGGATCTTCTAGCCACATAAGTACTAGAGATTGTTTACCAATATTTACCTCTGGAGCATAAGCTCGTATCACCAGGTTTCTGAGCCATTTCATAGGAATAGGGGTCCCTTTGAAATAATTCAGAAAAGGGAATGTCGCTATCAATCCTATTAGCTTATACGAGATATTTGTTGGTGAAAATTGAAGAAGTGATTGCCAATCCTCAACGAGGTTGGCTTCTAGAAATTTGGGTTTCTTAACAAACCGAAACAAAAGAGTTGTACCCAATGCACTTAGGCAAAGAAAGAGAAACAACCAGAACAAGTAAAGTAGGGGAAATATTGCCACTAGCACTAGGGTGTTGATTTCTGGAAATCTGCTGAAAATTAGCCAAGCCTCCAGAAACCCAGCGATAACAGTTAACACCAGTGGATAAAACCAATCGATAGTTTCAATAGTGAGTGCAAAGAGTATTTTTACCAGTTTCATGGCTTAATTCTCCGATGAGTCATCTTGAAAATGTAAAATTAAGTAACTTATACCTAGTTTTCAGAAGCACTAAACTGATCTCACAACAGAATCCGCACATTAACTTGGAAGAATAATTACATTTGAAGAATAGTTACATTGAATAAATAGATGCAGGCGTTTTGAGCTTATGCAGTTCCAATTCAGCCACTGCTTGCTGTAACCAACGACAAGATAATTAAAGACCAATACGATTGCTGTTAAGAATAAGGTAGGTTGGGGAGGACACTTCCGTGCGGGGGTTCCCCCCGTTGAGGAAAGTGTCCGTTTAAGCGTAGCGCAACCCAACAAGAAACGTTTTACTTAAGTGTTAAAAACCGATCCAAAGCCTTTATCATACTCGGAGGCCATCGGCGAATATTTGCCACCCAGTTGATATCCTTATAACGACCATCCAGTCCAACTGCTGACACCCAATTACTCTCCGCTTCACCTTGTTTTCCCTGTACCCAATAAGCTGCAGTAATAGCAGCACGCACATCGGCGAAGTTAGGATATTTACGGAGAATATTCCGCATCTGGTGAATAGCTTCGTCTACTTTTCCAGTTTCATAAAGAGCAAGGGCATAGTTTGCACGAGCAAAGGCGAAATTCGGGGCAATTTCATTGGATTTTTTGTAGTCGGCGATCGCCGACTCCCACTTCCTCAAACCAGCATTGGCATTCCCTCGATTGTTGTATGCCATCGCATCTAGTGGGTCAAGTTCTAGAACATGATTATAATCTGCGATCGCCTCTTCCCATTTTCCCAGACCTTCCAACGCCGTACCACGGTTCAAATAGGGGTCAGTCACATTTGGTGCTAGTTCTACTGCCTTGTTATAATCTGCCAGTGCTTCTTGCAACTTGTTTTGGCTGACTCTAGAATTTCCCCGGTTACTCCAAGCCGCTGGATTATCGGGAAATTGCTCAATAATTTGCGTCCAGTACCGTTCAGCTGTCGCAAAATCACCTTTATTTATAGCAGCAAAAGCCTTATTCGCTAACTCATCGCCTTGCTGTAACTGTTCTGGAGTCAAATTGGAGGATTGAGTTTCTGCCATGACGACTTCACTCCACCCAAACACCAGTAACAGACTTAAAAAAATAACAATTAATCTCATCATCTGCGTTTATCTGCGTCCATCTGCGGTTCCAAATCCAAGATTAATCATGACTGGAAGTATTGATCAAATTTACGGCAACAATGACAACTGTTCATTTGGGGGTTTAAAACCCAAATGCTTGTAAGCTGTGGGTGTCGCGACTCTACCACGGGTCGTCCGGCTTAAATACCCAATCTGCATCAGATATGGTTCATACACTTCCTCAATCGTTTGCGTATCCTCACCCGTTGCTGCAGCAATCGTTTCCAATCCTACCGGACCACCATTAAACTGTTCAATAATCACACTTAACATCCGACGATCTGTCCAGTCTAAACCGCAAGGATCGACTTGAAATAGTTGCAATGCCTCTGCCGCGACCTTTTCGTTAATTTCAGCAAATGATTTGACTTGCGCATAATCACGGACTCGCTTCAGTAATCTATTGGCAATACGTGGTGTTCCCCGTGAACGACGAGCAACTTCTGTTGCACCATCTTCAGTGATATTAGTTTGGAGTAATTGAGCGCTGCGTAAGACAATTTTGCTCAGTTCATCGACTTCATAAAATCTGAGTTTTTGAATTAAGCCAAAGCGATCGCGCAACGGTGAAGTCAACGCTCCGGCACGAGTTGTTGCCCCAACCAAGGTAAACTTTGATAGTGGTATGCTGCGAGTCTTGGTGCTGGAACCTTTACCAATAGTAATATCTAAGCGATAATCCTCCATCGCTGGGTATAAAATTTCTTCTGTCATCCGTGACAGACGATGAATTTCGTCAATAAACAAAACATCCCCTGGCTTAAGATTCACCAGTAGCCCGACAATATCCCTAGGACGTTCTAAAGCTGGCGCACTTGTAATTTTGCAATTTACTCCCATCTCAGACGCTAATATCATAGCCATTGTGGTTTTCCCCAATCCTGGAGGACCATACAACAACAGATGATCCAACACCTCACCCCTAGACTTAGCCGCTTTGATAGCAATATCTAGCACGTCCTTTAAATCTTTTTGCCCGATATAGTCAGCAAATCGCTGTGGTCGTATACTTTCTTCTTGCTTACCTTCATCAACAGCGGCTTCGGCTTGCAAAAGATTCTCTTTAGGAGGCGCTTTCGCCACCTCACGACGCTGCTTTGGTGGTCTATTGGGTTCTTGGGGCTGTTTTTTCGAGGAGATAATCGCCATAATTGCTGCTATTGACTTTTGATATACGACTTTTACACTCTTGAGCGCAAGACGCTAGGGTGTAGGGGTAACAAAACTGCTATTGACTCGCTTAGTTTTCTCAATGCAAAATTTTTCACCCTTGACACCTTAATATTTTCCCTTATACCCCTATTTCCTTGCACCCCCACTCACATGCGAGAATGTTGTTTCTGTAATACTCTCGCCAATTTCAAATTTCAATTCCGGATAATCATCACAGGAGTGTCAAACTACTCATGCTAGCTAAAAGAATCTTACCGTGCTTGGATGTGAAGGCGGGACGAGTTGTAAAAGGAGTTAACTTTGTTAACTTGAGGGATGCAGGCGATCCAGTAGAACTAGCAAAGGTTTACAACGATGCGGGTGCAGATGAGTTAGTGTTTCTAGATATTACAGCGACTCATGAAGACCGCGACATTATTATTGACGTAGTGTACCGAACTGCTGAACAGGTCTTTATTCCTCTCACTGTTGGTGGTGGCATCCAATCCTTAGAAAATGTTAAAAATCTTTTACGAGCAGGAGCAGACAAGGTTAGTATTAATTCTACGGCGGTACGCGACCCAGATTTTATTAATCGGGCTAGTGACCGTTTTGGAAACCAATGTATAGTCGTTGCTATTGATGCCAGACGACGACTAGACCCCAATCACCCAGGTTGGGATGTTTATGTGCGAGGTGGAAGAGAAAATACTGGTATTGATGCCCTACTTTGGGCACAAGAAGTTGAAAAACGCGGCGCAGGAGAACTCCTGGTAACAAGTATGGATGCTGATGGCACTCAAGCTGGTTATGACATAGAGTTAACTCGCGCAATTGCTGAAACCGTACAAATTCCAGTCATTGCATCTGGTGGTGCAGGTCATTGCGAACATATCTATACTGCGCTGACAGAAGGTCAAGCAGAAGCAGCATTATTGGCATCGCTTTTACATTACGGACACTTAAGTATAGTTGAGATTAAAACTTATCTGCGCGATCGCCAAGTTCCAGTGAGAATGTGATCTCAACTCGCAAGTCTTTATCAACCAACCAAGTGGTAGTTCAACACAGTTCTCGAAAACAGTGTTAATATAAGTTAACAAGAATTAATAATATTATAGAGATATGTTGATACCTATTTTAGTTTTTGATGTGGCGTTAGTAGCCTGGTCGCTGCATCTGATGGAAAAGGCGTATGAAAATAAAGAATTTTCTCTAATGTTAGCTGGTACACTAGTTGCCCTAGCAGCAGCCGCGATGTTAGTCGTTTACTTCCTAATGGGGCACTGTATAAGTTATTTATTGCAAGTCTCTTGAATTGCTCATTGCCATTGGCTAGTGTCTTATAGCCCTTATTAGCAATTAGTGATAAGCAGTGTTGACAAACAGCAGATTCTTAAAGTACTATTTGTGATGCACTATTGCAAGGGGTTATAGCTCAGTTGGTAGAGCACCTCAATGGCATTGAGGGGGTCAGCGGTTCGAATCCGCTTAGCTCCATTTGTACATTAAATAATTATTGTCAACTAAAACAACAACAATCAATCTGGGTAATGACTTTACTTTGTGGGTTTATAAATAAAGTAAAGTTTTACTCTTGAAGTACTATTAGTTTTGATGAGTTCTCCACAATTGAATGAAAAGCTTGAGCGGTTCCATCAGATAATGAAAAATGAATGCATACGACCCGATATCTCGGTGTCGCTTAAAGATGCAAGAAAGATTTTTGAAGAATATATTGAAACATATTTTGCTCTACGATGAGAGAGTATCGCGTACCTATTACGATCACATTACTCAGCTTCACCAATGAGTGTGAATGCTGCCCAATGTCCAGGTTGAGGATACTTTTTCATTGTTGTTCGCATTGCCTCTGTCATAGCTTGAGTTTTGCTGGACTTTTGTAGGAGGTTTTCATAAAACGCTTTCATTAGGTAATTTGAGGGAACTTCATCTTCAGTTCCCACTACAGTCCACAAAGAAATGACGACACTGGGGACACCCGAAGCAATCAGAGAACGAGAAAGTCCAACTACACCATCCCCAGTTATTTTACCTTTTCCTGTTTGGCAAGCACTCAAGACAATTAATTCGGCGCTTAGGGGCAATCCCTGTGGTCGTCTGAACAAATTAAATATTTCCTCAGCTCTAAGAAATCCATCGTCTTTACCAGAGGGAGCCAAAGCAATCCAACTATTTAATCCTTGCTGTTCGTCAGCTTTAGCATGAGTTCCTAGATGAATGATTCGAGCTTTAGGCATTTGCTGAACGATGTTTGACTCTGTTGCCTGAGTACCAATGATTGCTTTAGTTTTGAATAAAGCAGCAATCTCATTTGCCTGTGTTTCTTCATTTGGTAGTTCTTGTAACTTCTGAAGAGGCTGTCCAAGCTCCTGTTCATATGGCATTGTCGGATTTCCAACTATCAGAATGTCCTTAGCTAAACCTTGGTTGCGTCTAGCAAGTTCATAAGTTAAATCCAGAATTTGAATTGATGGAGCAATAGAAATAGTATGTTTTTCAATCAAATATTTGTTACTAGTATCTAGAAGGGCTGAAAAAGGAATGAGAAACAATTCACCATCCGGAATAAAGATGACACGAGAATTGATATCTTTGGGTAGCAATCCAGCAATACGTTCAATTAACAATTGATGAAGTTGCTTTAATTGTGGGCTGGGGTCGTTTGCAGCATGAAATGACTGAGATATAATAGATTTTTTTGTTTCAACAACTAAGTTTGCAAGAGAAGTATTTTGTTGCTGAATGGCTTCTTGAAGGTCAACTTGATGAAATGTTACTTCCCCCGTAGGCTTGATTACCCAGATAAAAAGTTTTGCTTCGGGAAGTTGTGATTTTTTATTATTACTTGAAAAAGGGACTCTGTGTAATCTATCGTAAACAATTCTATATTCAACTAAAGTTGCATTTTGCTGTTTAGCGATTTGCTGAATTTGTTGAATTGTGATTTTAGGAGTTTGTATCTCTATCTCTCTGTTTTTGGTGTTCCTAGAGGAACGGTTTGCTAATAACTCTGCGAATACTCTAGCTCGACCTCGCTCAGAAATTTCTAATGCTTCTTTTATCTTATTTTGAGCAATAAGGACTTCTTCAAGGGTTTGATAAGTAGATACATAGGAATCAAAAAACGAGACTCTGTTAGGATCTTGATTACCAACTCCTTTGTCAAGTATTGATTCAAATTTATCCATTGCCTCTGAGAGTAGTTTTTCAGCTTTAGCTGTATCTTTGGCTAGAAAATACAAAAATCCTCTGTTTGATAAACTTCTTGCTAGACCATGCAGATTAGCATCTGGCAGTATAGATAACTCAGCTTTGCGTTGAATCTGAAGTGCCTTATCAAGATTACCATTCGCAGCATAGGCTTCTGCTAGCGATTGGAGTAAGTCTGTTTTTGTATTCCACTTGAAAAATAAAGGTAAAGGCAGGGTGCTTGTATCTGTACTTCCGCTATCAAGAGCTATAGCCTTTTCGTAATATTTAATCGCATTCTTCCAATCTCCTCGATTGAAGTGGGCAGATGCTAGAAATTGGAATGCAGTAGCCTCCTCATCAGGTTTTTTTAACTTTTGTGATAATTCCAGCCCCTGCTTAATATAATCCATTCCTATTTGAGAATCATTGCTTTGATATAAAATGCCTAAAAACAATAGCCCTTGTACTTCCATTAATTGGAAGAAATTACATCCTACTTCTTGTAATCTCTGCTGAGGCAATAGTTGATTAACAAAATCATTCTCAGACGATTGTGAGGGTAAATAAATTTTACCTTCTGTCGAGCAATTCTTGAATCTTTGAGCTATTTCTAATGCTTTCTTCTCAGGTTCAATTGCTTTCTCAAAATCACCTATAAACGCATAAAGATAACTTAAATGTCGATATGCTATTAACTCAAGCTGTGGCTCTTTAGTATCTCGTGCAATTTTTATCGCTCTATTAAAATGGTCAAGACCAAAATCGTATTTGGTCTGAGCTGCATAAACTCCACCAAGAAGAATGTGTGCATTTCCTTGTCTACGAGTGTCGGCGCTTGATAATAGTTTTTTAAAATAGTCAATTGCTTTATTGTGTTCTCCAATCTCCCAATAATTTAACCCTAGTGTTTCTATAGTATTTTCTTCAGTTTCATTCTTTAAAAGACCACTTTTTTGTAGTTTATACTTTAAAAGAGCATTATTTAGAAGTTCTTGATTATTTTTTAATTCCTGCTGAATTGCATGGGCTGATTCAAGAAATTTAATTGATTCTCGAAGTAGATTTTTTTCTTTGTAAACAAATCCTAATTGTAACAAATCTTTGTAAACAAATCCTAATCCTAACAAATAGTTGTATTCAGCTACACTATTTAAGATTCGTATTGCTGCATCTGGATTGTTTTTATCTTCTCGTACAAATTTTAAACCTTGCTCAAAGCAATTAATTGCTTTAGAATAATCTTTTAACCACTTGTAGTTCTCGCACAATCCTGCTAATATGCTTCCTTGTGACAATGCTACCCAAGAAGGTTTAGTTTTTTGCAAAATCTCTATTTGCTCTTCTCGGATATTAACTGCTTTTTGAAGATTTCCACTAGCCTGATATTGGAATGCTAAGAATCCTAGAACAGAAACCTCAAGTGAGGGGTTTTGCCCATTTTTAGCAATTGAGCGCTGTTTTTCAAAAAAAACAATCCCTTCTGACTGTCGTCTAGATTGTATATAAGTACTACTTAATTTATTTAAAAGCGCTCCAAGTGGCGGATTCTTCGACTGCTGTTTCTGTATAATTAGCAAACTTTTCTGATAGTAATCAATCGCCTTTGCTGAATCTCCTGATGCGTGGTAAGCATCTCCCAGGATTATTAAAATCTGGCTTTCCAAATCATGTTCTTGTATTTCTTGGGCAATGGCTAACGCTTGTTGGTAGTTAGTAAGCGCTTGCTTAACGTTTCCTGTTTTTAGGTATGCTGAACCCAAATTGGTTAGGGACTTAGCTTGAATGGAGCGATCGCCCGTCGCTTGAGCAGTCTTCGCTGCTTGTTGACAGGACTGTAAGGCATCTTGAAACTGATTTTTACTAAGATGTTCCCTACACAGATTCAAAAGTTGTTCTGTCTCTCCCTTGCCAGATAATGCCTTTAGCCTATTAGGCATATAACAAATTGAGACAGTAATCACAATTACAGTAGCAATACCAAGCCCTAACTTGTTGAAGCGCATACTAGAGATGACAAATCTAATATTTATCTATACTCTTAACAGACTTGGTAAATTATTTTATTTTTTTACGTAATTTCTTTATTTTTTCCTATAAGTTATGTGACAAAAAGATAGTAGCCTTGGCTTTGTCATAAGTAACCCTGAATATGTGCTTGGCAGTTTCCCTTAATACATTTGCCCTTTAACTAGCAACAATAACACCCACAGTCACCTTATTATCAGTAGCAAACGATAACTCTTCGATTACATAGACAGCCGCCCGGTCTTTGCTGAGCCGAGAGTCTACTCCAGACGGCAAGCTGACCTCAGCTTTACCTTTTTCAGCGTCCCGAATTATTAGGTTACCTAAAGGAATATTAGACCAAATTCTTCTCTCTCCCTTAATCACCCAAGGTTCAGGTTTACCGTTTCCATCCGGAAAAAACTGCACCTTCTCAATACGGGCGATAGGAATCGACATAGATGCCTTACCTCGCGTAATAATTAATTTTTGCTTCTGAGAATCAATGACAGTCAATCGACCGGATTTAAATCCGCCTCCCTTCAATGTAATTTGTGCCAAAGGAGGTAACAACACTGAAACAACCT
The DNA here is from genome assembly GCA_012031965.1 of Scytonema sp. RU_4_4. Taxonomy (GTDB): domain Bacteria; phylum Cyanobacteriota; class Cyanobacteriia; order Cyanobacteriales; family Nostocaceae; genus Brasilonema. Next base: position 11,944 of record JAAUSC010000031.1, read on the forward strand.
GGGCTTTTACTTGCTTAATCTGCCCTTGAGCTAACTCATTTTGATTAACGGTAACTTCCTTGGCGGAGCTTGCTAGTCCAGTTGTTGAAGCTAAAAATACAACAATCAGTCCCTTAAGAAATATTTTCATATTTCCGGAGTTTTTTTATACTGCCTTACATTTATTAAGTATAGTGGTATTTCTGTAGCTGAAATTTCTCGTGTCTAACACTCCTCAAACAACTAGTGAGTTTAAAATTCTGGGGGCATTTGCTGGTTCAGTTGGGCTGTTTAGCATCGCCCTCTATTTCACTGGTTGGATTTATCGGTGGGCATACTATGGCTTTTTTCGGATAGAACTGAATGCACTGAATCTTCCTGCACAGTCATTTTTCTTCGTACCAATTCAGGTTTTTCTGGGAAGTCCTCAGACATTCTTGCAAGCCCTACTGGCTCTCATCATTGCAGCACTCCTGATTCGAGTTACCTTATGGCTGCTTCAGCCTCCCAACCCACAACCAACTAGTAATCTAAGCTCTGTAGGTTCTAGTAGTGCAAATAGCTTTCAGTTACAGGTACTTCGATTGTTCCAGAGACTCAATCGGTCAAAGCTGGTTAGCAGACTGTTTTTTCTAGCACGATGGTTTATTGATAAGCTACGTTACATTGCACGAATTCTGCCATTACCCCTCCTCAAAGATTTGGTAATAGTGGCTTGGATTTTGACCATTCTTTTCTGGGTAGCTCGGTCGCAGGGAGAGGGAGATGCTCGACGAGCCGCAGTCAACGATACTTCTGCACTGCCTATTATTACATTGGTTCACCCCGATAAGGAGTTGGGGTTAGGACGAAATCCTAATCCTAAGACTAATGACGAGGTATTTACTGATTCCACTTCAAAAAAAACTCGTATTATCGGAGATATCGGACTATTTAAAAAATTACAGGTGGATGCAACCAACGATACTGCTAATCCATCTCAACCAACTGTTTGGCGTTTACTCGTCAATAGCAATGGCTGGCTATATATTTTCCGAACACTACCCCAAAATGCTGATCCTAGCAAGCGACCTACAGTTTTAGCTATTCGAGAAGGAGGCGGTGAGCAGATGATGATTCTTAGCCCCACAGCTTCTGATACACAATCTCCGTAGTAGAGGTAATTTTAGATCGAGTCATTCGAGGGAATTTCATCCTAAACTCCAGTGATTTTGTTGAAATTGAAAAATCAAAACCTATTGAGGAAAAGCACGCAACCGTCGTGTAAAACCTAACTGTAGTGCAATTTGTTTTAAATGTTCGGATTTAAATTCCTTCGCACGGTCTGTCATTATATATTCTGGGATTCCACAAATCAGCCATATTTCTTGGAGTTCGTAGTCTGTTTCGTAGTGCTTTGGTAAAATAGCATGACGCAAAGCTAAACCAACTTCATGTGAGCCAGCAGGTTCAAAACCTAGATAAAAACCTGTGACACATTTATTGATGAGAAAAAATTAACTACACAACAGGTAAAACTAAACCTTCTTTAGCTAGTAATGCTTTAGGAAAGACAGATTTCACATCAATCTGAACTTGGTCGAGAAAATCATCGTAGTCATCTGGATGATGATGAGAGATAACTAACTGTTTCACCTTAGCAGTTGTAGCCAGATCTACAGCAGTGTCCCAGTGGAAGTCAGAGTTGTTATGGTTGCGTACTACCCCTGGAGCATAAGTTGCATTAGCAATGAGCAAATCAACACCTTTTATGAGCTGCCCTATGCATTTTCGATCCACTTCATTTGCCATCTTAGATAAATCTGTGATGTAGGCAACACTATACTCTTTCCAACTGACTTTATAACCAATTGATTTTTGATCGTGATTAATGATTGCCGTTGTAATAGTAACATCATCTATCTTCACCACTTTACCTGATGTCAAATTATGGAAGTGCAATTGAGATTGCATAACCTGTAAAGGGTAGGGAAAGTGCGGTTGAAGCATCTGGTCATATAAGCATTGTTTAATCGAGGCTCCATTTAAAGCGGCTGTCCCGTAAATGTGGAGGCAATTTTCGCTCAGAAATGCGGGGGCAAAAAAAGGAAATCCTTGGATACGATTTGATTGAGAGTTCGTAAAAAATAAATGGGCTTTTAAAGGTGATTGCAGTTGCAGCCAACTTTTTCCTAGTAGGCGTAAACCAGTACCGCCATCAAAAACCAAGTGTTTTCCAGCTACTTGCATTTCTACACAAGCAGTATTACCACCATATCGGATGGTGTGGCGACTTGGTGTGGGAATTAAACCCCGTACACCCCAAAATTGCACTACAAAGTCCGACCTTTGACTCAGACTCAAAAGCTGGGGAAATGTCTCTGGACTTACGTACTTCTGGGGAGGCGACAGCTTAAAATTTGACATATTTGCTCGAAACTAGGTCTGACTAAGCAGGTCATCGTAGCGCCGCACTTCCAACAGTTGGTTTCTGTTGTCCACAATGACAACTGTGGGAGAGTATGTTTTTAACTCTTCCGAAGTGAACTGCCCGTAAGACATTATAATCAAGCGATCGCCTATCATGCCTAGACGTGCTGCTGCCCCATTGAGCTCAATTGCTCCTGAATTCGCTGGAGCGGGGATCGCATAAGTTATGAAGCGCTCGCCATTAGTAACATTCACTACATGCACTTGCTCATAGGGCAAGATACCTGCTTTTTCCAACAGAACTTGGTCTACACTGATACTTCCTACATAGTTAATATTTGCTGCTGTGAGTGTGCAGTTGTGAATTTTTGTTAAAAGAAGCGTGCGCTGCATTGGATTTTAGTTATCAGTTACCAGTTATCAGTTTAGACAATAACTAACAGATTACTGTGTACTGTGTACTGTTTACTTGCTTTGGGTTATCAGTAAACAGGCTACTGATAACTGTGTACTGTGTACTGATTTAGATTATTTCTGAATCAGAGTTTTAGCCTTTTCCACCACTAGCTTTAATGCACTTTTCTACTAAAGGCAAGACTTGATCAACATCTTGCCACCCAAGAATCTCTGTTACTTTTTTCTCTAGATTTTTATATGTGCGGAAAAATTCGGCTATTTCTTCCAGTCGGTGTGGTGCAATGTCTTTCAAGGATTTCACACAAGCGTAACGTGGGTCTTTGTCAGGAACGCAAAGGATTTTTCATCGCGATCGCCACCGTCTATCATCTCCAGCATACCGATTGGTCTGGCTGCAATAACGCATCCTGGGAAGGTTGGCTCATCTAAGATGACCATACCATCCAATGGGTCGCCGTCATCTGCCAGAGTGTTGGGTACAAAGCCGTAGTCGTATGGGTATTGTACCGATGAGTAAAGCACCCTATCTAGGGCAAAAGCTTGCAGTTCTTTATCGTATTCATATTTGTTCTTACTCCCGCCTGTAATTTCAATCAGAACGTTAATCAGACCTGGTTTAGGTTGGGCAGGAATACGGGATAAGTCCACAACAAAACTCCTCAGCTAACAGTAAATGACGGGTGCTCCATACTTAGCTCCCAGTGTAGAATTCTAAGCTAAGATGGACTACTGGTTCTGTAAAACTTATACAAACGCTTATATTATTGCATTTCTTATTCACTTATTGAAGCTGTTGGAGTTTTGAGAAATCCCGTAACACCCTATAAACTGCAAATTGGGAGTAAAATATGAGGACAATGAGAAAACTGCTTATCGCTGAATGAGTTGAGAAAAATTCTTAATGGGAGAAAATTTGTTTTTGGGGATGAGTCTTCGCAGAAGTTTTCTCTGCTGAGTATTGTTGTATCGGAAAGTCTTCTGGCTTCAGAATTTGGAGATTGACAACTCCCAAAAAGAGTCTTTTTAGACACAATATGATGATACTCCGAACCGTAACAGAAGTTAATCTGCTACGGTTCCGGGATGTTTTCATGGTTTTCCGGCTTATACCGCACTGGTGAACCGAGTAACGTTATAGCGCTTGACTTACGCCGGAGTCGTTAAATGACTGAAGTGTCAACAGTTATCAGCTCATTGGTGGAGGATTGAACCCACCCTTACGGGGATGTCCTCCGGACACGCTGCGCTAACGACACTTTTTCTCAGCCAGGGCTTCCCAAGATCGCAGTAGCTCACCACCAAAGCGAACCATCAGTTAGTGGAAAACACAAGATTCAAGGATTTGTAACCAGTGATAACTGATAACTGATAACTGATAACTGTTAAATTACGGCAACTCTGCTCAACGAAAAGTCCTACTTCTCATGCAAAATAAAACACTACATTGGATTATTCCTAATTATTTATGTACGCTCTTTTTAGTTCAAAATCGGTTTTCTGTTTTTGCTTTCAATACTTTCCTTGTTGAGATATCATTTTTTATTAAGTTTTGTCTAATCTGCATCTGCGTTTACATTGTAGGTAATGGGTTGCTGGTTATTCTGAACACTGCTTGAAGAATAGTGGGCAATGACAAACAGCGGTAGCGTCAGAGTTAAAAGACCGATCACAGTTCCTACAATCTCTGCCAATCTATGGGAAGATGTACTGGCAGGGTCAGCAGATTGGGTATTTGAATGCATAGAAAATCGAAGTTTATGAGATTTATTTTGTTTTGACTCTTTTTTAAGAGAGTCTTACTTCTATTTTAGCCATTTTTCTAAATTATACTATCTATTAATAAACAATATCAATCTTTTTTTAGGTTATCTATACGTCTTTTTGTACATAAAATACTTGATACCAAATTCCAAGTGAAATCTTTTCTTTTTCACTTTGTCATTAATCTTACAAGCTACTTTAATTTTGTCATGTCATAATTCATTTACGCATCTTCTTAGGCAATAGTATTAAAATTTACATATTTCTCTTTGAAATGATCTTCATTGATGAAAGACACCAAACTATTCTTACTTGTCGTTCCAAGGGATAGCGTGCTTTTACAAAAAATATGCGAAAAACATAACATAATACTAGCTTTTTCAATTTTGAATGAGCAATCATATGAACAATTTCTCAGTAAATGCACTCAAAGAATGTTTTCAACTGTATATGAATAAATTCGATCATTAACTTAGTCATTCACTAGACAAACATTTATGGGTTAAGTATGGGGCATAGTTTTTCCATATATAGAGTAGTCTGTAGACAGAAAAGTTAATAATTTCTTCTACATCTTATAGCTTCAACTCAAAGAATGAGTTCACATCCAAACACAACTGAAAAGATATTAAACCTCTCACAAAAGTCGTTACTTCGTTTTGGCAGCATACAAAATAATGCTTAAGAAATAAAAAAACCGCCACTTAATGAGGGCGGTCTGGTTAAGCAATCGGAGGGTATTTACAGCTTACTCTGCCAATACATGAAATTGTTGTAACAGAGCTTGCACTTGTTGCTTAATATAATGCGCTAAATGCAACTATCGCTTGGCATATGCACTCATGGGTTCTTTGATAAATCTTATGTAAAGATGTTTGAACGTAGACTTGATGACGCGAGGCATTCCAAAATCGATGGGTACTAACTTGTCTGGTAGCCGCCAATCATCGATTTTTAGTAAGTCGGGATGTAGGTGAGGAAAGTTGATATCGTTCAGTTCACCAGCTAACCCTAGTCGCATTGATGCAGCGACAGTGGGTACTTGTTCTGGTAGGATGTTAAGAATTTCTACTATTGCGCGATCCAAGGCAAAAACATCTGATGATGCTGCCAAAATCCCCAATGAACGGGGTTCACCACCACTAGGACCATTGCCTTCATGACCAATAATACCATCAACTATGGTTAAGTTAGGATGAATTGCCCTGGCAGTTTCCACCAACATTTTACCAAAACGATTTGCGTCTTTTCCTGCTTCCATATGCCACCAAGCTTTCATCTTGCCTGGAACGCAACCAAACAGGTTTTTTACCCCTAAAGTTAGCACCAGTTGGGCATGGGATTTTACCTTGGGTAGATTAATGACGACATCTGCCTCCATTGCCTCTTTGCATAGTAGCAAATGGTCAAAGTCTTCGCTGACGGTTTGGTAACGCTTGCCCTGAAAATCAATGATAGGAAGATTCAGTTCTTCTAAAATAGGCTGATAACCACTTGCTAGTGCGACTCCTTTGGCACTACCAAAAGCGGGACTATCCCCCAAAAATGGCTGACCACCTGCTTCTATAACCATCTGGGCGACTGCATAAACCAGTTCTGGGCGAGTCGTACATTCTTTACCAGGACGTGCGCCTGTTAGTAGGTTGGGTTTGAGTAAGACACGGTTCCCGCTTTTGACAAACGCCGCCATTCCTCCTAAAGGTTCCAGCAGTGTTTCTAAAGATTCCCGCAGTGCTTCCCGTTCGTAAGAAGTGGCGCGAATTAAGCTGACAGATGGTGTTTGAGTCTGCATAGTGAGATAAAGAACGAATAAGAAAAATAAAGAAGGAAGAGTTCTTTCTTTTATCTTCCTTCTTTGTTCTCTAATCCGATGTGCCGTCTAGTATCTTTAGAGGTACAATCGCACTCATTTGTTCCAAGTTTAATACTTCGGCTAATTCTGTTTCACTCATGAAACCGTGTTCCAAGACAATCTGTCTTAGAGATTTGCCAGTTTCTAAAGATTCTTTGGCGACAGCAGCTGCATTCAAATAACCGATGTGGGGATTTAATGCTGTGACTAAGGCTAAACTGCCTTCAGCGTATGCTAAACAACGTTCTTGATTGGCGGTTATACCTTTGATGCAGCGTTCGGTGAGTGCGGCGATGGTGTTACCAAGAATTTCGATGCTGTGAATCAGGTTATAGGCAATCAGAGGCATCATCACATTTAGTTCTAATTGTCCTGCTTGTGCGGCAAGGGCGATCGCACTATCGTAACCCATCACCTGGAAGCATACCATTGATGTCATCTCTGCCATCACTGGATTGTACTTTCCTGGCATAATTGAGGAACCCGGTTGCACTGGTGGTAGTTGAATTTCTTTTAAGCCAGTTTTTGGTCCTGAATCCATCAAACGCAAGTCATGAGATATTTTAACTAGGTCTTGAGCTAGGTTGCGTAAAGCACCGGAAACATGAACGAATGGTGCCATACTCTGCATTGCAGCCATCAGGTGGGGTGCAGGTTCCAGAGGGAGATTCATCAAATCTGATATTATTTCTACCACAAGGGCGCGATACTGAGGATAGGTGTTTAACCCCGTACCCGCTGCACTTCCTCCCAAACCTAGCACCATTAAGTCACAAGAGGCTGTGTAGATGCGGTTGTGGTGCTCTGTCAGAATATACGCCCAAGCGCGAAAATTCTCACCCAAACGCACAGGTACAGCATCTTGCATATGGGTTCTGCCAGATCTGACGATATCTTGAAATTCTTCGGCTTTTTCTTCTAGTGCTGCTATTGCCTTGTCTAAAGCTGGATGTAGCGTTTTTGATAATGCTAATAAGCCACCAATACGAATTGCTGTGGGAATGACATCATTGGTAGACTGTCCGTAGTTAACGTGGTCGTTGGGACTAATACGCTTGTAATTGCCTTTTTCTTCGCCGAGAATTTCTAAAGCGCGATTTGCCAGGACTTCGTTAATATTCATGTGGTGAGAAGTCCCAGCACCAGCCTGGTAGACATCTACCACAAATTGGTCGCGAAACTTTCCAGCAAGCACTTCATCAGCAGCTTGTATAATTGCTTGACTGACATCTTTGGGAATACAGCCGAGTTTACCATTGACTATTGCTGTTGCTTTTTTAATAATGACACCAGCATCTACGTACGTAGATAAAGGTTTAATGCCGCTAATGGGAAAGTTCTCTGTTGCTCGTAGTGTTTGAATACCGTAGTAAGCATTACTAGGTAGTTGGCGATCGCCCATCGAATCCCGTTCTATTCTCACTTGAGAATCTATTTGTTGAGTCATGCTATTTTTTGAAATTAATCATTAGTCACGAGTTTATATTCCTCTTTGTCTGTTTGTCCTTATGACTTTACCTAACTGGATTACCTTCTCTCGCCTTCTAGGGATACCATTTCTGCTTTACGGCTTGTATAACCCTACACCCCAAGCCAGATGGATTTGTTTGGCGATTTTTCTTGTCGCCTCGCTGACTGATTGGTTAGATGGTTATTTGGCAAGGAAACTGAACCAAATCAGTGACTTGGGTAAGTTTCTTGATCCGTTGGTTGATAAGTTGCTGGTACTTGCGCCGTTGCTGGCTTTAATTGAACTAGGACGAGTTCCTGCTTGGGGAGTGTTTCTGATCTTGGCACGAGAGTTGGCTATTGCAGGTTGGCGCGTCAGTCAGACTAAGATTACGGGGGCGAATATTTGGGGCAAACTTAAAACTGTGAGTCAAATCATTGCGATCGCACTTCTGATTGCACCTCTACCCCAAGTATGGCAATTACCTTCCATAATTGCTTTCTGGATTTGTGTCGTTCTGACAATTATTTCTGGAGTCATTTATCTTTTACCGCAAAAAGACAGCGTTAATACTTCGGGTTGACAATTGTGAGATAAAAAAACCGTGTACTTTTACTAGACATCTCCAGAAATTAATGATGCGTTACCTGAAACCCTTGTAGAGCACGTAAATGTAACGTCTCTACATTCATTTTGACCAGATGTCTACTGTATTCATTTTCTTAGCGTACGATACAGTATGGTATGCTAAGAAAATCCCAATCAAGGAGGACACCATGAATGGATTCCTTTTGGCTGCTGCTGTTGCTTCGCTGATCGTCTTTCTGGCTCATCTATTCTGGGGTGGATATGAAGTGGCTAAACCCCTCTTAAATGCTCCAGATATCCAGGAGGTTCCAAAGCTGACGGCTTACTATTGCTGGCATATCGCTACGATTCTGCTTTTCGTCATGACTTGTGCCTATGCTTATGTTGCGCTGCTTCAGCCTGATATTCCGCTGACTGTAGCAGTAACAAGCATTGCTGGTGCTTGTGTGTTATTGAACATTGGATTAATCGCTGTACGCAAACTGAAGCCGTTAGACTATCCCCAGTGGGCGTTCTTTATCCCGATTACGGTGTTTGGCGTGTTGGGTTTGTTCTCATCATGACTACGGCTGAACGATTAACCCGCGAAAACTGGCTCGAAATGGGCTTGCATCTATTGGGTGCTGAAGGGGAAAAGGCGCTGACGATCGAGCGGCTGTGCCAAGTTGCCAATCGAACGAAAGGTTCCTTCTATCATCACTTCAAAAATCGAGATGAGTTCATCAATGCTCTACTGGACTATTGGCAGTCTGAGTACACAAGTCGCATCATCTCGACGGTTGAACAACTGGATAACCTGAGCGATCGCCGTCGAGAACTGGATCGTCTAGCTGCCAGTATAGATAACCAGATTGAGCGGGCAATCCGCAACTGGTCAAGTGTTGACGAGCAAGTGAAGCAGGTTCTCAAGCGTGTTGATGAGAAGCGGATTAACTATTTGGCACAGTTGATTGCTGAACTTGTCCAACTGGATGAAGAAATGGCCTTTGAACTGGCGATTGTGGAGTATGCAGTTTTCGTAGGAGTTCAGCACTTATTCCCAAATGCTGATGCTCAATGGATAGAACGAGTTTTCTGTCGTGTGACTCAAATGACTGCTTTGTTAAGCAATCAAGCTCAAAATGTTTAGCAATGTGGGGATCGAAGCAATTGCTGTGACAGCACCGTTTAACTTCTTCCTCTCTCAAGTCGGCAATCAAATAGCAGCAGTCGCAATCCCCATTTTGGTGCTGCAATTTACCCACTCTGCGATCGCCACCGGAATCGCTGGGGCGGGAAACATCATTCCAATTGTATTGGCTGTATTTGTGGGTGGAAAAGCGATCGATCAGTTTGGCGCATGGCGAGTTAGCGTTGCGGCTGATGTATTAAGCGGTATTTCAGTTCTGTTGTTGCCATTAGTCTTTATTGGATTCAAATCGGTGTCAGCGATCGCCATTTTCTTGTTGGTGTTTGTGGGTGCATTATTTGATCCCACCGCAACTTCGGCGCGTCAAACCCTCGTTCCTAAATTTGCCAAACTTGCCCGCATTCCTCTAGAGAAAGTGAATGGATATCGCGGCAGTTTAGAAAATGGGGCAGATCTTTTAGGTCCAGTCGTGGGTGCAGGTTTAATCAACTTGATTGGTACCGTTAATACGTTTTTCGTGAATGCAGCCAGCTTTTTTATCTGCGCTGTGATGTTTGCGATCGCACTTCTGATTGCACCTCTACCCCAAGTATGGCAATTACCTTCTATAATTGCTTTTTGGATTTCTGTTGCGCTCACAATTATTTCTGGGGTTATTTATCTTTTACCGCCAAAAGACAGCGCTAATATAAATATTGAATGAAAGCAATGTCTCCCTAATTGATATCGTCACACAAACGCCTATCTTCTGCGCTGACATCAAGGTTATTATTGAGATAATCTTGTAGATAAAACTCCTACAAACCTGAATTTCGTTAGCGATAATGCTCATGTTATTTAATCCACTAAAATTTTCAGCAAGAGAGGAAAAATGAGCGTCGTCATATCAGATGATACTTTGCGTGCTAGTGGGATGACAGAAGCCGAATTTAAACAAGAAGTTGCTCTGTTGTTGTTTGGTTCGGGAAAACTTCCCCTTGGATATGCGAGCAAGTTGGCAGAAATGGATAAAATACAGTTTCAACAGTTGCTTCAAGAACGCAAAATTCCTCTATATTCTTATGAAATAGAAGATTTTGAACTTGATTTGAAGAATTTGCGGGAATTGGGTCGGTTGTGATTGTTATTAGTGATACGTCACCAATCACCAGCCTTGCTGCTGTTGGTCAATTAGATTTACTCCGACAGTTATATACTAAAATCCTGATTCCAGAAGCTGTTTATCGGGAACTGACAGGTACATCTACACCTGTTGCTGGTTCTACAGAGGTACGAACATTTGATTGGATTGAGGTACGACAGGTAACAAACCGCTCCCTAATCACAGTTCTGTTAGAGCAACAATTAGACGAAGGTGAATGTGAAGCAATAGCTTTAGCGATTGAACTCGATGCAGAATTACTACTTATCGACGAACGACGAGGAAGAGCGAAAGCTGATAGGTTAGGATTACGAATTACTGGGTTGTTAGGGGTTTTGGTTGAAGCGAAACAAAAAGGATTTATTGTTGCTGTCAAACCTGTGATGGATGGGTTAATTGCAACAGCAGGGTTCAGAGTTGCAGATGCTTTATATACTCGTATTTTGCAGATGGTGGGGGAGTTGTCGAGGTGAATCACCTCAACGCTTGATATCGCCACACAAACGCCTATCGTCTGCGCTGACATCGGGGTTATTTTGCAGGTAGCTTCGTATCAAGCCACACCCCCACACCAGCAAATTATCTAAATCGAAATTACACAAAATTATCGTTTTGTCAATAGATGCGGAAGCAAGGGTTTTATTCTAGAGGCTTTGCCTCCATTGCTGCATTCCTTACCAGAAACAAGGAACGAGACATGAGGGGTGAAACCGTCTCTCAATTCGCACTCCAACATCATCGATTTTGGGGACTTCCCAATAAGGGAAGTCAAGCCTTGGTGCGTGTTTGCTACACTTTTGTCACGACCTCACGCACACGATAGATAGGGCGTCCTTGAGACTCATGATAGGTACGCATCAGCAACTCAGCCAAAAGACCGAAGCAAAATAACTGTACCCCAGTCACGAGCAAAAGAACTGCTAAAATGAGGAGAGGGCGATCGCCTATATCTTGATGAAAAGCAAATTTGACAAAGGTCAAGTAAATTCCAATCGCCCCACCACAAGCCATTGCAATCAAGCCCCACAGCCCAAAAACGTGCATCGGGCGTGTGAGAAACTTTTTCATGAACAAAATTGTTAACAAATCCATCAACACTCGGAACGTCCGCCATATCCCATACTTGCTGCGACCAAAGCGACGGGCGTGATGACGCACGGGCATTTCTGTAATTCTAGCTCCTTCAATATACGCCAAAGCGGGAAGAAAGCGGTGCAGTTCTCCATAAAGGTTCATATCTGCCACGAGTTCGGCGCGATAAGCTTTGAGGGAACAACCATAGTCATGAATATACACGCTTGTGGTTCGCCTAATTAACCAGTTGGCAATTTTGGAAGGGAGTAATCGATTCACAGCACCATCTTGGCGATTCTTCCGCCAACCGCTGACCAAATCGTAGCCTTCCTCCAGTTTTGCTAACAGCATGGGGATATCAGCAGGGTCATTTTGGAGATCAGCATCTAAAGTGACAATTGCTTTACCCAGTGCGTAGTTAAACCCAGCAGCCATCGCCGCAGTTTGACCATAATTGCGACGCAAAATCACTGCTTTTAAATCATTGCGGATTTGCGCTTGTTCTTTGAGAAGCTGTGCTGAACCGTCTGTTGAACCATCATCCACGCAGATGATTTCATAACTCAACTCAGTCGCTGATAAGGTGAAGGCGATCGCCTCAAGCAAGTGAGGTAAACTTTCCACTTCATTATGAACAGGTACCACAACCGAAACATCTGGGACAATCGATGGTATTGCATCATTTTGCCCAGCTAGCCCATTAAAAAGCAGTCCACTCCTCATATACCTCTTTAGTCCTCAGCATCTTTGTGGTTTGTAACTGCTAACCACTCTTCCAGCACCGCGCAGTTGCTGATAATATGACTGACTAACCTTATCTCCTTGTTCCGAAAGACGGTCAATGCCAATGCCATTGCGCCCTATTTCTTTCCCAGAACTATGGATGTAGCAGCCATCTCCTAAATAGAGTCCCACATGAGTTGCTTTTTGGGAAGTTCCGAAGAACACGAGATCACCTGGTTGTAATTCTGCGATAGAAATGGGTTGGGTAAAAGCTTCCTGTTGATAGGCATCTCTCGGTATACGAATACCTACCGAAGCGAACGCCGCCTGCATCAATCCGGAACAGTCGTAATTTGGTCCTATTGTACCACCCCAGAGGTAATCATTTGGTTGTTGCATAGCTTTTTGGGTAAACCCAATCACTTCTGGTAGTCGTTTTTTAATTTCTGATTCCGAAAATGTTTTCGCTTTATAAGGTACAGTGCATGGTTGTAACAAACCCAAATCGGATAATGACAGCCACCCTGGATAGTCATCCTCGCACAAATACACCTCAACTGCCCAGTCCTGATAGTTTGATGTTACCCACAAATATCGTCTTGTTGCAGCTTGAGTTGCTAGTCGGTCACAACTGGGAGAATCATAGATGTTTAGGTCAGCTAAACACTGGTACTCACCCGATTTGAGATTTTGGATTTTAAATTCTAGATTAGAGGACATCCTTGAATAACAATGAATTTCTTCTTTAATAAAGACGAACAACTTGAAAATCTTGGGTTAGGCATTTTAGAAGCAACTTGGGCTGCATTTCCCACTTTAGCCCGCAACCAAATTGCTTTGACTTGGATTGTCTACGATCCGCCTGTCCTTGTAAATACTGGTGGTGCTTTAACTCCAGATGCTTTTTGGAACTATCCAATTCGTGGTTTCACTTATCGTGGAGTGGAACGAATTTACCCTGCAAGTGTGGTAAAATTGTTTTACCTGGTCGCAGTCAATGAATGGTTAGAGAAAGGCATGGTTTCGACTTCCAAAGAGTTGGAAAGAGCGATACGCGATATGATTGTTGATTCAAGTAATGATGCGACAAGTTTAGTTGTAGATATCCTCAGTGGAACAACTTCTGGACCAGAATTAACTACAGGACCATTTGAAACTTGGAAGCAGCAGCGTAATATTATTAACCGCTATTTCCAATCTCTTGGATGGGCGGAAATGGAAACGATAAATGTTTGCCAAAAAACCTGGTGTGATGGTCCTTATGGGCGTGAACGGGCTTTTGTCGGGGAGTTGCTAGACAATCGTAATATGCTGACGACAAATGCTACCGCCAGGTTGCTACATAGTATTATTGGTGGTGTGGCGGTGTCTAGTGGGCGATCGCAAGCCATGATGGCTTTGATGAAACGCGGTCTTCACCCCAATGATTTACCAAAAGATGTTGAAGAAGACCAAATAACGGGCTTTTTGGGTGGTGCGCTTCCCCCAGAAGCACAAATTTGGTCAAAGGCGGGTTGGACGAGTCAAGTTCGTCATGATGCTGCTTATATAGAGTTACCAAATAAACGCCCTTACCTGCTCGTTGTATTTACTGAAGGTAAAGCGAATGCTAAGAACCGGGAAATTTTGCCTTTTGTCTCGAAGCTGGTTGCTGAAGCAATGAGTCGCTTAGGATAGTTGCTTTATTTATATATCCATCCCCCTCTTACTTGGTTGAAGAGGGGCTGGTTGCTGAATTTCCGCCAAGAGTGTTAACTACCATCCTTCCAATGTTACAGGTTCACCTTTGTAGCCAACTGCTTTTAAAGCGGTGTTAAAACGGTCTAAACCGACTTTCTTAATGTCATCAACTAACTCACACAACATGAGGTAACCGAGCTTAGATCCTTCGTCGTCTAGCTTTTGGGCTTCCATGTAAGAACGTGCTAACTTACGTGCTTCAGTATCTTTTAGTGGATCAGATGAATGAGCAACAGGATGAATACCTTTGGACTCAAAGAATGAAACAATTCCGTTGTGATTCCACAGGTAGTAAGGTTTCCCTTCATTTGGGACAATCTTTTGGAAAAGTCCATTAGCTGTTTCTGTCGGCTCGCCATTAGAATCACGTAACCCATGTTCTTTTAGCATCTTGCCAAAAGCAACAGCTGATTTACCAAATTCTGAACCAAGTTCAGTTAGTGTTCTCCACTCAGACCGAAAGTTTTTCTGTGACTTTTTGCCCATCTAGGAATCTCCAACATATTTTACCTATCTATAGTTCTTTAAGATAGCTGAAGACCACGAGAATTCTTAAGCGATTCTTCTTGTTGAATGCGGCGTTTTTGACTAGCGCCTGCAATTTTTAAACCAATGGACTGTACTTGATGGTAAACTGTTCGTGGCATTAGCCAGAGAAAATAAGCAGCAGCTAGGGTGATAAGCGTACGGTGTGGTTCTTCCAGTAGAATCCGCCAGTAGGTAGAGAGTGCTTGATGGACAAATTGGACAGCTGTTGAACCTGCTTCCAAAGTGACTGCTCTTCGAGCTAAATGCCTTAGTTGATACGCCATAGCTATCTTTTCCCATTCAGCCATTGATGCTGGAGGTACGTAGGTGCGTGCTTTTTCCAGCATTGTTTCCCAAGAATTTAACTTTTTTACCAGTTGAGCCGAAAATCCTTGCGAATTGACCCGGTAAAGTGTCAAGGCTTCAGGAATTCCCTCTATAAGCCATCTCGTTTTTATCGCTATCCGCAGCCAAAATTCTACATCTTCTGAAGGATGTAGTTGCCGATCATCATCAAAATAAAAGTTTTCTACCACTCCATAAAGATGATCTTGAAATGCAATGTCTTCAAAAACTTCTCGCCGAATCATTGGTACTGACCCATTCCCAATTGGAGTGCGACAAAGTAAATCAAGTGGGGTAATTTCCTTGAGCTTTGTTATCTGATAAATACCTAAGGGCTTATCCGCTTCATCAATAAAAGAAGAGCGACAAAAACTCACTCCTACTGCTGGTGAGTTATCTAAATGCTCAATATGTTTTTCTAATTTTTCTGGTACCCATAAGTCATCTGCATCTAAAAAAGCTAAATATTCCCCTTGAGCATGGCGAATACCGACGTTCCGAGCTGCAGCGACTCCTCGATTCTCTTGACTGATTATTTTTATTCTGTTATCTGTAAACTGCTGACAAATTTCTATGCTCCTATCCGGAGAGCCATCGTCAATGATGAGCAACTCAAAATTTTTATACGTTTGAGTGAGAACTGATTGTACTGTAGCAGCTACATATTTCTCGACTTTGTAAACTGGAATGATCACAGAAACTTTGTTCATATAAAACCGTACGTTTTCTAATTTTTAGGGAAAATAGAGCGTGTAGTCCACAATGCAAACAAAGGCAAGAAAACAAGATGAACTAATAAAACAGATGCAGCTACACCAATAATTTGCCAGTGAACTCCTATCAGTATTGCTATAGTAAATACTATAGTAAATATGACATTCCAACGCAAATCTAAGTGAGGTTTGCCAACAGCTATGAGCAATTGGGACGCGGCGTCTGCAAATGGTCGTGGAATTGCTGATAAACAAATCAGGACAACAATAGGGATAGCAGGTTCCCACTTTTGACCGAAAACAATAGGTACATATATATAAGCTAAACTAGACTGGAGTAAAACAAAAGGAACAACGGTAACGCAGATAGTTTTCAGACTACTAAAATAAGATTTTTTCAATTTAGAGAATTCTGAACGAACTGCACATAAATGAGGTAAAATTGCTGAGTTAATAGCGTTAATAAAACTTAAACTAATTCCCAAGCCGGCGTTAAAACCAAAGAAGTATATTCCTAGTTCGTTAATTCCTACAAAGCGACCAACTAATAAATAGTCTAAGTTGTTTCTTAATGTTCTTAACAATGAAACACCTAGAATGTTGTAACCAAATTTTAGAATACTGCTCCAATTCTTTGTAGTAAATCCTCTAGTCGAACGCCAAGGATGCGCTTTGCAATACACTAGAGTTTCTAAAGGTACGACTAACACGGATGGTAACACAAATGACCATACACCCATACCTAAAACAGCGAATATGACTGCCAATATACTGCCAATAATATGTTGGCTACTGTTAGTAAGAGCTATCACTTTCAAACGGTTCTCTCTTTGTATGAGATTTTTGTGTATGCTAGATAGAGGCCAAAGTAAATAAGCAATACCTGAAACAGCAATTGGCACAATAATATTTGGACTTTTATAAAACCAAGCTATGGGAAAAGCTGCAATAGATTGAATCACAAAAAGACTCAAAAAAACGATCCAATTTAACCAGTATGCAGAGTGACACAAATCCTCTAATTCTTCTTCTTGAGCCTGAATAATTTTTGTGCTTATACCTACATCAGCAAATGTGATTGAAAACTCACGCACTGTCATCACAATCGCTCCTAGACCGTAATCATTAGGAGTTAGAAACCGTGCAATGATGACAACTAATCCTAAGCGTAAGGCTCGATAGACAATCTCTGAGATACTCAACCAGCCAACATTTCTAATGAATTGATTGGAGAGTTTTTTCTTGATAACAGTTATCACGGAATGAATGGATCTCATACTATCTTTCAGGCAACAACGAGTGACGAAAACATCACTGTCCGTTACTAGCTACCGTTCAATAGTATCAGCTACTATACCTAATACTGAAACCTGACCAGTTTTTAATTCTTCCAATGCTTGGTGTAAGGAAGGACGAACTGTTTTACCAAGTCCTGCAACCATCAAAACTCCATCGACGCGGTTTGCTAAGATGCTTGTGTCTAAAAGTCCTATAAGGTGTGGTGCGTCATACACAACTAAATCATAGTTTGTATGGGTTCGCTCCATAAAATTCTCCATTCTTTGAGATGAGAACAGCTTTGTGGGATTCTGTGGTGTCTCACCAGCCGTGATCACAAAAAGATTTTCTTCTCTAGGTACTTGCCCAACAACATCATTAAAATCTATACCTTGAGAAAGTATCTCGCTCAATCCTTTAGTATTGATTAAACCTAATGCATGATGGACTTGAGGATGGCGTAAATTAGCATCTACTAATAGCACTTTCTGACCTGCTTGAGCAGCGATCTTTGCTAAATTCGTGGCTACTGTAGATTTCCCATCACCGCTTGTTGCTGATGTAATGACTATTGAACGGATAGAAACTTCTGACTTGAGAGAGTTTATCCTGTTATAGAGAGAGCAAAAAGCTTCCATAAAAGCAGTTGCATTATACTCCTGAGCTTTTGCTTTTGCAGTTGATCCAAATCGATTTTTTCCTTTTTGAGCTGCATAAGCAAGTTCTTTATCAGTGACAAAAGTTGGATGTCTTAATTCTTTCTGGAAAGGAATCACTGCAAAAACTGGTAGTTTAGTTGTACGTTTGACTTCTTGAGGGTCGTGAAAGACGTTTTGCAAATTCTCAAGAGCGAAAGCCGCCAGAGTTCCTAAGAGTAAACCTGCAACTCCTCCTAAGACAATGTTACGCTCAGCATTTAGTCCTACTACGACGAAATGACCCATTTTGTCACGAGGAATGGTGGGAGGCGTAATCATTTCCCAAGGAATATCTTGTTGAGCAGCATCTACCCGCAGTGCTTCTTGCTTTGCTAATATTTGGTTGAGGGTGTCGGTAGAAACTTGTAAGTCCCTGTGCAAATTTCCGTACTGACGCGAAAGGGCAGGATATTGCTGAATTTGTTGGTTAAGTTCGCCCGTTGCTTTTTTATTAGCTTGGAGGCTACTTTCTAATGTCTTAACTTGGTTAGCGGTATCAGCCAGTTGTTTGATCAACTCACGCCGAACGGAGTTTTGATAAACTCCTATTTGGGAATTATCCCTAGTAGAGAACGATGGGTTGCTACCCAATGCCAGTTTGACTTCTTGCTGCACTAAAGGTAGGAGTTTGCGTCGCTGTTCACGCAAATTCTTCATGATTGGGTTGTCGTCAGTGAGGCGGGCTGATTCTGTGGCGATTGTTGTTTCCACCTCTCGCAGACGAGTGAGAACCTGTTGATATTGAGGTGATTCACTCAAAGCCGATGCGGCGATCGCTGTATTCTCTGACATTGCTAACTGCTTTTGCAAAGACGCAGAAAGTGATTTCGCTTCAGCTAACTTTCTTTCGGTTTCTATGCGCTGTGTTTGGAGTTCATTAACTCTGTCGAGCAATTGTTCTCCCTGAAGTTCTGGGTGAAATAGACTGTGCTTTTTTTGGAACACTTGCATTTGTCCTTGAAGTGTATGGACCCGAAGCTGCATTTTAGGAATCTGCTGCTCGACGAATTTTATCCCCTGACGTAAGTTTGTCTGCTGCTGCTGTTGACTGTAATTTTGATATGCTTGTGATACCCGCTCTAAAACATACTGAACTTTTTGTGGGTTGGATTCTCGATAGCGAACTTCTATAACTCTCGATTGATCCTTGCCTTTGCCAACGCGACTGATGTGCAGCGTACCAACTTGTTCAGGAGACACTTTACCAGATACACTACTGGCAACAAGTTGGTCGTAGTCAATTTCTGGATAGCGGTTTTTCAGGTCTTGAACAACTGGATTGATCAGCTTTGGACTCTTCAAAACCTCCATCAAAGCCTGGTAATCCAACTCTGTTTTATTCTGTTTCGTGATTTCGTTAACATTTTGCTTTAGGGTTTGGGATAATAAAACCAGTAAGTCACTATCAGTCGTTTTTAAAGGTTCAACTAGTATCTGAAATTTGCCTTCATATTTTGGAGTTCGAGTTGCGGTCCACGCGATCGCCAGTGTCGTCAAAATGACTGTCGTACTTGCAATCAAACCTAGGCGACGACGCAATATAGAACAAACCTGATTGAAACCCGTATTTTCTTCTTCGCCTTCTGGTCTTCTCCAGAAGAAATACGGTTCTCTCAAAGAATTATCTTTCAAGAAATGATTAGAATTTTTCGAGTGCTGCAAGCTTTGTTCCTTCGTTGGCATTTGTTTTCCCATTCAAATTTGTTGAACATCACGATTTTGTCTATCTATTTTCTAGATACTAATTTTTGCCAACTTGGCGGAAAAATAAACGGGATAACTCTGTGCAATAGTGTTGCGTTTGCCAGAACCAATGATGGCATGGGTAAGATACAGCTAATATCTAGTAAGATGACATAGTTGTAGACTCTGCAGCCATCAGTTTTACATGCGCAGAGTACTCCCTGGTATAGAGAAGAATTATACCAGATTTTTGTTACCTTTAACATCCCAACATATCTTGCTAGGTATATATGATATGATACGCTCTTCTTTACAGAAAATTCATGAAAATGATTTGAATAATAAAGATAAAGTAAAGTCAAAACTTCAGGTTAAATACAAAATGACTTCTTTGGATATATCTATGTAAGAGTGAAATGAGATAATCTTTCTACGATAAGTTTTTTAGGATGCTCATTCGACTTAAAAGCTCACTTTTTCTGTTCAAGATTTTTTTTGACAGCTAAGAAATAATTAAAATATAGAGTTGCTATGCACAGATTATCAAGGCTAGCCGAAAAGGTATTTGTTGTATTGACTCTGTTTTTTTCAACGACTGCCTTGATACCTACTCTTTTGGAAAAGGAAGATACTGTGGGTCTGACCCAAGATCCGTACACTCCAATCCTTTTTATGGGAGTCTATATAGTGACTTTCTTCCTGATTATTCAAAGGTGGAAAAGTTTTGTGTACGTTGCACAGAAGGACATTTGGCTCTGGCTGCTTATAGGGATTGCATTAGCATCAATGTTGTGGACAGTAGCACCAGACATTACGCCACGTCGTAGTGTACTTCTTTTGGGGACAACTGTATTCGGAGTATACTTAGCTACGCGTTACAGCTTGAGAGAGCAACTACAATTATTAGCTTGGACGTTCGGGTTAATAATTATCCTGAGCTTTGTGTTTGCCATCGCGCTACCATCTTATGGTTTGATGAGTTTTCAAGAAGGAGGAATTCATGCGGGAACTTGGCGAGGTGTGATGACGCATAAAAACATTTTAGGTCGCATCATAGATATCAGCGCTATAGTCTTTCTATTACTCTCTTTTAAGAACTCTGGTCTTCAACGTAAATACAGATGGGTTACGTGGACTGGTTTTATTTTATCAGCGATTTTAATTATTCTTTCAACTTCAAAAACAGCTATCGTCGTTTTTCTCACCTTAACAGCTATTGTCCCACTATACAGGATTTGGCGAAGTCGTTACACCCAAGTGGTACCTTTAACAATTGCTGTGATACTTGTGCTAGGAAGTGCAGCAACTTTGCTATTAGATAATTTACCAATTATAGCGAATGCATTAGGTAAAGATTTGACGCTTACAGGACGCACAGATATATGGACAATTATGCTTGAGCTAATCTCGGAACGCCCTTTATTTGGCTATGGTTTTAATAGTATTTGGCAAAGCTGGGATAATGAGGTAACAGCCTACCTTTGGAATTCTTTGGAATGGGAATGTCCTTATGGCCACAATGGCTTTATGGATTTATTGGCAGAATTAGGGATATCAGGGTTAATAGTCTTTTCAATAAGTTATGTGGCTGCTTGTATCAGAGGAATCCTCTGGTTAAGGATAACTAGAACTGCAGAAGGACTGTGGCCATTAATGTATTTGTCGTTTTTACTAATATACAACATAACAGAAAGCTCTCTTTTAGCAACTAACAGCATCTTTTGGATATTATACGTATCAATAGTTTTTTCTATGGCTGTGGAGTATGAACAAGCTAAAAGATACAGCTACGTAAGCGCGATGATAGACGAAGATGAATCGGTTAAGGATAATATGAGAATTGATTAGAATTATGAAGATCACTTTAATATGTCATGACATTCCCTACCCTGCGAATCGTGGTGCGCGAGTAGAGATGTGGCGAAGGATAAAAGCCTTCTCTAATATCGGTGTTGAGTTACAACTCATATCCTGGATCAACGAACCGCCACGACCTGAGGAAATAGCTGAAATAAAGAAATACATCAAAGAAATCTATCTCATACCGTTTAAATCTACATTAGGCTCTCTTGCTCGTAGGACAATTGACTTACTGCATTATCCTTTGGAAGTGACTTCTAGGATTGTCAGAGGAAAAGAGTTAACGACTCTGCTTTCTGGTGTCCGTGCTTTTCATCCTGATGTTATCTGGTTGGATGGGATTCACGGTGGGGAAATCGCAGCTAGGCTAAGCAAAAACTTGAATATACCCCTAATCACTCGCTCTCACAATATAGAGTATTTATATTACCGTCGGTTACTTGCATCTACAACAGACTTTGCAAGTAAACTCAAAAGATATTTGTCAGTTTCTCACTTGGAAAGTTTTGAAAAAGACTTACTGAAAAATAGTGTTTTATTCTATGATATATCCGTAGACGATTTAAAATTATGGCAAAGTCAGGGCTTTCAGAATGGGCACTACTTACCACCTATTGTTGAGTTTCCCAAAGACAATGATTCAAAAGAAGTTTCTGATGAACTAAGCGCCAACATTGTGTATGATGTTGTCTTCCTAGGTAACCTAAAGGTAGACAACAATGTAGCTGGTATCATCTGGTTTATAACGCAGGTTTTCCTATTATACGCTCTGCATTACCCACCGTTAAAGTGCTAATAGCTGGCTCAAATCCTGTAAATAAAATTAAGCAACTATGCGAGGAAAATCAAGGTATCTATCTGAGCATCAATCCAGCATCCTCTGTAGCAGTTTATCAGTCGGGGCGTGTTCTGATTAATCCGGTTTTAACAGGTAGCGGGGTGAGCATAAAGTCTATAGAAATGCTTGTCTCTGGTAGACCTATTGTTTCTACACCTCAGGGAATAGCTGGTCTGCCAGAAGAGGTGAGAAAATTTTTTAAAATAGCTGTTGATGCCCAATCTTTCGGAGAAGAAATCATTAGATTGTTATCAACTTCCCAAAAGGTTAATGTCGAGCAAGGATTGCTTGAGTCACTATTCGGTCCTCAAGTCATTGAAGGTGTTGTGTCAGATATCAAGTCTTTACTTTTACTGGAGAAAAAAGAATACAAGCCCCTGAATTGATTCATGGATAAGAAAAAATATCTAGTAACATATAATCAATTCAATTTCTTTCAAAAAGCTGCTTGTCTGAGAATGTCATTTTGTCATTAGACCTCTTGCAAAAGTCAATTTTTGGAATCCCAAAACAGATAAATTATCTGTGTTTGTCTGTGTCTGTCTCTTGTTCATCTACGTCGAGGGTGCGGTTCCAAATACCCTGAAATCAGATTTTTGCAAGAAATCTATTATAACCGCTTCAATAGAGAAGTTATGAAAATATCGAGCAGGTTAATGAGAGGAATTAACAATGAAAGTCATTTTGCTTAATAACTACAGCATGACAGATGAGTGGGAACAGTGGAAAAGAGAGAATTATGAATATCCAACTCATCATCTGTGGGGAGCTACAACACTACCAAAATATGGTATTAATGTTGATATACTACCTTATGAAAAGTATTCTTTTCTAAAAAAGATTAGTGATAAAGTGAAAATCTTAGGAGACTTAGATCAGCAGATGAGATTACTTTGGGGTAAATATGATTACGATATGATTTACTCGGGAAATCAAGGTTCTACATACTTACTCGCCCTTCTACGAGCTATAGGTGTATTAAGGAAACCAGTTGTTACTGTACAACATCAATCATTTAAAAAAAATATCTGGAGTCTATTTTTTATAAAGTTTATTTTATCTCACTACGATAGGCTTTTTTGCTTGAGCACTGGATTAAGAAAGCACCTGATACAAGAGTTTCATCTGCCAGAAGATAAAGTTGTTCTATTGGAATGGGGAATTGATTTACCTTTTTATCAAATCAAATATGATGATACTATTTACGCAGAAAAAGGTGGAGAAAAGAGTTTTATTTTGAGTGCGGGTAAAACATATAGAGATTACAAAACCCTCACAAAAGCTTTCAAAAATATAAGCTATCCTTTGAGGATATATAGCGCTGGAGACCAGGTTTCTCAGAATATTTCTGATATTTCTTCCAATGTTCAATTTTGTACAAATTGCCTATCATGGCAAGAAATATTAACTGAACATGCAAAAGCTTATGCAATTGCTATCCCTCTAGATAATACCCAACCAAAATCATATATTAATGCGATTGGAGTGACTAGTCTTTTAGATGCAATGGGTATGGGAAAAGCAGTTGTCATGACAAGAAATGTAGAGCCTTGCATTGATATTGAAAAAGAGGGTATCGGGATTTTTGTTGAACAGGGAGATTATAAGGCATGGCAAGAAGCAATATCCTATTTACTAGAACATCCAGATGAAACTCGGGCGATGGGAAACAGAGCTCGGCGTTTATGTGAGGAGAAATATAACTTAGAAGTTTTCACATCAAGATTATCTGAACTTTTGAAAGATGCTTTGAAGTCACAAGCTTAGTCAATCACAAATAATTTATACTTAGAAAATTTCTACACAGGTATTCTCAATTTACATGCATTGGACAGTTGCAGCCCCTTTTATTAATAAGCTCAATCTCATCAATGAGTCTTGGTTAACGCGAAATATTCCTAACTCTCGTCACCAGCTCCATATCGTTCCACGTCCAAAGCCTTTAGGGAATTGGCACAATCAGAAGTCTTCTGTGACTGGGTTCAAGAGTTGGCTGATTTATTGGCAACATGGTATGGAAGCAATAAAGGCGACTAAGGGAGGCGTGATTACCCTTTTTCCTCAGTTACCAGCAGTCATAGGAATGCAACGGCGGCTTAGTGGTAAGAAGCGCGTTCCTGTAGTAGCTTGGTTATTCAATGTTGGCACCTGTTCTAGTGGGATTCGACAGGCGATCGCCCAATTTAGCCTAGAAGATGTTGATTGCTTTGTTGTCCACACACGGCGTGAAGTGGATATCTACCACCACTGGTTGGGAATCCCAAGAGAGCGTTTTGAATTTGTCCCTTATCATCAATCACAGATTCCCATAACTCATCAAGAGAATACAACCGATCCTTTTATCGCAGCACTCGGTTCTGCTCACCGCGACTTTTCCACCTTCTTCCAAGCAGTGTCCAAGCTCAACCTACCAACGGTTGTTGCATCAAGCAAACATGCATTAGAAGGATTAACTATTCCAGCGAATGTGAAAACACCGTTTGGCATTGAGAGGGCAGATTGCTTGCGTTTAGCTCAACAGGCGCGCCTCAGCATCGTACCTCTGCTTCCAAAGCCCCAAGTGACAGCAGCAGGACAAATCACTATTGTAGAAGCTATGCTCATGGGTCGTGCTGTCATCGCCACCCGTTGTCATGGAGCAGAAGATTATATTCAGCATGGCGAGACAGGTCTGTTGGTTGAACCGCAATCTGTTGATGACTTAGTGCAGGCGATAGAAATGTTATGGAACGATTCAGCACTACGCAACCGTCTCGGTCAAGCAGCCAAACGCTACGCCGAAGAACATTTTTCTTGTGATGCAGCAGGAGCAGCTTTGGGCAGAATCCTAGATAGAGTTGCAGATGCAGCAGGCGTATACTAACGATGTCTTATGCGTAGACCAATTTGTGTTAAACAGGGATTTACCATAGTACGCAATATTAGTTTTTCAATTGCTTACTATGACAAAAAGTGGAGACAGTTCACGAAATACATCGTGGCTGGCTTGACACTGGTGTTGCTTTACACGACTCTCAGTAGCTGTTCGCCGTCATTGCCAAAGCTATTTGACATGACCACAAGCGAAGCAGCTACGACTATTATCCCTCCTTTGTCTACTCGCGGTTCTGCGATTATTGATGCCAAAGGTCGAGTCGTTCTGTTGCGTGGTGTCAACTGGTTTGGTATGGAACTAAAGGAGCATACTCCTCATGGGCTGTGGGTTAGAGATTACAAAGATATGCTTGCTCAGATCAAAAGTCTGGGCTACAACGTTATCCGCTTACCATATTCCGTACAAGCACTGCGTTCTCGTGATATCAGTGGTGTTGATTTTTTTATTGGTGCAAATAAAGATTTCCAAGGTAAGACTCCAATAGAAGTCATGGACATCATTATTCAGGAGGCGCAGCGTCAGGGATTGTTTATTATTTTAGACAGTCACACTCTTAAAGATGGTAAGATTCCAGAGTTGTGGTACGATGACGCCTTTAGCGAGAAAGATTGGATTGACACTTGGACGCTCTTAGCAAAACGCTATAAAGGCTATATCAACGTCATCGGGGCAGATCTTAAAAACGAACCCCACGGTCGTGCTAGTTGGGGAACAGGCGATAAAGCGACAGATTGGCGGTTAGCCGCAGAACGGGCTGGAAACAAAATTCTTAGTGTCAATCCAAAATGGCTGATTTTGGTAGAAGGAGTCGTGGGAAATGTACCTGGTCAGAAACAGCCAATCTATGCTTGGGGTGCGAATTTAGAAGGTGTGCTGAAATACCCAGTGCGTTTGAAGGTGCCAAAAAAGCTGGTATATTCTCCTCATGAGTACGCAGCTTCTCATCTTCCGTGGGTGAAAGAACCTATACTTCCTGGTAACTTGTATAAACGTTTGGAGATTGGATTTCACTATATTGCGACTCAAGGTATCGCCCCAATTCTGATTGGTGAATTTGGTGGGCTACGCGTAGATACCAAATCTAGAGAGGGGATTTGGCACAGACTCTTTGTTGATTATATCGATAAGAAAAAGCTTAGCTTTACC
Organism: Scytonema sp. RU_4_4; assembly: GCA_012031965.1. Lineage (GTDB taxonomy): Bacteria > Cyanobacteriota > Cyanobacteriia > Cyanobacteriales > Nostocaceae > Brasilonema. Next base: position 38,171 of record JAAUSC010000031.1, read on the forward strand.
TACTGGTGCTGGAATCCCAATAGTGGAGATACCGGAGGTCTCTTACTAGACGACTGGAAAAGTATCAATACTGACAAGCAAAAACTTTTGAGTCAGCTGTTAGGTTAAGTAAAAGGTATTGCAATTCCCTACGATGCTGCTTTTGATGCACAACCTGATTATCTGAATAAAATTCGTCAAGATAATGTCATGAATTCCCTACTGCGTCATGACTGGGTGTATCGTTGGGAACAAATTTTAGAGAAAGTCGGACTTGAGAGTACACCAGAAATGTTATCTAGAAAGGCTCACTTAGCAAACTTAGCTGACAAGGTGAGAAGTGAATATTAAAGCTATGGGGCGTGTTGATCGGTAACGCACAGCTACTGAAAATAAACTTTGCAATGCTGTATTTATAATCTGTCAGCAATTTGCCAAATCGGGTTGTTATTCTTGTGTTTTTTAGTGATGTATAAATTGAGTTTTTGTTTGAAAACTAGTATTAAAAAAGGAATATCGTCTATCAAGTATCTTTTCCATAATCTTTTTGGTTCACAGAAAATTCTAAACAACCACTCTAAACCAACTTCACTCATCCAATTTGGAGCTCTTTTCAAGTTTCCTGCTTCAAAATCAATAGTGGCACCGAGTGCCATAAATAACTTTATATGGGGTAGCATACTCTTGTGCTTATATAGCCACTTTTCTTGCTTTGGGGCACCAACTCCAATAACTAAGACAGTCGCACCAGAGTTATTTACCATGTTAATGATGTTCTGACACTCTTGTTCGTCTTTCTCAAATCCAAAAGGCGGAGAATATGAAGCAACAATAATATTTCTGCCTGTTTTCCTGTTTATTTCATTTTGAGCTTTACTGGCTACCCCTATACCTGCTCCTAAAAGAAAGATTTTGATGTCTTTATTGTTTCTATGATAGTTATAGAAAGCTGGGAAGAAATCTGAACCTGAGATTTTCTCTTTGATTGGTGTTCCTAAAAAGTGAGACGCATAAATGAGTATCTGACTATCACAAACTTTATAGTCACTAATACTATAGGCTTGTAAGAAGTCTGGGTCTTTTTGTAGTTTAATTAGATGATCAACATTTGGTGTAAAGACTACCCCAGATTGCAATTTTTCTAGAAACTCTACCTTCGACAAATTGTCAATCTCCAAGTTCAGAATTCTAACTTTGTTCATGGCTTGCATAGTTTAGCTTATATTTAACTTTCAGTCAATTGACACAGCAGACAATTGGAGGGAAACGAGCATATTGAGAGTTCGGTGACGTCCTATTTTACATTTTCATCCTAGTTGTGTAGAGCACCTAATCTTGCTGCAAATGAACAGATGATGGGGAACGTGAACTTTTAGAAGATTTGGCGATACGCTACGCGTATCGCCTCCGGTTTATCGCCTCCTTGGGTAGGAGAAAAGCGCTATTACCTTTTAGAGGACTGCGTACGCTCTGGATAATCGCGCTCTCTTTCAATCATCAGAATGAGAACACCTAACTGAACTCAATTGTTCTATAGCCGATACAATATTTGAGACTATAAGCTTTTTTGAGAACAATGTACTTTGCTCTCATTTTTTAAGCATGTCTACGGTTTGATCAAGTGGAAGTTTTCACTGTAACGGTTATAAATTGGAATTATCATGTGATAATTTATCATGAAAATGTAAAGTCAAATCGTAACTTTACATAGTTTTCATGGAAAAAACCTACGTTATTCAGTGTATATACAGTTAAAAACAGTTGACAATGTAGTCATTTTACGGGTTATGACCCGAGTCTGCACACTTTCCAGTGATGTATGAAAATTGTGTAAAGCCATCATTAAGATGATTTAATGTGATAAAACGTACATTATTACTGCCCGTGATATAAATATTTTTTATAGTTTGCCAAACTGAGGATATATGCATTAAATTTCTTATCTCAAATTTTAGCTAATCTAGTCGAATAGAAGATGTGGAAATTGATTTTTTGATGTTAAATGGTGAATATTGCCAAAAGTTGACTAAAAAATTACAGAACTTGTTATCTATTGAGGCAATATTCAGGAGTGAACGTGAACATTATTATTTCCCGTAAAAATGTATTTTGTTTGTTGAGTTTATCGGCTATGGCGGTTCTGGGAAGCGGTTTATCTGCTGATGCCCAAACTGTAGAAGCCACAAGCAGTCAGCAGTTAATCGAGTCTTCCGGAACTGATGCGTCTGTTAATCAGGTCAGTGTTGAAGTAGAAAGCTTCTACCCACCAGCTTTTAGCCCTACTCCGGTAGAGTCCACCATTGTACAAGATAACCCATCACCAGTCTCAAAGAGAAATCACCTGCAGCAGTTGCCAACTAGCACACAAGCAGCGAATAACGTAGTGACACCCGTTCCTGGGACAACAGTAACTTCATCTGCAGCACTTATAAATCCCCAGAATGCAGAAGCTCAAGCTCAACCATTGACTTCTCAATCATCTACCTCTAAAGTTGCACAAGCAGCAGATATTGATCCAGGCACACCAACCCGTGGTGGTTCAAGTTATGTCGGAATTGCTGGTAACATTGGTCTAAGTGGTGACCCTGCTTTGGGTGATGGTAACTTTATGGTTATCAGTAAAATCGGACTGACAAATGCTATATCAGTGCGACCTGGAGCAGTGATAGGAGACAACACAACTATCTTAATTCCCATATCCTACGACTTATCATTTAGGCAGTTATCAGATCCATTCGCTGAACCGTTACCTATTGCCCCATACGTCGGAGCAGGTGCAGCTATCAACACTGGTGACGGCTCTGAGGTTAGCTTTCTTCTGACTGGTGGAATTGATGTGCCTATAAGTTCTCAATTTACAGCAACAGCTGCTGTGAATGCAGCATTTTTCGATGACACTGATATAGGGTTGTCGATAGGAGTTGGTTATAACTTTAGCGGTCTTTTTGGCTTATAAAAATTCAATGACATAGATTGCGTTACTCTTATTGCCGTAACGCATAATCAAACTCCTAGGTGGTGCGTTACGCTTAGGCTAACGCACCATACTTCATTAAGTTTTAACTTCTATTTCGGACTCACTTTATCAATTGTCTTGATTTTGCCGTCGTCCCCAACTGTCCAGACATCATAAATACCGACAACATCCCCGTTTTCATCAACATCCACATTGCCACTAGCTCCTTGGTAGTTGATGTCTTTACCTTCTTTCAATAACTTAAGCCCCTCGCATACATCACTCACTTCCGTACCGGGAGCATTCGCAACCTCGCGAATTTTATTGGCTATACCAACACCTGTATTCTCCTTAGCAGCTTGTGCTGCTAGCGCTAGCAAGGCGGTGGCGTCCCACCCTTGAGGAGCGAATTCTCCTGGCGCAGATTTTCTTTTAGATTGCCAGAGTTTATTCAGAGCTTCTAGTGCTTTGCCGTTGGAACCTGGTACCGTACCAATGACTCCAGATACAATATATTTGCCGTCACTGGTTTTGCCGACTTGTCCAGGAAACTCATTTGACTTCATGCCATCTGTCAGCATCATTTGTACTCCTTGCAGCAAACCTTGCTGGTATGCTGCTTTTAGCAGTAAACTACCTGTTTCTACATAAAAAACGCCAAGGACTGCATCAGGCTTACCAGCAAAAGCATTAGATGCCTCAGTTTCAAATGTGGTTGCTTTGGGATCGTAGCGGATAGGGTTGTTTTTATTAACAATAGTTCCCCCCAATTTTTCAAAAGCTTGCACAAATGCTTTTTCAAAGCCGACGCCATAATCGTTATTGATGACGACGGTAGAAACTTTTTTATAACCTCTTTTATTAGCGAGTGCAGCTATAGCTGGTCCCTGGTAGCTATCCGGTGGAACAGTACGTGCCCAAAATCCCTTGAATTTACCTTGTTTTGCCTGTTCAGTAAAGACGGGGCTGGTGCTACCAGGAGAAATCATCATGACTTTATTTTGAGCGGCGATTGAGACAGCCGCAGTAGAAACGCTGCTAGCAAAAGAGCCAACAACTCCTGCAACCCTATCTACAGTTGCCAGTTTGGTCATACCTGCAGCACCAGCTTTAGGGTCGGTTTGGTCATCTACAGGAACAAGAGTTACAGGTTCACCGTTCACCCCACCGCAAGCGTTGACTGTTTCCACAAGCAAGGGGATTGAGGGTATAATTTGCTGTCCAATAGAAGCCAAGTCACCAGTGGCTGGTAGCAGGGAACCAATTTTCAACCCTTTCCCACTGGTAGCTGTTGTTGTTGAGCCTCCTGGAGTGGCACTCCCGCCATCACCAGCTGGGTTATTTGGGGCAGTGGTATCACAAGCCGCTGTCAGAAAACCAACTACCAGGGTCGCCAAAGCCAAAGCAAACGCAGTATTTATCTTTTGCATATATTCAGTTTCACTCCTCATTTGCTCAGGAGCCTAAAAGTAAGATTCAAATTTGATGATGAATTAAATCTTAAATGGCTCCAGAAGATAAATAATAGCATCCTCCTCTGGGAGGAAAACTATTTTAGCTACCTCTACCTAAGGTCTTGTTTTCTTTTCCTGTATTATTTTCTCTATCAACGGAGAGGGAGGGATTCGAACCCTCGGTACAGCCTTAACTGTACAACGGATTAGCAATCCGCCGCTTTCGACCGCTCAGCCACCTCTCCACGGTCACGAAGACTAATGATAACAGACTATAAGTTGAGTGTCAATAGTCATCTGTGATTTGTCATTAATTCAAAATTCACGCATTCGCTGCCTGCGGCACGCTGCTAACACATTCAAAATGATTTTTTTGAATTCATAATTTTGAGAGAAGTCTGAGCCGAGGTTTCCTCGGCTGAGAACTTCGGTGATGCGTGAATTCCCCCGTAGGGGGTGATGACTTCATAACACTTGTGCTCGTAACCATGCTCTTGGCAAAGCACGTAACTTTTGCCACTGAGGCACGTAAGCGCGTCGAGTGAACACATTGTAATCGTTGTGTTCAATGACAGTCAAAATTCGACTGTAATGCATCAGAGATGCCCACACAGGTAACCGAGCATCAGCAGATAAGTAAGAGATTCCCTTTTCTGCCTTGGCGTAAAATTGGCGTGCCCGTGCAATTTGAAAGCGCATCAGGGAGCGCCAGCGCTCATCCACCACTCCTTTCAACAAGTCTTGCTCTGTGTAGTTGAACCGTGCCAAGTCTTCTTGAGGAATATAAATCCGTCCCCGCTTTGCATCTTCCCCCACATCGCGCAGGATATTGGTGAGCTGATGGGCTATTCCCAGAGTAATCGCTTCTTCTGTGGGGATATACGGCTGTTGATGGCGATTCCACGGAGACGTATTTGTAGAGGTGTCAACCCCCATTATTGCGGTTGACATTAAACCTACCGTGCCAGCAACGCGGTAACAGTAAAGGTGTAACTCCTCAAAGGTTTGGTAGCGACTGCGGTATAAGTCCATACGCTGACCAGCAATCATATCCCGAAAGGGCTGAATGTCTATCGGGAAACGCTGAACAGTATCTACCAGAGCGACATCAAGATTATCCAATGGATGTCCCGCAAAAATCCATTCCAGCTGCTGTTCCCACAAATCCAGAGTTTCTGGTGTGGTCATAGCAGATGCGGGACCATCCACGAGTTCGTCTGTACGCCGACACCAAGCATAAATTGCCCAAATATGCTTGCGCTTTGGCTTGTCAACCAGCAAAGTGCCGATGTAAAAAGTCGTGGAATACTTGATTATAAGCTGGCGACAAAGTTTGTAGGACTCGTCCACAGAGACCGGTGTTTTCATGCGAGGGATGGAATCAGGCAGTTGCAGCATTCGTTGCAGGCTGAAGGGTTTGCGTTTGCAGGCTTTTTGAATTTGCCACCGGATGTGCCCCAGCAGTCGTGTAGCGGTCCTACCGCCCCAAAGCCTTTTCAGGCGTTTGCCTTGTTTCTTCAAAACGAGGAAGGGGTTTTCCTTCAGAAAATCCCTCGGCGGTATTACGGACGATCGCCTGCGCTGTCAGCTTACCAGAAAGTACGGCACCTTCCATACTTCCTAAGTAACGTTGCATTGTGTAACTCCCCGCCAGATAAAAGTTAGCGATTGGGGTTACTTGTGAGGGACGATACTGTTGACGACCAGGCGTTGCTTTGTAAACTGAGCGTGGCGTCTTGACGATATGATATTTCAGCAACTTTGCTGGATTGTCTCCTGTAAAGTCGTCAGGAAATAGTTTTTCTAGTTCAGCAACAGTTGCCTGCAAAATCTCTTCATCAGATTTTGCAATCCAATCTGCAGCCGGAGCTAGAACTAATTCCAGCATTGAACGGTCAGGGTTGGCGTATCCACGGCAGGTGTTGCTCATATCGGCATAAACACTGAGCAGGGGCGATCGCGAGAATAGCAGATGGTCAATTTTAGTCAGTTTACGGTCAAACCACAGTTGCAAGTTTATCACCGGCACACCCTCTAATCCTTCCAATTTTTGGAAAAATTCAATTTTTTTCCAGGGTGCAGGTACCAAAATCTTCATGACGTCAACCGACATTGCTGATACGTAGGCATCAGCCGTTAACACTTCATCTTCTGCTCCATTCAATCCCCTAATCACAAAATGCTTCACTGTACCATCGTCATTGAGCACAATTTCTTTCAGGGGTGCATTCAACCGCACTTCACCACCGCGTGCGGTTATGTGATCAACCATTGGACCGCAAAGACGTTCTGTCGGCGAACCGTCCAGAAAAGCCATTTTTGAGCCGTTCTTCTCTTGCAGAAAACGATTGAGAGCCGTTAGAAGAATTGTTGCCGAAATTTCCTCAGGATTGATGAAGTTCAGCGCCTTAGACATGGCGATAAAAACTTCTTTTTCGACTCGTGGCGGAATGTTTTGCTTTTTCATCCATTCCGACCAAGAGTACTTGTCCATGTCCTCCACGTACCGTTGTCCCAGAATCATCGCTGGTAACAAACCGATACCAAAGCGAATTTTTTCTGGCCATGTCAGCATGTCGTTATTCCGCAGAATAGCTGCTATGCCATTCCAAGGCGCTGGTATATCCGGAAAATCAAAGCGACTGTAAGTCCCTGGATTGTTGGGCTGGTTGAAGATCATGGTGTGTTCTTTCCACTGCAATCTGTCTTCAATGCCCAGTTCTTTGATGAGCTGCAACATATTGGGATATGCTCCAAAAAAGATGTGCAGCCCCGTTTCATACCAGTCACCGTCTTTGTCTTTCCATGCAGCTACTAACCCCCCTAACACGTCTCGGCTTTCCAAGACAATAGGAGTGTGACCTGCATCGGTGAGATATTTGGCACAGGAAAGCCCTGCCAAACCTGCTCCCGCGATCGCTACTCGCATTTGACCTTACTGCTCTTCAATATTTTTTAATTGTTTTATCGTTTTCATTATACTTTGCAATCCGTTACATTTAGCAGTTTCTCGGTGATAGCTTTTTTAGGTTAGGCAGTTCCCTTCAGGAGCATCGCCCATCAGAGTTTGCGTGAATGTGGACAAAATTGGACAACCTTTCGACACCGAACAGTCTGGGGAAAGGGCAGCCTTCATAAATCCTCTCAACATGCTCAGCTCAAGCTGTCCTCTCCTAAAAAGACCCTCGACCCCACGAGCATCTCTACAGCACTGCGGACGGATATGTGTGGTGAGGTATGCATGCAGCCATAGGCAGTTCATTCTCAATGACTCGTTTTCTTGACACCTTAGCTTTGCCTGTTTTGCCAAGGTTGTCTAATTTTTCCAATTTTGTATAGCTTTAATGAAGCGGAGGAATCATGATACAAGAACACTTTCTTTCAACTTTTAGAAAAGTCATCCTGGAACCTTGGGGGAAAACTTGTAAAAGAAGTTAAGGAAGCACAAATGTACTTTTGGACGTGATATGACTTTTCGTATTATATTTTACATAATATAAATATGTCAATCTAAGAAATAATTTTTGTGAAGTTTTTCACAAAAATGGCAATGTTGTTTGTCTGCCATAAATTTTCTTGTTATATAATACTGGAAAAAAACTATATTAAGAGGATATTAAAGCTGTGCGTGATGATTTACAAGGATTAGAGATTAGTCAAAAAGAACTACAAAAATTGACTAATTTACCTGTGAACGATGAACTTATAATTCTTATTCATCCTATGAAAAGATTACTCAGTCAAATTATAGAACGAGCAAAAGGCTCTGAGGGTGCTACCGTAGTTTTTATTGGAATGACGATACTCGTTTTTAGTTATGCCACATTTGATATCATTATCCGATTATTTGCTCAGTGGGTGACTATGCCTTCCTGGCTACTATTAATAATATCGAGTTTTTCATTAGGAATTTTTATACAATTTTTATTGTATTTTTTATGGAAACAAAGAAGTCGCACTGTTAGTCAAAACATGACACATTCGTTAAAAATTCTCTTAAATGATGTTGATAGATATAATTCTGTTATCAAAGCCATAGAGATCAACGACCAAATAGAAGCAGCTGGAAATCCAGGAGTGCTTTTGAAGGAAAGAAAGAAAGTCATAGAAGCACTAAAACTGACAAAAAACGATTTAGTTCGAGCATTAAAGACAGAAAGAATTTTAAGAGAGAACAAAAAATTTATTGTCAATAAATCAGAATTGTTTGCTGATAATTTAGCAACATTAACGGCAATACAAGTGAGCGAACAGGCTAGTGAACACGGACGATTGCTCAATGAAGCACTGCAGATTGCATTGGATGTGCAACAAGAAATGAAAAGTTTACAGAGTCAGGGCTAGTAGCAACGGATGAGCTATTTGTGGGAAACAGATAAACTATCTACTGCATCCGCTACGATATCCGTTGTTAGTCTTTGCAGAAAATTATTATCTATGCTCTTGCAAAAAAGCCTTCACAGTTTGGTTAAACGCCTCAGGTTGCGTTAAAAAAGGCCAATGATTACCAGGAACTTGACAAATGCGTAAATTTTTCAGATTGGTTTTGTAAGGTTGGAGTTGCCAATCTTTGCGATTAAGTCCTTTTTCTGACTGTACAAATAGGGTGGGGATGTGAACGGGGACTGTAAAACCAGGAACCTGCATCACTTCCTCAAAAATTCTATCGCGAGCCGCGATGGTAAATTTACT
>JAAUSC010000192.1 GCA_012031965.1 Scytonema sp. RU_4_4
GAGTCTTGATGTTTGGCAACTGATAATTGATTGATTAGATTGTCGTTGTCAGTGTCGTTGGTAATTGCAGTGGTGTTCCTGATTCTAAGACTTGTTGCGGTGCATCCCCCGCTAGCCAACGTCCATCTTTCTGAATGTAGAAAGGCAAGATTTCGTACTTATCAGTATTTTGCTCTGTCGTCAAGGCTCTGGCGATCGCCCTTGCTGAACTTATAGAAACTTCATGTTCTCCCGAACAACCACCAAAGAGTAACCCCACTCGCAGGTTCGTCATCTGAAATACCTCTATCACCCTCAAATTCAGATAGCGTAGCACATCTGACGTAAAGTTCCTCTATATTTTTTCTGTTCTTTTTTTGATTTAGTTATACGACACCCTTGATTATGACAACATTTGTTGAAATTATGAAAATCATACAAATCCCTGAAAGTATTGTCAAGTCGTCATTTATTGATGCTATTCTCAACAACTAGAAAAACTTTACAAACTTCATAAAGATTTGTAATTGCAAATTTTAAAAGCAAATGACTTGTTGAATGAGTTCTGTTTATATAAGACTGTGTACAGCTTTGCGCACTTCCACAGGTTCACCAGTCAAACTAAAAGCACGAACTTCGGTAATTCTGACTTTTACCAACTTGCCTTTCAGTTCTTTGATATCACCAGCGAAGAAAGTGAGGCGATTTCCACGAGTACGTCCCATCACTTGAGTTTTGTCTTTGGGGTTTTGGTCTTCCACTAGGACTTCTTCCATGCGTCCCATATAACGCTGCGATCGCTCGGCTGCTTTGGTACCAACGAGATAATTGAGTCGTTGTAGGCGATCGCTCTTGGTTTCTTCACTCAATTGCTCATCCCAAGTTGCCGCTGGTGTTCCTGGACGTGGAGAATACGCCGCTGTGTTCAATTGGTCAAAGCCAATATCTTCTACTAGTTTGAGAGTCTTTTCAAACTGTTCTTCTGTCTCGCCAGGAAAACCCACAATCGCATCAGCACTAATCGACGCATCTGGCATATACTGTCGAATTGTGTCGATTATCCGGCGATATTTCTCGTGAGTGTAACCCCGACTCATGCGTTTTAGGACTTCGTTATCTCCAGATTGGAAGGGGATGTGAAAGTGTTCGCACACCTTGGGTAATTCCGCACAAGCTTTGATGAGCCTTTCTGTGAAATAACGGGGGTGAGAAGTTGCAAAGCGGATCCTCTCAATTCCTGGCACATCATGAACGTAGTAAAGTAAATCTGTCAAAGTGTTCAGATGGCGACCTTCTGGCGTGACTCCCGGCAAATCTCGCCCGTAAGCATCAATATTTTGACCAAGTAGAGTCACTTCTTTAAAACCAAGCCGCCCTAGTTCTTCCATTTGGGTGCGAATGGCTTGGGGTGTACGGGACTGCTCAACACCGCGTACATTCGGAACCACACAGTAAGTGCAGCGTTCATTACAGCCGTAAATCACATTCACCCAAGCGCTGACATGACTATCCCGCCGTGGCTTGGTAATATCTTCCATAATATGAACTGGCTCGGTTGCGACAACTTGGTTGCCGTCAAACACTTGTTGTAGTAAATCTTTCAGGCGGTTAGCGTGTTGGGGTCCCATCACCAAATCTAATTCTGGCACACGTCGCAACAGTGCTTCGCCTTCCTGCTGAGCAACACAACCTGCAACAATAAGAGTTAAGTCTGGTTGCTCATGCTTGCGCTTTGCTTGTCTACCAAGATAAGAATACACTTTCTGCTCAGCATTATCTCTGATAGAACAGGTATTGTAGAGAATCAAATCTGCTTGATTTGGGTCTTCTGACCACTCAAAGCCCATGTCTTCTAAGATGCCAGCCATACGCTCTGAGTCGGCTTTGTTCATTTGGCAACCGAAGGTGGTGATGTGATAGTGACGGGATAAAGTGGTCATGTTAACTACAGACAGAATACGATAGCGAATTGCACTACTGAAAATTATAGATTTTCGTTACCAGAAATGTCGCAAGAGTGCCCTGAGCTTAATCTTTCGATTCATCCGAATATTTTTCGTTAACTTTAACTTCTTCGTCGTAAGTCCCGCGCTATAACGGTACTCCGTAAGAAAGCGGGAAGCCGCAAAGCGCGGAGCGCTGGATAGCTCCGCCTCCGGTCTATAGCGCCGGGATATAAGACGGGCAGCGACAATTGTATCTTTGACCAATTCTTGCCTACGGCAAGAGAGGGAAAAGATGCATGTTCTTTGTTCAAAAATATGTTATTTATGTGTGCAATAGCCTGATACTAAGTACTTTATATTAAGTTTGTCAACAATTACCGGATAACCGCTTCAATTGTAGTTAAGTTTTATAACTTAGAGATTTTTATAATATAAATATCAGTGAAACAGAATAATCATCAGCAGGCTTTACATTATATCGTTTTAGGAAAGGATGATAGCGACAACAGTTATCTTATCTTGCAGTACAATCTGATACAAACAAGCGAAGCTGAAGTCTGCTGGTGTTATGCTAATCAACTTATTACAGTGGGAGAGGTGGTTCGAGGTAAGTTGCAGCCCTCAGTAGAAGATCCAAAAGTCATCGGGGGTGATGAATCGCCGACTTCAGAACACCAAGCAGACTCTCTACCCACACTGTTAGTAGAGCAATAGCTAAGTAGAAGGCAGTTCCAATGAACAAATTTCACCCTTCTGAGGAGCGTGAGTTGGTGAGTTCTATTTCAAGCTAGAAGTGAAAACCTCTTTCTGAAAGGTTTCATTGGATTGAGTTATGAATGGCAACACATCTCAAACTGACTTATAAGAAAAGAAATACTGCGGAGGTGATACAAAGTGTTGGATGCAATCAAAGTCAGATACTGTTAGTAGAGTAAATATTAAATGCGTAAATTGTACAATGCGCAATTTAGTATCATGTCACATTTACCAGCACTAGACAAAAAAATCAGAACTAAGAAAGGCAAGTCACTTCCTCCAAAGCTCATCATTCAGCTAGGCAAGTTTATTTGGACGACTCTTTGGCATATGATGATGTCAAAATTAGCTCCCCGTAACAAGTCAGGTGAGTATATTCGACCAAGCAGCGAATTTAGAAATTCTATTGGGACAGACCAAGGCAATCTGTATCAACCAGCAATAGGGCGTTACAATCTCATAGCAGGGCTGGGTTGTCCGTGGGCACATCGTACTCTTGTTGTGCGATCGCTCAAAGGACTTGAAGAAGCAATATCGCTCACAATTGTGTCACCTTCTCCAATTGAAGGAGGTTGGGTGTTTCATCAAGAGTATGAAGGTTGTCGCACGCTTGCCGAACTGTACGAAATGGCAGAAGCTGGCTACGGTGGACGCTTTACAGTTCCAGTATTATGGGATACTCAGACAAAAACGATTGTTAACAACGAAAGTGCAGAGATTATTGTCATGCTGAACTCACAGTTCAACGAGTTCGCAAAGAATCCTACGCTAAACCTCTACCCACAGGAACTTAAAGAAAAAATTGACCAATGGAATGAAAGGATTTACACAAGCGTGAACAACGGGGTGTATCGTTGCGGCTTTGCTCAGACACAGGAAGCTTATAACAAAGTTTATCAAGAACTATTCACCACTCTAGATGAGATTGACACGGCGCTGAATACCAGTCGATATCTTTGTGGGGATACTGTCACATTGGCAGATGTTCGTTTATTCACAACGTTATTCCGCTTTGATACTGTATATTACGGACTTTTTAAGTGCAACCGCCAAAGAATCCAGGACTATCAGAACCTGGGACCTTATTTACGTGACTTGTATCAAATCAAAGGTATTGCTGATACCTGCGACTTGGAGAGTGTAAAGCAGGATTACTACGGAAATTTGTTTCCACTCAATCCAGGCGGTATTATCCCCTCTGGTCCTGATCCAATGTTTCTTCAACAACCACATGGTCGCGACCATATCAGCAAGGAAGCAAATCCCGTATAAAAAACTTTCTACTCTGGTTGCAAAGTCGTGCTCAAAGTCACCGCACAATCACTCATCAAAACCTCCCGCATCGCTTTTTCATCTCCAAAAGTCTGTTGTAGAAGACGTCCCTCGTAAACGAGCTCTACCTGAGAGTCTTTAAAAGGCCAAGGAGATACTGCGACTTGATGATGGTTATCTTTGACCTCTTTCACAGTCAGTTTGACAGTGGTTTCACCGTCAATTGTTGGTACCTGAGAAACCTCTGCTTCAGAAGTCAATTCTTGACATAAGATGATTGATAGTGCATCCCATATCCCTATCAGCTTTCTATTGCGCTCTATCACTTCTGGTTTTGTGTACGGTGCATAATGTTGGTCATTTTCAAGAAAAGCAATCAGTTGTTCTTGGAAGGCATACTCGCCCTCTAAAAAGTCCTGCACAATTTGAGAGGAAGTTGCTGAGTTTTGCCAACTTGTAAATCGTTCATACAAACCTGTTCCATGAAGTGAGACAAGGAGTGCTACATACCTACTCAGGGGAAGTGCGAGTTGTTTAGCACTAGACCAAATATTTATATGTTCCTGCGTTGAAAGTTCCATGAATTTATGGGGGTAGCCAGTTTGCGGATTCAGCGTGGGAGCTTGTTCCCAAAAAAGCCAACCAATATCATGTAGTTCCGCACCTAGACAGACTTCTTTTTTTGGAGCAAACTCACCAAAGTGTTCATTTCCCCAAACTTGTGCTAACTGACCTGAAAGCCAAGCGTGATTTGGTTGAGTGATACAAATAAGTCCTTGTTTTGTTAAACGATGCAGCATAAATAAAAAGCAGAAAACATTGTTCTACTCTTTATTTTGAACTAATCGCCAAACAAAAAACCTATGTTAGATGAATGCAACCAGGGCTATTCAAATCTTCCATTAGAGACTTCTTACGCTTGCTCAGACGGCTTTGTGAACCTAGACCTAAAGGCGTGGCAGATGTATATAAAAAAATATGAAACTTAAAATCCCAGCTTGGAATTTGGTCATGTTCAAGCAAGTTTTCTTAGTATTCTGCTGTACTATCGCTGGTACGAGTGTTGTTTTATTCTTCTTTTGGCAACAAGCAACTCGGTTACCTGCTTGGTACTCAAATCCACCAACAACATCAAGTTTGCCTCCCAAAACTGACCAAAACCAAACCCAGATTCAACCATCACAACAGCAAGTACTGAGTAAAATTTCTGACCATCTAAATGGGGCAAATGCGAAAGGTGAAGTGCAACTAGATGCTAATGAAGTCAATACGCTTATTCTTTCAGGAATTGCTCAAACGACGGATAAAAGTCGGCTTGCTCAAGCAGTTGTCAGGACAAAGACTCAAATTCAAGATGGCAAAATCTCTGCAGGTGCTGTGATAGATTTAAGAACAATTCCCTTAAACGAGTTGCAATCAGAGGAACAAGTCGCGGTTTCCAAGCTGCTATCGACTGTGCCCCTCCTAAGATATCGCCCCGTATACATAGAGGTTGAAGGAAAACCTAAGATGCACAATAAACAAGTCAGCTTGGATGAGACAACCCGCGTTAAGTTTGGTCATCTCAGCTTGACTCTCTCTGATATGTATCAACGTTTTGGGCTTTCCGAAGAACACCTCAACCAACAAGTTTTAAAAGAATTGAAGAAACTTCCAGTAGAGGTAAAAGACGTTGAAGTGATAGGCGATCGCCTCATCGTTCGTGGTCAATTACGAAAATCAGAAGCTTTGTTACGTGCAACACAAAACTTACACAAATCGCTCAAATCACACAAAGCGTATTTAAGCTATTGAAGTTTGCTTCCTGCTTCTTTCAGGGGAGTCGGCTCCTGACCTGTCCACAGGCGTTGATTTCGCGCTTGCCGCACGTATTTTCTTTGTGGGAGCATTGTCGAGGTTTATCGCTGCGTTTAAATCACGGCACATAATGTGCCCGCACCCTGCTCCGCATTTATAAACTCTTTCCGATAAAGGCATTGGTTGAATACTGCCGCATCTGGAGCAAGTTTTAGAACTAGGAAACCATCGGTCAACAAGCTCTACCTTTGTTCCGTAGAACGCTTCCTTGTAAGTCAGCATTCGGCGAAATTCATATAATCCCAGGCTAGAGACTGCTTCTGAAAGCTTCCCGTTAGCAATCATCCCAGAAATATTAAGATCCTCTATTCTGATGCGATAGTATTTGCGGCTAATCTCTGTCGTTGTTTTTTGAAGAAAGTCCCGCCGAATACTAGCAATATGAGCATGAGATTTTGCAACTTGCTCAAAGTACGTAAGCGCATTCTTCGATGCCCTGATACCTTGACGATGATTACCAATTTGTTTTCTACGATGACGCCACTGTAACTTGCTCAGCTTGGTTTTCGCTTTCTTGAGGCTACTGGGCGCAACTATTGTGGAACCATCAGACAAAGTTGCAAACGTTTTTACGCCTAAATCTATACCAACCGATTCCATTTCGTGAATCACTGGAGGGATTTTTTCAATATCTAAGCTAAAACTGACATACCATTTATCAGCTGTTCTAGAAATAGTAAAAGATTGACTAGAACATAGAAACGGTATTGGTCGCTTAAGCCTAAACTCTCCTAATCCAGGTATTGTGATTCTTTTCCCCGACTGCAATACTTGCTTATTCGTAAAAGGCAGCATTGGTTCACCCAAGGCTTGATAAGTTCCTGCTTTTTTGAGAACAGTGAAACTATCCCCACGCCTTTTAGACTTCATTTGAGGAAACCCAGAATCTCCTTTGCGCCAGCGTTCGACAGCTTTTGCTAAATTGCGTAAAGCACAAGAGTATATTGCTGACGGGTATTGTCGCATCCAAGCAAACTCTGGATTAGTTTTTACATGGTTGGTAAAAACCTTTTCAATTGCTGTCAAACGCTTGGAATCGGTTGCTTTAATTCCCTCAAAATCCCAAGAGTTGGCGAGCATTGACAACCCGAAGTTATAAACAAAGCGAGCAAACCCCGCACATCCAGCTAGCTTAGACTTTTCCTGATTATTTAGTTTTAACTCCAGCTTTAATGAGTACATGACGAGTGCTTGCTTTGTTATATTGCTAGTATACCAGTTACTTTGCCAGACGTGCTATGCCTTTTCCTAAATTTCAACCACAAGGAGATGAAGCTTTAGATAAGATTCCTTTTCAACTTAAAGTTAAACCTGGATTGAGAGAAAGAATAAAAGCAATACCAGGATGGCAGTCGTTATTGAGAGAAAAACTGGAAGAATGGGTGGAAGACTGGGAGCGAAATGTGCGGAAATGAGCGAATTGTTGAGTGATCTAGCTACTTAGTAATACGTCCCTATCCGTTACATAAATCCTGCTCAAGCTTAGTCAATGCTAATCAAAGCTATTCCACTGCGCTTGGCTAGTTCCTAAGAGTCACTCTACATGAACAAGCTCCAATGATAAATTTTGAAACATTGGGGTGCTCAGGTAACGCTCGCCAAAGGAAGGCTGAATCATCACGATTAAACGACCTGCGTTTCCTGGGCGTTTCGCGACTTGGATTGCTGCACACAAAGCAGCGCCAGAGGAGATACCAGATAATAAACCTTCTTCCCTGGCTAACCGTCGTCCAAAGGCGATCGCCTGCTCATCACTCACTGTAATGATTTCATCTATTAAGTTCGTGCGGAGAATCTCTGGGACAAATCCCGCACCAATCCCTTGAATTTTATGCGGTCCCGGTTGACCTCCAGAAAGGACAGGACTATTGCTCGGTTCTACAGCAATAGCCTGAAAACTGGGTTTACGCTGTTTGAGAACTTCTGCAACACCAGTGATTGTTCCGCCAGTACCGACACCTGCAATGACAATATCCACTTGTCCGTCGGTATCTGCCCAAATCTCCTCTGCTGTGGTTTCTCTGTGTATTTTGGGATTAGCTGGGTTGCGGAATTGTTGCAACATAAAAGCATTGGGAGTGCTAGCGACGATTTCTTCAGCTCTGCCAATAGCGCCCCGCATTCCCTCAACCCGGGTGTCAATTCTAAAGAAGCGCCATACGCTCTTAGCATGGCGCGTCGTTCCAAACTCATTGTTTCGGGCATTGTTAAAATCAAACGGTAGCCACGCGCCGCCGCCACCATCGCCAGTCCAATTCCTGTATTACCAGACGTAGGCTCAACTAAAATGCTTTTTCCCGGTTGAATGAACCCCTCGTCCTCAGCCGCCTTCACCATACTTGCTGCAATGCGGTCTTTTACCGAAGCTGCTGGGTTCATTCCTTCCAACTTCACAACAATTCTGCCTACACACCCCTCAGTTTGAGGAATTTTGTTTAACTGCACTAAAGGAGTTTTTCCAATCAGTTCTGTAACATCATGAGCAATCCGCATATATTATGACTCCTAAAAAAGATATCTTTTCATCAGGCTATGTGCATGAATAGAAATTTGAAAAAGTTATTCTAGTTCCTTATTAAGGAATTTGAACATAATAACTAATCTTTTGTTATCTTTGAACAAAGTCCAAAATCATGAGACTTTTGATTTATTTTCATGATACTCAACTATCGATTTGCATAACCATATAATTTTTGAGTACAAGCTTTATTTTCAATAAAATAGCAGAAAAAACTTGTCAATACCAAACTCTATATTAAGTTTGATGTTGAGTACACAAAAGCCAGAACCCCCTTAACATAAATACCAGTACCCTAGCATGAAAAGTCTAGCACCTCTACCCCCAAAAAATTCCATAACACTTATTAAGTAAGAATGACAGGCTTTGAGTACAACTATAATTAATTTAATAATCTTAATCCAGGCTGAATAAAGCTTCCTCTGCCCAGGCAACTGATATAAAACATATAGGATTTACGCAGAGATTCCCCTCTACCCCCCAAACTTCTAGGCGCTAGTCTAGGAACGAGGGGGGACTTCTTAAACAATTCACGCATTCGCTGCCTGCGGCACGCTGCGCTAACATTTGCTGCCTGCGGCACGCTGCTAACACATTCAAAATGAAGAAAAATAGTGAGACAGCCCTGTTTGCGTCTCTTTTTGAGAGACGCTGCGCGTAAGCACAAAGCGTCCTCGAAGCGGGGTACAAAGCAGCATGTCCTCAAACAGTTAACAGTTAACAGTTACTCATGATAGCTGAATGAAATTGAAACTTGTTCAATTACTCACTGTTTGTACAGTTACTTTGGTGGTGCTTTCTCCAGAAATAGTGGTATTTAGCATGGTTTGGGAGCGTCATATGGAGCAAGTACAAACAAAGGGTTTAGCCTGTGAAGCAAAGAATCATATAAATCAAGTTGGATTAGCTTTGCAAGAAGAGACAAAATCCTATCAAGGTAAATCTCATGTAGAATCTTCTGCCACCAATTTTGTCAACCAATCTCTAAATAATCCAAAACAAGATCATTTTGTCAAAATCTTACAATGGTTCTTTTTGTTATTTCCTATTATTCTTGGAATACTCATTCTTTTATATGACAGATATCTGATTTACCGTACGACTGTTTTTCAGCAACAAGTAGAAATGTTAGAAAGACTTTGGCAAGAAGGGATTGAACAATAACATGAATATGACAGAACAAAGACAAGACTTGTATTTCAATCTTATTGACCAGCTACTTCGTTGTCCCAATGGTCAAGAACCAGAAGTTTTAGAAGCTCAGCCAGAATTGATTGATGCTGGTTTGATACAGATAATGTTACAAGTGGCAACTGGATTCGCACACCAAGGTAATCAAGATGGAGCGCAGTTTTTAATCCATGTTGCGCGTGAATTATCTAAGCAACTGGGATTGTATCCTGATATTCCAAAAAAGGAGTAAATAATGTTATTGACTGCAACCGACGCGGGACACATAGCGTTAGAATTCCTCATGGCTGAGTGGAATATTTCAGAAGAGGATAGACAATGGTTTCTCATTGTCAACTCTCGCCTCATTGGTCAAAGTTGGTACGTTGTGGAACTTGCTATCGCAGGATTTCCTGATAGGTGGTATATCCAAGTTTACGACACTGGAGCATGTGATCCAGATTATACTTTTATTTCACCTATCCGTGGTTCTCAAGGATATATTGACCTTGATGATTTACCAGTTCTCGTATCAGAAGTGTTGCTATCAGAGCGTAATGTCCGATAAAAATAAGATTTCAAAATTTCAATTTTAACTAGAAATATACAATTTATAACGATTCTCTTGGGAATCAAAAATACAATTCTGTGTAGAGACGTTACATGTAACGTCTCTACTTTATTGCGCTCTCAAGAAACACAGGGCTGTAGGGGGGTCACGGGTGTAGGGGTGCAAGGAAAAAAGGTGTTTGTTTCATTCGTAGCGAGTGGCGATACACCTAGCAGCGTCCGTGCTTTGCGCGATCGCCGCCAGTCGGACGCTCCTAACTAAAAAACATAAAACATCGTGATAAAACTAAAACCCTAATTTTAGAATAAATTAGGATATGTTGTCAGATGAATAGAATAAAAATATGCTATATTAAATCATGTGACAATCTCTACAAAATGATAGTTTGTCATGATTAGTGAAGACATCCTAGCACAAGAATTCATGAGGGTCGTTACTCACTATTACCCAAAAGTAGGGGAATTACTAGACGGCTGTTATGTAAAAGTTATTTCCTCTTACTGGGGACGACCTCCTAAACGCTTGCGATACATAGGAATTTATTGCTCTGAAAAAATGATGCTCCATGTGCAAACTCACAAAGAAGTTTTGAGAGAGATAGCAGAAAATATGGGGCTTGTTCAGGTCGTTTTCCTTAACGCAACGCGACTACTGCGAGATCCGATGTCAAAGCTCAAGCATATATATCCACGCTTGTGGTTGGATTTGCATTGGGTCACAACATAGGAATAATCGTACACGCAACTTCCTTTAAACTTACCTGCAACCTGAAGGGGTTCCGATGAAAAATAAACCCTTCCTTCCTCCAGATGATTTACCTTCAACAGAAGCGACGCACCTTGATAAAATACTGCGATCGCAACTCGAACATTCCACTGGTAGATGCTTTTTTGAAGCGTGTGACCAGATAACACGAGCATTATTGTCTAGCTGTCAGTGGTATATCACGTCAGATGCTGGCGCTATAATGCTGGTCATTGACTGTCCTGACATCGTAACTTATTGGCATATAGTCAGTAATATTGCACCGATTGGAAATAGGCTAGAACGGTTTGCCAGTAGTGCTAAAATCCGCGTTTATCCTCCATTTGGTAAGGGGACACCGTTTGAAATTAGCGTTAATGAGATATCGGCTTATCGAGATTGGTTATAACTCTCTTGAGTGCTCACTTATCTGGTAAGAGGATGTTTCTGAATAAATTCAGGACTTACGCAAACAAACCCGGTTTCTACCAAAAATCGTCTGTTTCGCAACCAAATACGAACGAAGAAACCGGGTTTCAAGGGAGGTGGTGCGTAAGTCCTAAAATTATTAGGTAGGGTGTGTTACAGCAAAGTAAGCATTCTCGATTCCAGCAATTGTCTTTTTAGCTGTAACACACCGTCTTTTTTTGGTGCGTTACGCTCCGCAGTAACACACCCTACGCATTTAAGATTTATTTTATAAACATCCTCTCAGACAATAGAAATACCAGCGCGGTCAAAAAGATGCTCAAACATCTTTGTGGCTAAAGCATTCACAGCCATAGCGTAAAGCAAGGGAATCGTTTGCTCGAAGCTATGGCTCCTTTGTTGTCAGACGATTTTGCTGTGAGTGCAATTGCTTTGACCCAGTTCGTGTGTCCCACTACTTACGGGTATAGCGATGCTTTACCCCTACAGGAAAATATTCTGGATCGCCTGTTGGAGCTAGTGTAACTTGTGGTGTTTGGTATTCTGGGGGAACGTAGTTAGCAAATTCACTGTTGAGGCGCTTGAGTTGGGTGAGAATGGAAGATGCGATCGCCTGCTTTTTCTCTTCACTCTCCTCTGTTCCCGGTGCTAACTCCACAACCACAGATAAAAATCGGTTTTTATCTGCATCTTCTTGTACTTGCAAAACGAACTTACCCGTCACCCATTCTCTGATATTTGGTTGTTCTAACCCAACCGTCACATTTTCTGGGTAAATATTTGCCCCAAAATAGGAAACTGTAAAGTTAGAACGTCCAAAAATATAGACAAAAGGTAGCGCACGAACGCCTCTTCCACCCATTTTCTGTAGTTCCGCCACTGGATTAAAGCCCCATTTTGCTAAAAACTGGAGCATGGCATCGTAACTCATTATCCCCCCAGTATCTAAAATGTTGTAACGCACCAGAGGAATGCCATTGTCTCCAGAAAATAGCAATGTGCCATCTATCACTTCAAAAAAGCGGCTGATGGGGTCATATTGTACGAGTGTGGGTAAACGAGATTCCCCAAACAAAGCATGCGCCGCATCTGGATTTTCTGCTAAGAAACGACGAATGCAGATACTTAAAGGTGTTTCGTTACCCAATACACCCGCATCCGCTGTTCCATAGAGTGATACTGAATCGTAGCAGGGATGTTGGGAACCAACTCTTTCACCCACTAAACTGCGCCATTCCTCGCTGAACACTTCTCCCGCCATAACTAACTTAATCTGATATGGCTGCCACTCATATGGTCGCCACTTAATACCACGGGCAATTCCAGTATCAATAATATCTTTGAGAAATGGTGGATATCCTAACAGGACAACTTGCTCGAAAGCAGAACTGAGTTCTTGAACAACCCGAAAAATTTCTTCTTTATTGTTACCAGGAGTCACCACAGTGATCGGATAACCTTTGCTGCTAAGATAGCGACAGCAATTAGTTGTGTACATTCCACCTACCCAGGTTCCTAGAGTGAAACAAATCACAGCTAGAGTGCGTTTACTATCTGCATAAAAACTATCATGAAAGACCTGCTCAAAACGGCTAGCAGTTTGCATTTCATCTGCAAAAAAACGCGGCCAAAATGTAGCTTTTCCTGTGGAACCAGAGGAAACAGCTATCATATCGCATGTTTGTAACTGTCCGTAACGGCATAATTCAGCGAGAGGATAACGTTGCAGGTAATTTTCTTTTGTCAGTTGCGGTAATCTTTGAAAATCTTCAAAGCTTTGGTATTCATCAGGGTTGATCGCATGATTTGCTAAAAAATCTTTGTAAGCAGGTACAGTAGCAGCCATATCATGAAATAATGTCAAAGCTGCCTCCGTTGTATCAGTATTTATATGCTGTTGTAGTAGTCTTTCTAAAGGAGTCGTTAAAAACTCTTGAAATGCCGTCATTGCACGGTGCTGTTTTTCTACCTTCATTTCTAATACTCTGCCTGTTTTTAAGTAGATCAACAATTGAAAAACGTAAAGTAGAGCAGCTGCGATGACTTCGCTACCCTATGGCGCTCCGCCACGCCTTACGGTGAGTCCAGCGCTGCGGGAGGGTCTCCAACGCCAGATGCTCTACTTGGGGAGCCAGTGCGTTGCGGAGCCAGTACTGCAGGAGGGTCTCCCTCCGTAGGTATCTGGTGAGACCAGCGCTGCAGGAGGGTCTCCCTCCGTAGGCGACTGGCGAACCCGAAGGGCGTTGGGGTTCCCCCGTTGTAGCACCTGGCGTGACGCAGAGAAAATACGCTTCGCTTGATAGGTAAATTTAGAGTGGGAAGGGAGTAGCAATATGAGTGCTCAACTTCTGTTCAGCAAATCAAGTAAG
>JAAUSC010000193.1 GCA_012031965.1 Scytonema sp. RU_4_4
GGTAGGGTCTACTTGAGTGCGCTTCCGAACAATAAAGGTTAACGTTTCCAACTAATCCGATTTAACCCAATCGGTAGGGTTTGCGGGCTTGTAGGTGTTTTTATTGCAGGAATGAAAGTTTCCAACTAATCCGATTTAACCCAATCGGTAGGGAGTTCGTCTAGCAGCCCTTACCCAGTAAGGGTTTCAGCCGCCAAATCGACACACTGCTGAAAAACATCATAGAAGTTGTGCGAAATTGCGCAAAACACATACCTCAAACCCTTGCCCAGCAAGCAATCGACACACTCCAACGAAAGATATAGGGTTTCAGCGATTCGGCGGAGTGTGTCGATGACCATGTTACAAAACCTCCTTAATTTTCCTAAAACCTAGATAACGTAATACTTTGGGAATGCTCTTCGCCCGTAACCCTCTAGAAAGTTGGATAACTTCGTGCGCTTTTTTAGCATCAGGAATATCATACACAACAACCACTCACATCTCTAGAAGTTAGAATTAATACTTCACAAAATATATAGCGGTTCTCATTTGAATCACGTACATCACCACGAATAATGTAGAGACGTAGCATGCACTTTCACTATAGCCGGTGTATTTTCTCACGATTCAATTCGGACTGCTATATCAGTTGTTATTGTTAACTGTTAAGTGTTAACTGTTCACTGATTCCGTCATGACTGCACAATACTCTGATACCGCAGACGTTATTCTCTTGGATATTGAAGGCACGACGACCCCAGTTGACTACGTTTTCGGGGTGTTATTTCCGTTTGCCCGCGACCATGTAGCCGATTTTCTCACAACTCATCAGCAGGATGCACAGGTGCAGACTGATTTGCAATGGTTAAGGCAAGAGTACGAAACTGATTTAGCGCAGGGGTTGTCAGTACCTGATTGGCAAGAAACAGAGGTGACAGCGGCTGTTGCGTACATACACCATTTGATTGCTATTGACCGCAAATCAACGGGGTTAAAATCGTTACAGGGCAAGATTTGGGATCAAGGGTATCGGGATGGTACGTTGCGATCGCAAATGTTTGCAGACGTAAAACCTGCGTTTGAACGCTGGACAACTGCTGGTAAGCAGTTGTTTATCTTCTCATCTGGCAGTGTTCAGGCGCAAAAACTCCTCTTTCGTTACAGTGAAGTGGGAGACTTGACTGATTTTATCTGTGGTTACTTTGACACCCAAACTGGTTCCAAAAGGGAGGCTCAGAGTTATCACAAAATAGCTGAAACTATCGGAGTCGCAACAGAAAAGATACTCTTTATCTCAGACGTAACCGCTGAACTGAAAGCTGCTCAGGCGGCTGGAATGCAAACGCTGTTTTCTGTACGACCGGGAAATCATTCGTCGGAGTCGGAAGGGTTTGCAGCAATTCAGAATTTTGATAGCGTTTGAGTCTTTTACAGGAGACAAAATTATCTTTGCTCTCACTCTTGCTCTGATTTACCCTTGTCTTCCTTCCATCGTCCTGCTTTCTTCACAGCGTCAGTCAACAGATACTCAATCTGTGCATTCACGCTTCTGAGTTCATCTGCTGACCATTTCTCCACAATCTCGTAAAGTCTCTCATCCAGACGTAACAAAAATCGTTTTTTTTGTCCCATTTCTTAGTTATAAAGCGTTCCAGTATTGATAACGGGTTGGGCGGTTTGCTCAGAGGTTAGGACAACCAACAGGTTATTAATCATAGAAGCTTTGCGCTCGTCATCCAAATCAAGCATTTGTTCTTGACTGAGACGATTCAACGCTTCATTTACCATCCCCACTGCACCCTCAACAATCTGCCGTCGCGCATCAATTAAGGCTTTTGCTTGCTGTCGTCGCAGCATCATTTGAGCGATTTCTGGTGCATAGGCAAGATGCGAGAGCCGTGCTTCAATCACTTCTACACCCGTTACTTCCAAACGGGCTTGGAGTTCTCTTTGCAGGGCGTGAGCGATTTCATCGGGAATTCCCCGCAGCGAAGGAGCTTCTGTCTCATCTGGACTGTCGTAGGGATATCGAATGGCTAGAGACCGAATGGCGGTTTCACTTTGAATGGCGACAAATTCTTCATAATCATCGACTGCAAACTTTGACTTAGCTGAATCGAAAACCTGCCAGACAACAACCGCCGCAATTTCGATCGGACTTCCTTCTGCATCATTGACTTTGATGATTTTGCTGTTGAAGTTGCGAACCCGCAGTGAAATTTTTTGCTTGCTAGCAAAGGGATTTGTCCACCAGAAGCCCGATTCGCGCACAGTTCCCATGTATTTTCCAAACAGCACCAACACCACCGCTTGATTAGGCTCAACACTAAAGAATCCTGATAGCGATGGGATGATAACAACGAGGAGTGTAGCAGCCAACCAAGCAATAAACTCTGCAACGGTATCGTCACCACCGATAAAATCAGTAACTTTCAAACCTCTTGTCAGTAAAGCTTCTAGCCCCTGCACGCTAGACCAAAGATACCATCCTCCTAGCAGCGTGAGCGCGACTACCACAGCCAACATAATGAAGCCGTTGACCTTGAACGCAGGAAATTCCTTGATTTTCTGTTCCATAGTTTCTATCAACCCGAATTTATATCATAATGATATCACTATAGTATCAAATCTCCCAAAGTGCTAAAACTCTCAGTAAAGCAGGTCAGTGCGGCTAGTAGTTGGACAGTACTGCAGTCCTTGTCTCCCTCACTTGGTATCTGTCCGTCCCACCCCGCGCGTGGAATGGGCTTTCTGCTCCGATATTGTAAGCTGTTTATTTATGGCATTTGTAACAATTGACTATGGCAACAATTAACGACAACTACCTCAAGCTGAAAGCAGGTTACCTATTCCCGGAAATAGGGCGACGAGTTAATGCTTTTGCACAAGCGAATCCGGATGCTAAGCTTATCAAGCTGGGTATTGGTGATGTCACAGAACCACTGCCGGAAGCTTGCCGTACAGCTATGATTAAAGCGGTTGAAGAAATGGGCGATCGCGCTTCGTTCAAAGGCTATGGTCCAGAACAAGGCTACACCTGGTTACTGGAAAAAATAGCTACCCAAGACTTTCAAGCGCGGGGGTGCGAGGTTGATGCATCTGAAATCTTCATATCCGACGGTTCTAAATGTGACACGGGCAACATTCTCGACATCTTTGGCAACAACAACATCATCGCCGTTACAGATCCCGTTTATCCTGTATACGTAGACACTAACGTCATGGCGGGACATACTGGACCAGCAAATGATCAAGGAGAGTTCGAGGGCTTAGTTTATCTGCCAATAACTGCCCAAAACAACTTCACTGCTGAAATTCCTTCTCAAAAAGTTGATTTAATTTACCTCTGCTTTCCTAATAACCCCACAGGAGCCGTTGCAACCAAAGAACACCTAAAAGCATGGGTGGACTATGCTAGAGTAAACGGCTCTATCATTTTCTTCGACGCAGCTTACGAAGCCTATATCACCGATGCAGAACTTCCTCACTCCATCTACGAGATTGAAGGAGCAAGGGAATGTGCGATTGAGTTTCGTTCCTTTTCTAAAAATGCAGGCTTTACCGGTACTCGCTGTGCGTTCACCGTTGTCCCGAAAACGCTGACAGCAAAAGCAGCCGATGGTTCTGATGTAGAACTATGGAAGTTGTGGAACCGCCGCCAGTCTACCAAATTCAATGGCGTGTCCTACATCGTACAACGCGGAGCCGAAGCAGTTTACTCTCAGGAAGGACAAGCTCAAATTCAGGAACTGATTAGTTTCTATTTAGAGAATGCCAAAATTATTCGTGAGAAACTAACAGCCGCAGGATTAGCAGTTTACGGTGGTGTGAATGCACCGTACGTTTGGGTGCAAACACCCAATGGTTTATCCAGTTGGGATTTCTTCGATAAGTTATTGCACACCTGCAATGTTGTAGGTACACCTGGTTCTGGGTTTGGTGCAGCAGGTGAAGGTTACTTCCGCATTTCGGCTTTCAATAGTCGAGAGAATGTAGAAGAGGCGATGAAGCGGATTACGGAGAAATTTAAGATGTAGGACGGAAAAGGTTTGTGGTGGGTAATGCCCACCCTGCCTGGTTAACAGAGTGTGATAGTTCAACAAAGTGATGGTTTAATTATAGGAAGCATGTTAATCTTTTTCAGAAAAGTTTGTTCTGACGAAGAAACTAGAGGAGAACTAAACAGCAGGTTGCAAGAAGGAAATTTTGGTTTTAAAAGACGTAAAAGTCGGCGTTCTCACTCTAGGATTTTATTACTAAATCGGTGTTTTAGCAGTTAGCCAAGTTTTTAACCTGCTTCTATTCAGCGTCCTGCCAACCCTGAATCATCGCCACCAATACGTTAGCTAATGGATGGTCAACTGCCTCTTTAAATGCTTCAGTTCCTCCCGCTTTGAGCGCATTAATAACTCGTGATTTCATTGTTGGGTTCTTCTTTATTTCTTCTGCAGCTTGAGCTACAACTGTTAGTTTATCTATCTCAGTTACGGTAGGGTAAGTTGTTTCCAGTTGCTTCAAAAGTCCCTGTATTTCTGCAGCTGCTTCAGCTATATTTTGCTTTTGTTTTACGTAGTTATATTGATTAGCTTGTTGACGAACATTGTCTTGATTCTTGTTAGCAAAGTTGGCGATGTTTGCACCTTGTAGGTTATTGTTAAAAGTTTCAGACACCGATTTATCTCCTGTTTGATTTTTAATTGCCTTTGCTTGATTACCTACTGCTATATTTTCAGCATTGATTGAGCCACCATAAACCTGAATGCCGTGATTCTCTTTGTTAACACTCATCATGACCTCCTAGCTTTAATTTGATTCTTCAAACTTGTTTAAATCTACAGTACTCTACAATAGAGTAGATTTTTTAGAATATGTTTTCAGTGTATACCTTACTTATTTATCAGATTTTGTTCCTTCTGGCGGTGTTGAAGGAGCGAAATTATTAGTTACTGCTTGTGACTGGTCTCCAACAGCGAGGTTTTGAGTATTAATTGATGAACTTCCGCTAACAATCACTCCAGAATTGAATATTACTTTTGATTTTTCCTTCAAATCAGAAATATCTATATTTTTACTTTCTAAAAATTCACATAGACTATCTATAATTTGTTGATTAATAATTTTATAGTACATTTGCGTGTCAAGATTTTGAAAATATTGAGTGTATTCTGTCATACTTGCTTTTTCACGAATACTCTCAGTCGCTCCATAATTAAAGTTAGCAGTTTCCCTAATTTGACGTTTCATTTGTCTATGTTGTCTCCAATTCTGCCAAGTTTCTAAAATCATATTTTTATAAAGATTTAATAGAGAAAAGGGAAATAGAAATAAAGTTTCAGAAAAGGATTTTATTAAAAATTTTCTAATTTTTTCAAGTCTTAACTCTGAATAAAATTTATCTATTTCTTGATATTCTTCTTTCACAGGTAGCAGGAGAAAATAAACTGTTTCTATAAATAATTTTTTATTAAAATTTACGAATCTAAAAAATGCTGACAATACCATTTGTCCATTCCAAATAACTACTTGAATATTCTTGTAATAACGAATGTTATCATTGGTATTTTGTTTTAAAAAATATTTAACAACTGAATCATCTAGATGTGACTCTGGACAACTCAAAGGATGACAGACAAATGGTCGTTCTCTTATTTCCTGTCCATTTACACATAGTTTATCTGTAATAGTTAATCCATCCAACTTTAAACTTATTACTTTCTCAGTTATATAATTATACAATTCTTCTAAGTCTAAAGAAACAGCTTTTTCTTGTTCAAGCATGACAGATTGAAAAAAGGCTTCTGTATCCTCTCTATCTTTACGAAGATTCAAAGAAAAAGACCATCCCGAATAATAATGACCAGCACCTACAAAAGGATAAAAAGTTTTTCCGTAAACGAGTACATTGGAGTTATCATAATTGCTGATTTTCGATATTTTTTTCAAAAAAAGCTTATTTCTCTTATAAAATAAAGAAAGATATTTTTTAAAATATTTTTTGGAAAATTTTCTGGCTATACCGTAACTAATATTCCATTTCCAGCAACAAACAATAATAAAAGCAAGTGGGTAAGCTAGTGGAAAACAATATAAAAAAGTCAGTAAAAATATGAGTAATGATAATATATATTCCTTTAACTCTATTTTTTTTGTTTTTCTGCTTGTGAATTAACTCCTTCACGTACAAATATAGCCTGCTCAAAAAACTTTTTATCAAAATAAGCAATGGCACAAATCAAAGAAAGCGGAAATCCTTTTATTAAAACCAACACTAACAAGATAGCAAGAAAAACATCTCGACTGAACTCAAGTCTTTTTGCTAAAAGGCAGTGCTTAACTACTGTTTGTAAATCAACTCCAGGAGATACAGCAACAGTTCTATATTTCTCCTTAATAGTTTGCTGAATGACGTCTTCACGAAATTTCTTGTCAATATAAGCAGCAGCACAAAGATACCGAGTTGCTTCTGTTTCTTTTAAATTCATACATTTTATTAAATACTCTAAAATCTTGTAAAGAAGATTATTTAACCATTTTTAATGAATTATACTATATCGCTGCTAAACAGACAGATTGACGCTTGAAGAATATACATTATAAGCACTACAGATAATAATTGTTACAAGTATTATCTACATCAAATTAAAAATGTACAAACCCTTATTCTTATAAGTGCAAGCAAAAGCAACTTATGCAGTTTTGAGAAACTTCAACTAGCTACGGCATTCGCAATCCCAAGGCGACAAATCGCTCTCCCCATTCCCTACTTCACATCTTCATAGAACTGTACACTGTCTACACCCCGTGTATATGCAGGTGTACGTGTAGACATGACTAGTGCAGGCAGGCAAAAATAACTGACCAGTCTAAGCAGAATCAGGATAGCCTAAAAACTTCCAAACAAATGGCTTTGCCAAAGTGCAATTAAAGTAATCAATAAAATTCAAAATTTGTTGTTTGAGGTCGTTAGTAGAAATAAAGTTACCACGTCGAAGTAAACGACGTACCAAAATACTAAACCAACACTCAATCTGCTACATCGCCAAGAACTATGCTTTGGAGTGTAAACAAAACGAATTCGATGACTTGTATCAGTTAAAAATGCTGCACGAGACTCCATCGAATGGAGAATACCAGATTTACCTTTAACACCTAAATCAATGTCTATACCGCAGTTAGTTGCGACAAGTCGAACTAAAGACTCAGACTTATGAGTATTGAGTTGATCGCTAACAAAAATCCATCCATCGTTTGGATTGGTAGCGATTATTTGAGCAATATGATTAGCGAAATCATCTTCGTTGCGTGTTTCTTTAACAGAGGCATTTAGTACAAGTCCTTCAGCTACGCCCCAAGAGGCAATTAAAGAAAGGGTTCCATGCCGAATGTACTCAAATTCTTGGTATTCAATTTTGCCAAGTTCCATTTCCTGGGTGGGATATGCTCGTTCGAGTGCTTGAATACCTGTCATTTCATCCGTGCTGACAACATGTACACTCTCAAGTTTTAGTTCTTCTGCTTTTTGGTATAAATAACAAACTTGCTGAACCTCTTGTTTAAATACTTTTGGATCCGGTGGATTTGCGTTTAACCAGTAACGACTTCGATGTGGTTGCAACATTGCTTGATTTTAAAAAACGACCTACGCTTCGGGGCGAAATCTCTGATACTATTTTGCGCTTGACCACTTCGTCTGCAAGCTCTTTGGGCGTCCAGTGGCTGACTGGACGCTCCGAGGTTGCTGGTATTTCACACGCAACTGCAATAATTTGAACAATTTCTTCCAGACTAAATTTTCCTGGATTCCCACGTCGTGGCTCATCTTTAAGTATCGAGATGATCCGTGTGAGCAACGTTTCATCCTCGATACCTTCTGATTTCACTTGCTCCCATTCTTGAGCTGCATTTTGCCATCTTGTTCGCCATAATCGCACCTGTCCCCGTGTTAATCGTAATGATGATGCAATTTCCGTATTCGTCATTCCCTCAGCTGCCCACAGGATTAGCTGTGCCCTTTGCACTAACCGATACGGATTTGTGCGGGCGCGAGTTATTTGTTCTAACAACCGTTTTTGTTGTTCGGTTAATCTGATGGCGATCGCAACTGGTTGGGGCATTTCTCCCCTCTCCCTTTTATTTTGATTCTTTGAGCTTATCAGTGTTTGATACTACTTCTAACACTGGTTAGTTATTTTTGCCAGCCTGCACTAGTACAGCATGGCGGAAGTCAACCGACCATTATTTTGACTCAAATTTCTCGTACACAAAATTGGTATCAGTTCTTTCTTTATCATATCTTAGTTTTTACTCCAACTGCAGAGACAGATTTCACTTGTATAATCTCACTCCAGTCTAAGAGATTATCCGCTATCTCAAAACCAAGACTCTTAAAATTAGCCAACATCAACTCATCACGTTGTTGCCAAACATTAAATATTTTTTGCCGACCATCATGGAGTGTTTCAAAGTCAATTTGATAGACTCCATTCTTGACCCGTTTCAGCTTTAACCCCAATAAATTGAACAACTGCTTAAGTATTGTTATCGGTGAAAGATACTCTTTTTCCTGCAATAAATTAATACCAATTGCTCTTTGGATATGTTTACTACACTGAAGAGTAATACTTTTCAATAACAACAAATCTGCATCATTTTCAGTAAATTCTCGTTCTGGTTCGAGATACTGGAGCATTCCTAATGCTCTTAAAGCTTCCACTTTAAGTGTATAAGTCTTTAAATCTGGTAGAAAAACTTTACCTTCACCCCAAGACAGTTGCTGATGCCATTCTTGCTTGTCTCTCAGGCAGAGATACTCGCTTTCATGAGTTAGATAATAATGTGTTAATAGTTGGCAATAATATCCTTTATCATCACGTAATTTGAGCAAAGGACTCACTTCAATCCCATACTTTTGTCTGATAAGATATTTATGAATTTGGTTACGTTCCTCTTCAGTCAGCGAATGCTTAAGCAATAACTGCTCGTATTCTACATAATCAATATCCTTAGCCTGAGCTACAGTGGTTGCAGATGCCAATTGATTTTGTCGCTTTATTTCTTTTATTTTGCCGTCAATTTCTTTTGATTTTTTACGACTTTGCGACCAATCCTTTTGGACTTTAAAAATTTCTAATATTAATCTTTTACGAGTTGCGAAATCACTAGACTCAGTTGCTATCAAGGCAAGGCGTAAATCTCGAATAATATTCTTTTGTACATCATTACTTCGTACATGCATTTGATGCCCATCACTCGTCAAGCCATCTTTCATCGATTGACGATAAAGGGTAATAGAAGCATTCACTCTGGCAGATAATTTTGCCCAAGTTCGTAAATGAATAGGGTCATACACTAATGGCAAATCGACATCAATTTTATGTACTGGACTGAGCAAAGCTATGTTTTCTTTTTGATTTTCTTGATACCAATAAGACAATGAACGATAATTTGTACTACCACTACCAATTAAGCCAATTCCTCGCTTTGCACACCAGACAACACGTGGTATATCGTCGCGTACTCTTGCTAATGCTTGTCGTGCTTCCGAGTCAGGAATGACCCCTTGAAAAATACCGTAAACGCGGTCAAAATGTTGGACATCAATGCTAATGCCTGTACCAAGACTAGGAGTCACAAAAATAGTATTGTATTCAGTTACTTTTTGATTGATAGCTGCAACAAAATCAACGGCTTCATGACCAGGTGTACTTGTTGTATGACTACTAACAACTAAACTTTTTGGAAATTGCTGTTGCAATCTTTCTAAACGTTCATGAAGGTAACGTTCAATTGTTTCACAACTATAACGTCCAGAACGACTATCAGTTGTAACGTAACATTTCTGTCCTGTCATTAAATCCAATTCTAGTTGATGAATTAAGGGAGTTGGGTTAGGTGAATCATAGAAAGTTACATCCCAACCTCGCTGTGGTTTCCATTGATTTACAACAACCCAAGGCATAATTTGAATGCCTGCCAACCCCTGTAAATATTCTAGGGAAACATCTGATAAATCAGCATCTTGGGCAATTACTAAGCCTCCAGTTGTCAGCACAGTAGAAATGATCTGCTGAAAAACTTTTAAAATTTTAATACGTTTATCTTTACAAGTATTACTATTCAGGAGATGCCATAAAGACTGTTCTACTTCGTCCAAAATAATGATTGCCCCTCGCCAATCTTCAGGATTCAGCTTCCAAATAGAATCAACGCATAATCCAAGAGAGTGAGGAGATAAAGCAATAGGAAAATTCAAAATTTTGTTCGCATCGTATGCCCGTAGGACATATTTTGAATCTTGTATCTCCTGCGGAGGAGTTTCACTAACGCGCAGCGTGCTCGTATCGCTTCGACGCGCAGCGTGCTCGAAGGGCTCAGGGCATATTTTGAATTTTGTTAGCGCAGCGGGACGCAGTCCATTTTGAATTTTGACTTGATTTGTCCCCTTGTTCTTATTTCCTAGTCCCCATTGCACACCGATTTTTTCGCATAAAAAACGTCCCAGTTGGATTCTGTGAGTAATGAGTAATACGGGTTGATTTCTGCTTTTGGCTTGATTCACAACAGCTTGCAGTGTTGTGGTTTTTCCTGTTCCTTTTGCAGATTTTACTCCAACTAATCCAGAGGAGGGGAACGGTATTTCTCCTAAATAGCGGCGGTTGAGAGTGAGTGCAGCCGGAATGGTTAACTCGGTGTGAGGTTTGGTTTGAGCAAGGTAAACTTCTAAATCAACGCTTTGCCGATAGATTGTTTCAAAAGCACTTGCACCTTTTGCGACGATAAAGTCATCAATCCCTTTTTCTATTCCTGGAAGTTTGATGACTTGGACGGGACAATTTTTGTCTTGAAATAGAAATCCTAGTTGAGAGATAGCATTATTGACTGCTGCTATTTTCTTGGGTTGAGTTTCAAAATCAAAGCAAATATAAAAGATACGCCGAGTGATGGCAAATGCTGCTAAATCAGGAATAAGCTGGCGACTGATAACTTTGCCACACTCATCCTTGATAACGCGGTAACCACTGGTAATTCCAGGAATAGCAAGCGCTGCATATCCTTGTGTCAACAGTACTGCTGCTTTCTTTACCCCTTCGCAAATGATGATAGGGATATTCCGTTTCATCACCCATTGCCAAAAGCCTTCGGCTTCACCATTGTCGGCAATGTTGATATTGTTGGGCATGGGTACATTGTAACGTTGAGCAACTTGCTGCCAGATATGCAGTGAGACTCGCAGACAAAATACTCGCGTTGGTGTGCTGGGGGGATGCTCGTATTTAATCAACTTGCCATTTTCATTTAATCGAGGTTGGTTAGGCTTAAAGCATCCCCACTCCATTGCTTGCCAATCATTCAGGGGATCAAGTCCAGAACACCACCAACCACCATCAGTGATGTGAGCGTAACGCTGTAACCACCTGCTTTTGACCATTCCAGTATTTGTACGGGGAAGACGTTCAGAAATTAGCAGGTATTCATATGTGGTTCTGCCTTGTAAAGACATAAAATTGAGTCTTGCAAGGTTTAAATCTATACCACTATCTTGAACGAATTCCTCAAGGTGTTGGGATTGTAGATAGTACAAATGCATTGATTCAGGCGTTAGGGGAAAACAGTGGATAACACCTTACCATGCATTTGCGGTTTTTGAGATGAGGGAGTGTGAAAGTTTTGTGATACCTCACCCAGCAATATTTTTAGCTAGCAATACTACGAGATTCACTTTCTAAAGCTTCCTCTTCGGTTTCAAAGATTTCAAAAACTGTATCCATCATGGTGACTTCAAACACCAGTTTTGCTTCTGGATGCACATTACAAATACAAAAACTGCCTTTACCTTTTTGAGCATCGCGCATTCCAGCGACCAAAGATGTCAGACCAGAACTATCTATAAAATTTACCTGACCGAGATTCACCACCACATGACGACTGAGTTTGGAAATACACTCCTGCAATTTCAAGCGAAATGGCCAAGCAGTGGTAATATCTAAGCGACCAGTCGGTGTTAAAACGATAACGGTATTGCCGTTGTGGGTTGTATAAGTTTTTTGATCTATGTGTATCACTGAACCTTCCCTTGACACTCCTTTAGAAAGAGACTAGGGTATAGTTTCGCTTTTTTCTCGCAAAAGCTATAACCCTTGTTTTCTCAGCTATTCTGCATTTTTCTGTACTGAAATGAGTTCCAGACCGAGAGTTAGCTAATTTGCAATAGCGTTATGTGATACTGTAGCCTGTGATTAAAAAGCTACAGCAACGACTGTCTTTTTTATTGCTAAGTGCATCTCTTTAGTAGTTTAACTCACTAAAGAAGTGGTGAGTGTTGAATACTGAGTATTAAATTTTGAGTGTTTAACCTCTTACAGCAATCTAGACGTATAGGTGATTGATACTCAGTAATTGGGACTCATGATTTGGGACTACTGGGTTATCCAGTTTACCCAGTCTTGAGGTTTGAGGAAGGTTTCGTACAATTGAGCTTCGGGGGAGTTTGGTTCAGGTTGATAACCGTATTCCCAGCGAACCAAGGGTGGTAGCGACATCAGAATTGACTCAGTGCGTCCGTTGGTTTGCAGTCCAAAAATGGTGCCTCGGTCATACACCAAGTTGAATTCTACATACCTTCCTCGGCGATACAGCTGAAAATTCCGTTGGCGATCGCCATATTCCATTTTGTGTCGCCTTTCCACAATTGGTACGTAAGCTGGTAAAAAGGCGTTACCACATTCTTGTACAAAAGCAAACAACTGTTCCCAACTGCGTGGTTCTAGTGTTCCGATTTGGTGACTGTAAATAGCCGCTGCACCATCTTTATGAGGACCGCGATACAACTCACCTTGACCATCTTGGTAATCAAAGAACAGTCCACCAACACCCCGCGTTTCCCCACGGTGTTTTAGGTAAAAATATTCATCACACCAACGTTTAAACACTGGATGATACTCTGGGTGATGAGCATCACAC
This sequence comes from Scytonema sp. RU_4_4, assembly GCA_012031965.1. Taxonomy (GTDB): domain Bacteria; phylum Cyanobacteriota; class Cyanobacteriia; order Cyanobacteriales; family Nostocaceae; genus Brasilonema. Next base: position 12,943 of record JAAUSC010000193.1, read on the forward strand.
GCTTGCTTGAGTGTTTTATGGAAATGAATGGCATCTTCGGCAAAGGGGTAATAAGGGGTTAAATCCGCACCGCCACCGAACCACCATACTGGTCCTGCTTCAAAGTAGCGATAATTGAGATGAATAGTCGGTACATAAGGACTGCGGGGATGTAACACCATTGAGGTGCCTATAGCATAAAAATTGTGCCCAGTAGCCTCTGGGCGCTGCGCTAATATTGAAGGCGGTAGATGGGAGCCCCAAACTTCAGAAAAACCTACCCCAGCTTGCTCAAATATTGCACCTTCACGCAGAACGCGCGATCGCCCTCCACCTCCTTCTGGACGTTCCCACATATCTTCTTGAAATTGCCCCACACCATCCAGCTCTGCCAACGTTTGAGTGATTTGGTCTTGCAACTGTTTCATGAACTGACTGACTCTGGCTTTTGTGTCAGTTGGCAGGGTTTGAGTAGATTCTGCTGGCAAAGTAGGGGTTTGGGAGTTAGTCACCATAGACTCAAGAACCATTTATTACAATTTTGGTGAAAGTAACAATTTTTCAATTGAAAATTCCTGAGCAACAGACGCCTTAAAGCAGGCTAAAATTGCCCAAAGAGCTATTCTTTCTGTAGTCAAGCTTTAATACACTGACA
>JAAUSC010000194.1 GCA_012031965.1 Scytonema sp. RU_4_4
GAACGTCGGCAGGGGGGAAGATGGCTGATCCTGGGGGCAATTTTGCTGGCGACATGCCTGTTAGCGCATTTTGATGCGCTGCTTTTGCTGCCGGCAGCGGCTTATTTAGGTTGGGTAGCGGTGAGCAAGGGACTGCCGGGCGCTCCGCGCTCGGCGGGGGAGCAGGGGAGCAGAGGAGCAGGGGAGCAGAGGAGCAGGGGAGCAGGGGAGAATAATCTTTGACTCTTGACTCTTGACTCTTGACTAATGACTAATAACTAATGACTAGTGACTAAAAGATGAATATTCGTATTGGTAACGGCTACGATATCCACCGCTTGGTGAGCGATCGCCCTCTCATTTTAGGCGGAGTCAATATTCCCCACTCTCTGGGTTTGCTAGGACACAGTGATGCTGATGTTCTGACACACGCGATTATGGATGCTATGCTGGGGGCGCTTTCTTTGGGGGATATTGGACATTATTTTCCTCCCTCAGATCCCCAATGGGCTGGGGCAGATAGTTTGGTACTGTTAAGTCAAGTCCATCAGTTGGTTCGCCAACATGGTTGGCAAATAGGTAATGTTGATTCGGTGGTTGTGGCGGAACGCCCGAAATTGAAACCCCATATTGAGAAGATGCGGGAAACAATAGCGAAAGTTTTGCAAGTACAACCGAATCAGGTTGGTGTCAAAGCGACTACCAATGAAAAACTTGGTCCGACTGGACGTGAGGAAGGTATTTGTGCGTACGCTGTTGTTTTGCTTGAGAAGTTGGAAGATTCTACTTGCTGAATGACTATCGCTCTTTTATCACTATAAGAACTATTAAGAGGGCACAGCATGCTGTTGTGCTCCTACAACCAACTTGCGTTTTACTCAATTGAAAACGGCTATAAGAAATTAAGAAAATTCTGGAATCAACCGTTATTAAAATGAATCTTAAAGATAGTAGCCCGCTTGTAGCTGTGGTTACTGTCCTACTAACGGTTGAGGATAAACCATGGACCCCATCACTACAGCTATTGTGGCGGCTGTTGCTAATCTGAGTAAGGATGTTATCAAAGACAGTTATAACGCGCTTAAAACTGCTTTAAAGAAAAAATTTAGCACTCAAAGTGACCTTATTAATGCAGTCGATGGATTGGAAAAGAAGCCGGACTCTTCTGGTCGCCAAGCTACACTCCAAGAAGAAGTTGAAATTGCTAAGGTCAATGATGATCCAGAGCTAGTTCAGTTAGCTCAAGATTTACTCGATAAGCTTAAAGAACAACCTGGTGGGCAGCAGGTCATAAATCAAACAATCAGCAATGTTAAATATGCTGCTACCTCTGGTACTGGTACAGCAAGTATTAGTAGTATCACTGAGCATCAATCATCTAAGGATAACAAAGACGACTAAGAATCTACTTTGACGGGTCAGGAGGGGGGGGAGGGTGATATGTCTGACAGCGAAATCAAACAAACTGTGAGAGAAGCTGAATACGCTGCAACCTCAGCGACAGGCGATGCGACTATCACCATCACCAATTATTATTACCGAGAAGATTTGAGGGTAACACCTGTTGAGTCTGCCGATGCTTCTCTTGATGAAGATATCCCGTGCCCTTACCGTGGTTTGTTTCACTTTGGTCCCGATGATGCTGAGTTTTTCTTTGGACGGGAAGTCTTTGTAGAAAAACTTGTTCAAGCAACTCAAACCCGTAACTTTATTCCTGTGCTAGGTGCTTCAGGGAGCGGGAAATCTTCAGTGGTTTTGGCGGGGCTGGTACCCAAGCTGCAAAAAGAAGGTCATTGGAAATTTACTCACTTCCGTCCAGGTTCTGATCCTTTCCATGCTCTGGCTGTGGCACTTGTCCCACTTTACACCACAACTCAGGATGCTGGTGTCAGGATGAACCAAGCAAGCATGTTGGCAAAAAACCTTGACAAAAACGTCATTCCTCTGCGTCACGTTTTTGCCTATATCCAACACACTCATCCCAATGATCGGGTACTACTGATTGCCGATCAGTTTGAGGAACTTTATACTCTATGTCCCGATGAGGCAATCCGTCGTCGTTTTCTAGACACTTTACTAGCCAGCTTTCAATATTCCACAGGCAAGTCTCCATCTTCTACTGTGCTAGTTACAACCATGCGGGCGGATTTCTTGGGGAATGCGCTTTTGTATCGCCCATTTGCAGATGTGTTGCAAAATGCTGACATCAAACTGGGATCGATGAACCGTGAGGAACTCTCACAGGTGATTGAAAAGCCTGCCGAAAAGTTGGGAGTGACGTTTCAGGCTGGATTGGTAGATCGCATTTTAGATGATGTGGAGGATGAGCCAGGAAATTTACCTTTGCTAGAGTTTGCCTTGACGTTGTTGTGGGAAAGGCGAACAAGTAAACAATTAACTCATGCAGCTTATGAGGCAATTGGTGAGGTGCAAGGTGCTCTAGCCAAGCATGCGGATCAAAATTATGGTAAGCTCAGTCCTACTGAGCGTGAACAGGTCCGACGAATTTTCATCCAACTGGTTCGTCCTGGTGAGGGAGCAGAAGATACGCGACGACTGGCGACGAAAGGTGAATTGGGTGAAGTAAGCTGGTCTTTGGTGAAAGAACTGGCTGATGCTCGATTAGTGGTCACAAGTCTGAATGCTGCAAGTGAAGAGACAGTGGAGGTTGTTCATGAGGCACTGATTCAGAATTGGAGTGAACTGCGGCAATGGATGACAACAGACCGAGATTTTCGAGCTTGGCAAGAGCAGCTACGGACAGCAGTGCATCAATGGGAAAAGACGAAACCAGATGAAGGGGCATTATTGCGAGGTGCAGCACTGGCGGATGCACAAGAGAAGCTGCAAGAACGCCGAGAGGAACTGAGCCAAGCCGAACGAGACTTTATTGAAGCTAGCGTAGCATTGCGGGATAGAGAAAAGCAGGAACACGAACGTGTCCAAGCGGAGAAAGTTCGTCTCCAACGACGTGCTATTTCATGGCTGAGTGGAGGTTTAGTCGCAGCACTGATGGCAGCTGGAGCAGCTGCGTGGCAATGGCAGCAAGCAGAAATAGCTCAGATCAATACTATTACTAAATCTTCAGAGTTTTTATTTGGTTATAATCAACAGTTTGATGTACTGATAGAAGGCTTAAAAGCAGGGAAACTGCTAAAACGGATGTTATCGGCACCAGCAAATACCCGAACTGAAATTGTAAATATACTGCGACAGGCAATTTCTGAAGTTAGGGAGCGGAACCGTCTGGTGGGGCATGACAATGCAGTCAATAGTGTCAGTTTCAGTCCCGATGGTAAGACCTTAGCTTCTGCTAGTTATGACAAAACCATTAAACTTTGGGATGTTGCTACTGGTAAACAACTCAAAACTCTCTCTGGGCATAGCGATGGGGTTCATAGCGTCAGTTTCAGTCCGGATGGCAAGACCTTAGCTTCTGCTAGTAGTGACTACACCATCAAACTTTGGAATGTCGTCACTGGTAAACAACTCAACACTTTGACTGGACATCGCAGTACGGTCAATAGCGTCAGTTTTAGTCCGGATGGCAAAACCTTAGCTTCTGCTAGTGCAGATTTCAGTATCAAACTTTGGGATGTCACCACAGTTAAAGAGCACAACACCCTTACTGGGCATAACGATGAGATATTTAGCCTCAGTTTCAGTTCGGATGGCAAGACCTTAGCTTCTGCTAGCAAGGACTCCATCAAACTCTGGGATGTCGCCACTGGTCAAGAACGGAACACTCTCATTGGGCATAGTAATACGGTTCTCGGCATTAGTTTTAGTCCGGATGGCAAGATTTTAGCTTCTGCTAGTTTTGACAAAACCATAAAACTCTGGGATGTCGCTACTGGTAAACTACTCAAGACTTTCACTGGGCATAGCGATCTGGTCAATAGCGTCAGTTTTAGTCCGGATGGTAAAACCTTAGCTTCTGCGAGTGGTGACCAAACCATCAAACTCTGGGATGTCGCCACTGGTAAACAACTCAACACCCTCACCGGGCATCGCAATGCCGTCAGTAGCGTTAGTTTTAGTCCAGATGGCAAGATCTTAGCTTCTGCGAGTGGTGACCAAACCATCAAACTTTGGGATGTCGTCACTGGTAAACAAATCAAAACTCTCTCCGGGCATCGCTATTGGGTCAATAGTATCAGTTTTAGTCGAGATGGCAAAACTTTAGCTTCTGCCAGTGGTGACTACACTATCAAACTTTGGGATATTGCCACTGGTAAACAACTCAACACCCTCACCGGGCATCGTAGTGGAGTCAGTAGCGTCAGCTTCAGCCCGGATGGCAAGACTCTAGCTTCTGCTAGTTATGACAGAACCATCAAACTTTGGAATGTCGCGACTGGTAAACTACTCAAAACCCTCTTTGGGCATCGTAGTGGAGTCAGTAGCGTCAGTTTTAGTCCGGATGGTAAAACTTTAGCTTCTGCTAGTTATGACAGAACGATAATTTTATGGAATTTAGAAAGCGATTTGTGGAATTTAGATCTCGATAATCTGCTGGTGCGTGATTGTCATTGGGTGCGTAATTATTTGCAGAATAACCCTTATGTTAATGAAAGCGACAAGCACTTGTGCGACGACATTAAAAGACTTCCGTAGCTGCACGAAGTTCGTCCCGATTATGCGGTGCATCAAAATCAATAATCGGTCCTTTTGGTACAATTCGAGTTGGGTTTACCTTGGGATGACTTTTATAATAATGCCGTTTGATGTGGTCAAGGTTGCAAGTTTCTTTGACTCCTGGCTGTTGATAGAGGTCTTAAGATAATTCCACAGATTGGAATTATCTATAATCCGGCGTAAGTTACATTTGAAATGCACATAATAAACTGCGTCAAAGCGAAACAGAGTTGTAAACATACACCAGTCAGCTTCAGTGATTTGTTCACCACAAAGATAGCGTTGCTTTCCTAAAACTTTCTCCCAATAATCAAGAGCATCAAAAAGTTCGGTTACCGCTTCATCATAAGCTGATTGAGTCGTGGCAAATCCCGCCCGATATACACCATTATTTATCGGCTGATAAATTGCATCAATTGTCTCGTCAATAACTTTTTGCAAATGTTCTGGATAAAAGTTTGCATCTTGTTTCGCGATTGCCGGAGGCAGAGCTACGCTTAACGCATTAAACTCTGTATCCAACATCCGTATAATTTCGCGAGATTCATTATTGACAATTGTTTTATTTTGTGTATCCCATAAAACCGGAACTGTCACCCGTCCGCTGTAGTTGGGATCAGCTTTGAGATAGACTTGCCAGAGATACTGAGTTCCATTGACTGTATCGGGAGTGCTCCCTGGTTCATCAGCAAATTCCCAGCTGTTATCATGAATTTCTGCCGCTACTACCGACATACTGATGACATCTTGCAGCCCTTTCAACTGACGCATAATAGCGGTGCGATGCGCCCAAGGACATGCCCAGGAAATGTACAAGTGATAGCGTTCTGGTTCTGCTTTAAATCCGCTAGAACCATCTGCTGTAATACGGTTGCGGAAAGTCGTTGAAGGACGGATAAATTTACCTTGTGAGTCTTCTTGGTCACGCTCACTTACCCATTGACCATCTTTGAGAATTCCCAAGCCCATAAGTTTAGTTAGTAGTTAGTTATTAATCACCACTAGTTATATTTAATAATTAACAATGCTATGAGTACCTTTGGATAGAACCTATAAGCGGCATTATGAATGACTACTAACAATGAGTAACTCATAACTACTAACCAAGGAAGCGTCCCAATGCATGTGAAGGTAGTGCGAGCATCTTGCTCGCGTACTATAGCGAGCAAGATGCTCGCACTGCATTTGGCTTCAATTTGAACTGAACATTTGGGATGCTCCCACTAACCAATAAATCCTAACTATTCTTCGTTAAGAATTTTAGGCACTTTAAAAAAGTCGCCTTCTTGTTCAGGCGCACTCTGAAGAATATCTTCGCGGTTGGGATAAGGTTGTAAGTCGTCTGGTCGTGTCACATTCTTGACATCAATTGCTCGTAATGTTGGTGGCACGTTATTGACATCTAATTCACTCAGTTGTTCAAAATAGTCAAGAATATTTCCCAACTGAGTTGTGAATTTCTCTTCTTCTTCAGGAGTCAACTCTAAACGGGCAAGATGAGCTACTTTACGAACTTGTTCACGGTCAATCATGGTTAGTTTTTTTGTTGTTAGTCATGAGTGAGCCCAGTACTGAAGGAGGAAAACCCTCCCTTTGAGCACTGGCTCACTGATAACTGATAATTGATAACTGCTAAAAGAATACGTCAACTTGAGAGCGTCCAGTGGTTTTTAACCAGTTTTGAGCTTCGATGTAGTTATTGGGGGCTTGGCGAATAGCTCTAATCCAGTAATCAGCGGCTCTGTCAAATAGTGCTTCTCCCCCGTCTTCGTCTCCTACTTCTTTCGCCTTTTCCCCTTGATAGTGGTAAATGACAGCGATGTTGTTCAAAGCTTGGGGTAGGCGTGGATTACATTCCAATGCCTGATGATACAACTCTAGAGCTTTGTCATGTTCGCCGTTGCTGGCATAGATAAGCCCCATGTTATACAAAATGTAGCTGCGATCGTTGGTGTCTTCCTCTAGTGTCAAAGCCTCTTTGTAGTTTTCCAAGGCTTCAGCGTATTCTCCTTCCGATTGTGCTGACATCCCATCTCGGTAATAAACAAAGGCTTCTTTAGCTTTTTTATTAGTTGGCAGAATCTTGAGGATCAGATCTGCCATGACTGTAAAGCTTTTGTCAACAAAGTTATCGTTTTTCTGGGTTCTTGGCATAACGGCTTATGTGATAGGTTTGCCGCAATCATGAAGATGACTGGGTACTTAACGAGCGCTTAATCGCTCACTACAAGCTAATGTAACTGATGGGATGCACATTTACGAGTTACAAAGGCTTAATACAATCTGGAATATTATGCTTGGGGCTGTTGACGACTTTGCTGACTGGGTAAGCAGTCATCGCCTCGGATGGGTAGGGGTGCAGCAGTGGTTGTAGCAACTCAGGTGTTTGTACTTCTGGATTTAACCACACATCGTAATCCTGCTGTTGAAGAATCACTGGCATACGTTCGTGAACTGGCTGCACTAATTCGTTTGCCTCTGTGGTCAAAATTGTACAGGATATGATTTCCTCATCTTCGGGCGCTCGCCATTGCTCCCACAATCCTGCAAAGCCAAAAACTTTTTCTTCTTGAAGACGAAAATAATACGGCTGTCTTTGACCTTCGTGAAACTGCCACTCGTAAAAACCATCTGCTACTACCAAACAGCGACGGTACTTAAATGCAGAGCGGAAGGCTGGTTTTTCTGCTACTGTTTCTGCCCTAGCGTTGATCAGCTTCACTCCTATCCCTGGGTCTTTTGACCAAGAGGGAATTAATCCCCAACGTAACTTCTGAAATTCACGCTTATCGCTTTCTTGATTATACAAGACTGCCCCGATCATTTGCGTAGGAGCAATGTTATATTGCGGCTCTAAGTCAGGAACTTTTTCTACATGGAAGGTTTGGTACAATGCTTCTGTTGTTTGGATTAAAGTAAATCTTCCACACATACTTTTTCCTCAAGCGCTAATTAAAATTAAATATCCAAATACTGCAACAAATATTACTTTTATTTTTTATTAATCAGAGGATTCTTTTTCGTACTAAAATGCTATCTATAAGACCATTTTATCATATGTATTTGTCATTTCCGATAAGATGCTGTATTTTTACTGCATGATTAATTAACCATTTCATCTGATTTTTTTGGCATGGAAAACCTGCGTTTGTATGATTTTTTACCCTCAGGCAATGGTTACAAGATTCGTCTTTTATTGACGCAAATTGGTATGCCATTTGAGAGGGTAGAGGTTAACATCACCAAAGGTGAATCTCGAACGCCAGAATTTTTAAGTAAAAATCCAAACGGAAAAATTCCCGTTTTGGAAATTGAACCAGGGAAACATTTAGCAGAATCAAATGCCATTATGATCTACCTGAGTGAAGGGACAGAATTTTTACCATATGATCGCTTTTTACGAGCGCAAGTACTGCAATGGTTATTCTTTGAACAGTACAGCCATGAGCCTTATATAGCTACACCGAGATTTTGGATTTCTATTGTAGGCAAGGCTCAGGAATACCATGAGGCTATAGAACAAAAACGTGAACCTGGTTACGCAGCTCTTGGTGTGATGGAAAAACATCTATCCAAGCACGCTTTTTTCGTAGGAGAGCGTTATACTATTGCTGATATTGGCTTGTTTGCTTACACTCATGTCGCTGATGAAGGTGGATTTGATTTGACACGATTTCCTGCGATCCAAGCTTGGATAGAAAGAGTGAAAGCACAACCTGCGTATATCAGTATTACGGAAGAATTAAACCCTTAGTCATGTTTTTCACAAAATTCCTGTCTTGTCTATTTACTTGAAATTGGAGTCTTGCCCGTTTAATATTTTGCTTTTAGACGGGTAAGATGTTTACCTCACAAGAAAATGATGAATTTAGATCAAAGCAGAAAATATATTCATCCTACAAAAGGAATTCTGAACAAAATTTCCAACAAAAATGACAAAATTTTCTCTATTTTTCTCTATTTATCCATTAGCAAGTGAGGAGTCATGGCGGAATCTTCGCCACCACTGATGAAACGACCTTTCCCTCTCTGCGGACACTCCTATTAACCGTTTTCAAAAGAAGTTTTATTTTGAATTTAAGATAATTTAATCTGTGTCAATTTCAATTAGCTTTTGCCGAGAAGATAAACCAGACTTAATCCTGATACACGATTTTGGTACATCAAATTTTTCCGCTAGCAATTTAATTAACTCTTCATTAGCCTTGCCATCTACAGGAGGGGATTTTAGATGTACAGAAAGACTGCCATCAGGTTCTTCCTCAATCTTTTGGATTTTTGAATTAGGTTTCACTTTAACTTTTTTTTGCATAACCTTTACCATGTAATTGACGCAACCATAACCAACCTAAAACACAGCCCAATACATAATGAGGAAAATCCCACCAAGAAAAAGTGCTACCAATTAACCATTTACCTATCAGCGTAGTGCGGAACTCCTCTAACACAGCTGGGTGCCACAATTGCAAAAATTCCAAGATACAGGTAATGATAAATACCAATAGAGGAATTCGCCTTACTGCTGCCCGAGTTTTAAACAATAGAAATGCAAACAAGCACCAGAATATTTCGTAAAAGACAGCTGCTCCGTAATCATTAAACCACTGATGAGCAGGACCAGTATAGTACTTAAAGAAAAAGCCCATCGCTACGACGATGAGCAAAGAGGTGATGATAGAAAAGTTTTGAATTGGTTTTGATAGCATTTTTTCGGAACTAGGGACTAATACCAATTCAAAATTCGCTTCATAAAAATTCAAAATGAAGAAAGCCTAAGATAACAAGGGTTTGGGAATGTGTATCTGTAGCATTCTTTTTTCAAATTGGTATAACAAAGATTTTAGTCCTTGTACCAAAGCTTTTTGGGTTGCGATTTGCTCAATCTAAAATCTCGTTATGGATATTTTCTGCTACCAGCACCTACCACACCAATTTTGTGGCGATAGGAGAGTTCGGCTCCGAACCAGCCAGAAGCACTCGTCAGCGTACCGACAATGAGTGAGAGTATGAGTCCCCAAGGTAATATTACTGACTCAGGGTTACCCAGACGCAGAATGAAGTTAACGGCTGTCAAGACTAGGATAGCCACGTTAAGAATCAGATGCACCCAGCCAGCGGAACGTTTGCGGACTCGTTCAATTTGCAAAAAGTCGCTTATGCCAATCAGCGCTGCTATCACACCTCCAAGCAATCCGAGTCCGATTAACCACAACGAAGCCCTTGCCCAAAAGAAATCACGAGTTAACCAGTAGCCAAAGTCGCTACCCAAGGCGGCGGCTAAAAAAGCAATAGGAAAGATGACGCTCAGGGGGTGTAAGGGATGTCCGGCGATCGCAACTGTGCTAGGTACACCAGTATCGTGATACTCTCTATCGTCACTTTCAATCACTGGTGGGAGGTTTGGGAACGGTGTCGAAGTTCTCTCTGAAGTTCTCTCTGTAGTTTCCATAATTTTTAGTATCCTAATTTTATGCGGAGGGAATTTGCTCTACGTAAGCTTCAGCTTGCAGTGTCAGTTTGCCTGTTTGCACTTCAAGTTGCTTAACTCGTAGAGTCATTCCTTCTAAATTGAAGTTCTTTAGATTCAAAATTTCGCTCGTTGCATCTATCAGAGCTTTTGTTAAATCTGGCGAAATTTCCTGTGTATCACCATACTCAACATTTTCTAGAGAAACTGTTTGTCCGTTAGCACTCAGTGTGGGTACTGCTGAAAAAGCGACTTGGTGAGTATCATTGTTTCTCTTAAGAGAATAGAAGCGTTTAATGCTACTTTGTGATTACCAGGTAAATGAAAATCTACATGTTGAGGAATAATCGTCATTAATTGCCCATTGATGTGAATTTTCTGGCTTTGCAATTGTGAACGGACATATTCTGAGTTGAAGGCACGGTTGATATCGTCTTCGATTAAAACAACCTGCGTACTGGCTTCAGTTGGTTTAGTGAGTTCAATCTTACCAAAAGCAGCACTCAAGGGATTGATGGCAACACTACCCATTTGCATATTCAACTTCTCCACACGGAGGTCTTTTTGCATTACCAATCCTTCGCCTTCAATGGAGACTGTATCGACCTCGCCTTGAACCAGTTTCATTGGTTCTGTTTTGACATCTATATTCAAATTTTCTACTTCATCTAACTGGCTAGATAGACCTATCTCTGCTGCTTGGTTCAGCGCTTGCTCGACTAGTCCCGGATTCTCGGGCATTATGACTTTATCTCCTTTTTCAATCTTTTTCAAAATCCTTGCGTCAATTTAGAAAATTGGCATCAAAAATTAATCTATCTGTCGAATGAGCATAGAGAGAGTCATTATCTATCTAAGAGTAGAAATTGCAAATGAGAAAGTTTTTTCTCCTTTTTCTATCCAGAGTTTCTGAGCTATCGGTCAAAAGAAAGATGGAACCTTGTTAATAGCTGTGTCACTTTGAGATTGGAAATGACGCCAATCACTGAATCCTGAGAGGAACCAGAAAATGGTTGCAACACTAGATGATAAAAAACGTTCTGCTATTGCTATGAAGCTGGCAGATATGAAAGCAATTCAACAATTACTCATTGAAAATGAGCAACAGTTATTGAGAGGAGTGAACGACCAAGAAATCGCTGACCGCCTCCGGAATATGCTCAATGATGACCAGAAAAATCAGGGTGTTCTGGAAACGGTTATTGGTCAGTATGGCATCCAAGCCAAGCCAGAAAAAACTGTTTCAGAAATGATTGAAAAGGTTCGTAAATTGCAGCAAGGCTCTGAACTGAGCGTGTATGAAAAGGTATTTCAGCATGAATTGCTGAAGCACCAACAAGTCATGACTGGTTTGACCGTTCATAAAGCAGCACAAAAAGTTGGTGCTGACGTCATGCTAGCTATCGGACCTCTGAACACAATTAACTTTGAAAACCGCGCTCACCAAGAACAACTCAAAGGTATTCTAGAAATTTTGGGTGTGCGTGAATTGACCGGACAAGATGCTGACCAAGGTATTTGGGCGCGTGTTCAAGACGCTATGGCTGCAGTCAGCGGCGTTTTCGGTAGTGCTGTTACCCAAAACACTGACAAGAAAGATATGAACATCCAGGATGCTATCCGCCTGGATCACGGTAAGGTTAACACCCTGTTCACCGAACTTTTGGCAAGCCAAGATCCACAAAAGATTCAAGAGTACTTTGGTCAAATCTACAAAGATCTGAGTGCTCACGCTGAAGCTGAAGAGCAAGTCGTTTACCCCAGAGTACGTTCTTTCTACGGTCAGAACGATACTCAAGAATTGTATGACGAGCAAGCTGAAATGAAGAAGATGTTAGAGCAAATCAAGGGTCTTAACCCCTCTAACATGGAGCAATTCAAAGGTAAAATCAAACAGCTTATGGACGCTGTTGGCGACCACATTCGTCAAGAAGAAAGCACAATGTTCGCTGCGATTCGCAATAACTTGAGCACCGAGCAAAGCGAGCAACTGGCTACAGAATTTAAAGCTGCTAAGACTGAGATCCAAAAGAAATTGGGCGTAGTCGGCGCTAAGTAGTGTATGGAAACACTAGACGCAAATTTTTGCGTCTAATGATTAGTTTCGTTATGGTAGCAACTCCCAACATGTATGCTGGGAGTTTTTATTTAGATATTTAACAATTCTGATGCCAGTATTTGTAAGCGGTGTACGCCAAGGTGACAACTCCAGTAATAATGGCAGATTCATCTACATCAAAGAGGGGATGGTGCAATGGGTAATTAATGAGTCTATCTTTGAAGCCTACACCTAAGCGAAACATACTACCAGGAGCGTGTTCTAAGTATACAGAAAAATCTTCAGCACCAAGAGAAGGTTCGGGTAATACTTGAACGCGATCGCTACCCCATGCTTCCTCTGCTGCTGATTGCATCAACTGCGTGAGGAAATAATCGTTTTGCACGCTAGGCACGCCTTGACGATAATTTACCTGATATTTTGCACCGTAGGAATGACATACGTTAGCGACGATTTTTTCAATCCAATTTGGGAGATTAGCACGGGTTTCAGGATGGAGAGAACGTACTGTCCCCAACAACTGCACTTTATCAGCAATCACATTCGGCGCTCTGCCACCGTTAATCTGTCCTATGCTTAATACCACAGGACGTAAAGGATTCTGCGTCCGGCTAATTGCTTGTTGCAGAGTGGTTATGACTTGCGAAGCAATCCAGATAGCATCTATCGCCTCATGAGGACGAGCGCCATGTCCCGATTCACCGATAATGATAATCTCTAGAGTATCAGCAGCAGCTGTCAATGCGCCGTAACGCACACCAATAGAACCTGCAGGTATGGAGGGGAAAACATGAAGACCAAGTATATTTGAAACCTTGTCCATTGCGCCATCATTCACCATCCAACTAGCGCCTTGGGCAATTTCTTCTGCTGGCTGAAATAAAAACCGTATTCCACCCAGTAACTCGTCTGTCATTTGAGACAGTACCATTGCTGTTCCTAAGCCGACTGTCGTGTGGATATCATGACCACACGCATGCATGATACCTTGTGAGCGAGAAGCGAACTCTAAACCAGTGCGTTCTATAATTGGCAACGCATCCATATCAGTGCGAATTGCCAATAAACGCTTATCTTTACCAGTCCCTTGCAGCTCTCCAATGACCCCAGTTTTTCCCACTCCCTCTTGTACGTGAAGACCACTAGAAGATAAAACACCAGAAACAAAAGCAGATGTTTGGTATTCTTGACCACTGAGTTCTGGGTGAGAGTGGATGTGACGGCGAATTTCAATTAAGCGGGGTGAGAGTTTTGTTACTAAGTCTTTAATACGAGTGAGCATTGGTGAATTAAGTTACACACTGTTTTGTCATTTTTTCCCATGATAAAGAACTGTCAACCAACTACTGATTTAACTTCCATATTTTTGCATGTGGGCAATGGAGAAAGAGAAGGCAAAAGGGGACAAGGGGACTGGGGGACTGGGAGATGG
>JAAUSC010000195.1 GCA_012031965.1 Scytonema sp. RU_4_4
GTCAATTCTTGGGATGAGGTACCAGTTAATGCTTTAAAGCTGGATTAAAAAAAGGCAAAAGTCAAAATTGAGAAGAATCCAACAACTCAGAATTGGTGAATTTAGTTCACTTGCCACAGTTCTGGCACAGTGAAAATAAGAGGTAAATATATCATAAAAGGTAAAAAAAAGATTAAAAGAAAATTAAAAATAAATTAATAATTGAAAATAGCTGGAAACTATCTCCTCTATTGAGGAAATTTCATATGTTTCTTGACAATTTAAGAGTTATCATCAATACAAAAGATGAATTGAAGAAACTTGTAAAAACCAAATAAAGTTGAGTGCAGTATCCGACAGTTTACACTTATGGTGCAGGCTGTCCCATTCATTTGGTTGGCAAAACGGGACAAGCTGTTCAAATTTCAATTCATTCCCCTAGCCAGTATATCTGTGCCAACCGCGAGCAGATATTACCAGATTGGAAAAAACAGTTTTTTTTGTGGGTCGTGATTGTTTTACAACAATCAAGATATGAACTTGTGGAAAGTACAGCGGAAATTGAAACAGAAAAAGAACGGTTGCGGGAAACGTTTATGAGGTTTGGCTGTGATGTGGCGTTTAATCTGCGCGATCGCAATTATTTAACAGACCTCATCGACCCCCGCACTGGCTATCCTTTGCTTTCTCGTCCAGGGAAAATTCTACACGACGACACCGCTGCTGTGAAAGCTTTGCTGCACTACCCAGTCATGAAAAACAAATGTCGCATATTAGTCCACCCCAATTGGGGAATGGCTGTTTATCCTGGTATTCTGATATCACAAGCTCCCCCGATGATCATAGAGTGGGTTATCAGGAGTATAGTCCCCCTGCATGACTGGAAGATGAAGGATGAAAGATCATAATTTTATAGATTTCAAAGTATTGAAATCTGTACTTTAGACTTCACACTTGTTTATACTCTCGATACCATTGTACGAAGGAATTTATACCTTGCTCCAGGGGTGTACTGGGCTTAAATCCAACATCACGTATCAGGTCATCTACATCAGCGTAAGTCGCGGGAACATCTCCCGGTTGCATCGGTAATAAATTTTTCACTGCTTTGTTACCAAGCGCTTTTTCTATCACTTCAATGAACGTCATCAACTCCACAGGATTATTATTACCAATGTTATAAAGCTTGTAAGGAGCATTGCTGTTTGCTATGTTGGGTTGAGCTGGTTTGAGCATCACCCGAAAAACTCCCTCTATGACATCATCAATGTATGTAAAATCTCGCTGCATTTTACCGAAGTTGTAGACATCAATCGGCTTGCCTTCTTCTATCGCTTTCACGAATTTAAAATACGCCATGTCGGGTCTTCCCCAAGAACCATAAACTGTAAAAAAGCGTAGTCCGGTTGTTGGGATCTGGTAAAGATGGCTATAAGTATGGGCAATCAGTTCATTTGCTTTTTTGGTTGCAGCATATAGTGAAATAGGGTGGTCAACATTATCGCTAACAGCGAAGGGAACTTTGGTATTGACACCGTAAACAGAACTTGATGAGGCAAAGACTAAGTGCTTGATTTGACTTTGGCGACATCCTTCTAAGAGGTTGACAAAACCTGTAACATTACTATCTAGATAAGTCCAAGGATTTTCTAAAGAGTAGCGTACGCCTGCTTGGGCTGCAAGGTTGACGACATAATCAAAGGTCCACTCTTGAAAGAGTTGAGCAACATGCAGGCGATCGCTCAAATCCAAAAACTGAAACGTAAACCCAGACTGCGGGAGAAGCTGCGCCAAACGAGCTTTTTTTAGGTTGACATCATAATATTCATTTAAGTTGTCAATCCCTATGACCTCAATACTTTCTTTTAGAAGACGTTGTGCTAAATGATAGCCAATGAATCCAGCAACGCCAGTAACCAGTACCTTCATCATTAATACCTCTCAAAAGTCCATAGCCTCAAAAGTCCATAATAGACATCGTATGCATTGCTTGCAGTACAGGTGTGCTGTTTTGTGAAGAAAAATGAACAACGCTCATACTTCCAGGTATTAGCTGCAATTGCTCAAACCTAGACGCTTGCAACCCTAGGATGTGATGTACAATACTCTTGAGAGTGGCATGAGTTGCCATTACCAATCCGGTAGTCAGGCTCGTTAAGTCTCTATTGCCAATACCTTGAATTCATTGAAAATGTCAGAGGTATAGGATATTGCCTGCGGACATAAACAGTTTATCATCAAAGTCTCATCACACTCTCATCTAGAAATGAAACATTTTTTATAAGAAACTTCTCACAGAAACTTCATAAAGAACTCATAAGTTTTAGTAAAACTGTGTATTAAGGGGAAACCCAAATTGGTGTTTCTCATATATTTACCTAGTTTTTCGCCGTTATGAGAGGACACCATGAGAGTTTGCGTGATTGGTACTGAATACGTAGGTTTAGTTACGGGAGCTTGTCTGGCGCAGATAGGACACCAGGTTATTTGTGTGGATCACAATGTCGCCAAGGTGGAATTAATGCAGTCCGGACAGTCACCCATCTTTGAACCGGGACTTTCGAAAATTATGCAGTCTGCTGTGGAGACAGGACATTTGAAATTTACCACAGATTTAGGTGCTGCTGTGGCTCATGGTGAGATTTTATTCATCGCTGTTGACACTCCGGCGTTAGCTACGGGTGAAAGTGATACTCGCTACGTAGAAGCTGTTGTCCGTGGTATCGGTTCTCATCTCAACGGTGCTTACAAGGTTATCGTGAATAAGTCCACGGTACCTGTTGGTTCAGGGGACTGGGTACGCACAATTGTTTTAGAAGGGGTTGCAGAAAGCTCCTCAGAGATGACAGAGTTTGATGTCGTCAGTAACGCCGACTTTTTACGAGAAGGTTCGGCTGTTTACGATACTTTCAACCCAGACCGCATCGTCTTGGGTAGTGATAGTCCGAAAGCGATCGCCATGATAAAAGAACTCTACGCCCCTATCATCGAGCGCAAGTTTGCGGAAGAGAAATCTTTACCTCCTGTACCAGTAGTGGTAATAGATTTGACTTCTGCAGAGATGATTAAGTATTCAAGGTATACGACCCTATCATTTCTCAAACAGGCATGGAACATGGTCCTTCAGGCGTATTGGTAGAAAGCGATACCGAAACACTTGCTGATGGTTGTGATGCTTTGGTAGTTGTCACTGAATGGCACCGTCATTTAGACTACGCCAAATTGGGCGACCAAATTGGGCGATAAGCCGTAGGCTTGACGCTACGCGTATCGCATGACGACAAAAGTCGACTACATATGCTACATATTTATGCTGCTATCTCAAATAGTTTGCAAACATCAACTCAGCAACGTTTATCAGAAACATGACTTACGCAAAAGTTACCTAGTTTCTACCAAAAATCGTCTGTTTTGCAACCAAATACGAACGAAGAAACCGGATTTCTAGCAGATGGTGCGTAAGTCCTAAAAAATCTTCCTCAAGACTATTCTGAGTTTTTAGTCCTTTGTGAAAAAATAACTAATTATTCATAACGAACAATCAACCAATGAAAAAAATCATGTTTTACTGCCAATACCTGAGTGGTATGGGGCATCTGGTTCGCAGTTTGGAAATTGTACGTAGTTTGATGAAAGATTTTCAAGTTTATTTTATTAATGGTGGTCCTATTATACAGGGTTTTGAAATGCCGCCTCAGGTGAGATTAATCAGGCTACCAGCTTTGTGGTTAGAGGATGGGAAATTCACAGTCGGTGATAGCTCACTCAGCGTAGAGGAAGTCAAAGAAATTAGAAAATATCAACTGATAGAAGCGTTTGACCGGGTACAACCTGATTGTTTCATTACTGAGTTTTTCCCCTTTGGCAGACACAAGCTTTTCTTTGAGTTAATTCCTCTGATGGAGCATATCAAATCTACAAGTCCTGCTACAAAAATTGTTTGCAGCTTGCGTGATGTTATCGGCAAAGAAAGTGTTCCTGCAGAAGAGGAAGCTATCTGTTATTTAATGAATCAGTATTTTGACTTGCTACTGTTTCATTCTGACAAAAATTTTCAGAATTTTACAGAAACTTTTTCCAAACATCAAGACATAAAAAGCGAAATTCGTCATACTGGATTTGTCAATCAATGCAACAGTCAAAATGTTTTTGGGATTGAGGATTATTGGGGTCGAAAAAATCTAGAAGTCGTGAAAATCTTGGTAAGTGTGGGTGGTGGCAGAATCGGATACGAGCTTTTAGAAACAGTTGTAAAAGCTAGTTCAATCCTTGAAAAGGAAATACCTCATACTATCAAGATATTTACTGGTCCTTTTATGCCAGAAGAAAAGATTGTGAAATTAAAAAAATCTGCTTTAAACAAAGATAATATCTGTATCGAAATGTACACTTCTCAACTCATTGGTTATATGAAAACAGCAGATATTTCTATTAGTTTAAGTGGATATAACACAACGATGAATGTTCTCAGCACAGGTGTCCGCGCCATCCTTGTGCCAATCGGTCATGACCATCAAGATAAGGAACAATTGGTGAGGACTAAGAAGCTAGAGAAGTTAGGTATTGTTGATTGTATTCATCCCCAAGATTTAGTAGCGTCTCATCTGGCAGAAAAAATTCTTAGCTGTCTCAATCAAAAATCAATTGTACATAGTTCTCAAGCCTTTGACCTCCAAGGTGCCGAGAAAACAACTACTTTTCTCAAAGAGTTTCTTGATCGCAAAGTTCCTGTGAATACTTCTGTGCTGTCTAAACATTGGCGAACGGAAAACGCAATGAGTCATTAGCAGGTATCAGATTTAAGAAATACAAGCAGGAGAAGGAGGAGATAGTTAATGGGTCAACGCTCCAAAGAAAAGGATTTGAAAGGAGTTATACCAGGGGTTTTGCGGATTTTACGGAACTTTTCGCCCTATATCCGCAAGCAGAGAGTGTTGATTGCTGGCTCTTTCTTAGCACTATTACTTGAGACGGGCTTGCGTTTGCTGGAGCCTTGGCCTTTGAAGTATGTCTTTGACTATATTCTCATACCTGCTCATAGCAACTCTGCAAGCGTTGCTACCATCTTTGGTCTCAACCAAATGGTACTGCTAGCTTTGTCGGCTCTAGCAATTGTCAGCATTACTGGGATAGGTAGCATGGCTGCATACCTAAGTACCTATGGGATGTCTTTGGCTGTCGTTCAAGTGTTGTCAGAGGTACGTGGTCATGTTTTCCATCACTTGCAACATCTTTCCCTGTCCTTTCACCAGGAGTTCAAAAGTGGGGATTTGATTACTCGCGTGACAGCTGATATCGAAAAAATGCGGCTTGTCACCATTAAAACTGCCTTGCCTTTATTTACGAATACTATCTCTCTGGTGGGGATGTCGGCGATCATGTTTTGGCTCAATTGGGAACTGGCGTTGGTAGCAATAGCTATTTTCCCTCTATTAACGTTGTTGACGAGCAAGATGATTAGCCGCATTCGCAGTTTTGCCAAACAGCATCGTGATTCTGAAGGCGTTTTAGCTGCAACAACAGGTGAGACTATTGGTGCTATCAAGGTGGTGCAAGTCCTGTCTCTCCAAGAAATGCTACATGGCATTTTTGCAGCACAAAATCAAAAGAGTTTGGATGAAGCTATTGAATCTTTAAAACTCTCCGCAGCGCTGGAAAGGACAGTGCAAGTCCTGATGGCAATTATTATCGCTGCTGTGTTGTGGCGCGGTTCACATGTGGTTCTGCACAAAGGACTTACCCCAGGCGAACTGCTGGTGTTTATAACCTACCTGAAAAATGCCTTTGAACCGATGCGAAAACTCTCTAACCAGGTGGGACAAATTGCCAAAGCGACTGCTTCTGGTGAACGGGTGGTGGAACTTTTGGAATATGAACCTAATGTGCGCGATTTACCAGGAGCGCAAAAAGCACATCCCTTCTTTGGTGCGGTACGGTTTGAAAATGTTTCCTTTGGCTACAACACAGGTGGAGAAATCTTAAAAGATATTAGCTTTGTCGCCCGACCGGGACAACTCTTAGCAGTGGTTGGACCTTCCGGTAGTGGTAAATCAACTCTTCTGAGTCTTATCCTCCGTCTTTATGACCCGCAATCAGGTCGCATTTTCATCGACGGTCAAGATATCCGCGAATATACCATAGACTCGCTCCGACAGCAAATCAGCGTGGTCTTGCAAGATAGTGTGCTGTTCGCTGTAAGTGTCCGGGAAAACATTGCTTACGGAAAACTCGGATCCTCTGACAAAGAAGTCGAAAACGCCGCACGCCTTGCCAATGCTCACGAATTCATTATGAAGCTTCCCCAAGGCTACGACACAATTTTAGGCGAACGGGGTGGAACTTTATCCGGTGGTCAACGACAAAGAGTTGCGATCGCCCGTGCAGCTATCCGTCAAGCACCCATTGTCATCTTGGACGAATCCACAACAGGTTTAGACAACGCCAGCGAACGCAATGTTAACGCAGCACTAGAAAAACTCACCGAGGAGCGAACGACGTTTGTGATCTCCCACAACCTCAAGACGGTACAAAATGCAGATTTGATTCTCTACGTTGAGGGGGGAAGCATCCTAGAACAAGGGACTCACAGCGAACTCATGCGTTTAGGTGGTCACTACGCAACCCTATACCGTTTGCAAAGCATTGTTGATGACACTTCGCCACAAGGAGATAGCTATGCGATCAAAGCTTAAGGAATGTCAAGGAACCCGCGTCATTCTCCTGCGCCACGGACAGAGTACCTACAACGCCCTTGGCTTGTATCAAGGTAGCAGTGACGAATCAGTATTAACCGAAGTAGGGCGCAGCGATGCCCGTAAAACTGGAAACTTCCTCAAGGGACTGGCGTTTGATGCTATTTACTCCAGTTCCTTGAGGCGATCGCATGAAACAGCAAAGGAAATTTTAGGGATCATAGCTCCCCATGTTGACCCAAAAACGATTCTGGTGACAGACAAGTTACGCGAAACTGATTTGCCAGCATGGCAAGGGTTAGCTTTTCAATACGTGCGCGAAACCTTTCCAGAAGAGTATCGCACCTGGAAGCAACGCCCCCATGAGTTTTGCATGGAAATTCCGCGAAATTTCACGCAGGGGTCACAACAATATATCTACCCCGCCCTCGACTTGTACGAGCGCGTGCAACAATTTTGGCAAGAAGTGCTACCACGTTATGTCGGTAAGACCCTGTTACTCGTCACCCACGGCGGTACAAACCGCGCCTTAATTAGCACTGCCCTTGGTATAACTAGCGATCGCTACCATTGTCTCCAACAGTCTAATTGCGCTATCAGTATATTAAACTTTGCCAATGGTTCTCTGGAGTCAGGGCAATTGGAAGCAATGAATCTAAGTACACATGTGGGGGAACATTTACCCAAACCACAAGAAGGGGGTCAAGGTTTACGTTTGTTGCTTGTCCCTTGTGGCGCAACTGCGGAACAAACTCAGAATTTAGCTGAATTCCTCAAGAACGTTAGTATCGAATTTAGCTTGAGTGGGGTTCTTGACTCCTCGCACGTCATGACACAACAAATTCTTCAATACCATCCAGAAACGGTGCAACTTGAGGTGTTGCGAGAGGATTTCACCCAAGCTTGGCAAGCAGAAATGAACGCGAAAACTACGGCAAACTCTAACCAGTTGATGACTGGTTTAGTCATAGCTAGTGAAGAAATGATCAAACGCTTCATTTGTCAAGCGATTGGTATGAATTCAGACAAAATTGAGCGGTTGCAGGTGAAAGAAGGGACAATTAGCTGCATCCAGTATCCAGGTTCTCACCATCCCCCTATTCTGCAAGCAATGAATATTCCTATGGTCCAAAATGACTTAAAATTTCGGTCAAAATTGACCGAAATAAATTCTATTTTTAGCATTGTTAGTCATTAGTTTTTTCCACCCAAATATTTTGTGTGAATAAACCGCAGAGGACGCAGAGGACACAGAGAAGAGAGGAAATGTTAGAGCGGTAAAGGAAAGTCATTTGTCGTTGGTCATGGGTCGGTAAAAAAGGGAGCATCCCAATGCATGCAAAAAAACGGTAGTGGGAGCATCTTGCTCCCTAATTTATAACCGAAGCGGGCTAGAAGCCCGCACTACAAAATCAAATAAATTTACACATTTGGGATGCTCCCGTAAAAAAAGAACGACTAACAAATAACAAAGGACAAAACAATGAAAATCGCATTTATAGTTTGGCGCTTCCCTGTTTTATCAGAAGCGTTTATCCTCAATCAAATCACTGGTTTAATCGACCGTGGACATGAAGTGTACATTCATCCTGTCAACGGTTTGCCAAAAAACTATACTGGTAAAGTGCATCCGGTTGTTGAAGAATATAAGCTATTAGAGCGTACGCATTACCCTCCGACTCTACCTGAAAACCTTTTTCTACGTCTTTTGAAAGGGTTAGGTTTGCTCTTGCAAAACGTCAATAAAAATTCTTTAACGACCTTGCAATTTTTCAATCCTTGGAAGTATGGTTCAGAAGTCGCGACTTTAAAGACTTTCTACAGAACAGTCTCGCTCCTTCAAGATGGGGATTATGATATTATTCACTGTCAATTTGGAACATTAGCACCTATTGCCCTTGCCTATCGCGATGCTGGGATAATCAAAGGTAAATTGATTACCACATTTCGTGGCATTGACATTAGTAAGTATGTCCTAGAAAATGGCATACACGTTTATGATCAACTCTTCGACGAAGGAGAATTTTTCTTAGCCAACTGCGAATTCTTCCGCAAGCGTGCTGTTAATTTGGGTTGCGACCCACAAAGAATTGTTGTTCACGGTTCGGGACTAGATTGTCGTAAATTTTCTTTTAAACCTCGTTATTTCCCTGCTGATGACAAGGTGAAGATTGCAACGACAGGACGCTTGGTGGAAAAGAAAGGAATAGAATATGGTATTCGTGCGGTTGCCAAACTAGCAGAAAATCACTCAAATATTGAGTACAATATTATCGGTGATGGAGAGTTAAAAGAACAGTTTGAAAAACTTATCGCCGAATTAAATATTGGTCACATTGTGAAATTAGTGGGATGGAAACAACAAAAAGAAATTGTTGAAATTCTCGACAACTGTCATATCTTCATTGCTCCGAGTGTCACTGCTGCTGACGGGAATCAGGATGCACCCGTTAATACCTTAAAAGAAGCAATGGCGATGGGTTTACCTGTGATTAGTACATTCCATGGTGGAATTCCCGAACTGGTGGAAGACGGTGTTTCGGGATTTCTAGTTCCGGAACGTAACGCTGATGCGATCGCTGTTAAATTAACTTATCTGATTCAGCATCCAGAAGTTTGGGAAAAGATGGGTCAAGCAGGACGTGTACGTGTCGAAGAGAAATACGACATGAACAAACTTAACGATGAATTAGTGTCAATTTATCAGCAAATGCTGAATCCCGAATCAACTCAGCAAGTGCTTGCACAGAATACCAAAGTATTAACTCGCATTTAAAATGACACTTTGAATGAGACTTGAAAAAATGAAAATAGCATTCTTCGTTGCACATTTTCCTGTGCTATCAGAGCCGTTTATTTTAAATCAAATCGTAGGTGCGATAGAACGGGGACATGAAGTCCACATCTACTCACTTGATGGTCCTCCTGAGGATACATCTAAAGTGCATCCATTAGTAGAACAATATAAACTTATAGAACGCACTTTTTACGCCCCAACTCGACCACATAATGAGTTATGGCGTTGGCTGAAAGGCTTGGGTTTACTGTTGAGCAATTTTTACAAAAACCCCTCAGTTTGCTTGCAACTACTAAACACTGTTCGGTACGTTAGTCAAGCTAAATCATTAAAGATGCTCTACCGAGCAATACCATTTCTTGAAAAGAAGTCATACGACATTATTCACTGTCAATTTAGTACCTTGGGCGTGTTTGGTGTGTGGTTTCGCCAACTCGGTTTAATTCAAGGAAAATTGATATCAACCTTTCGAGGTTCAGATATTAGTAAGTTTTTACCAAAATGGGGTGAAAAAGTTTATCAAGAACTCTTCAGTGAAACAGATTTTTTCCTAGCAAACTGCGAGTTTTTCAAAAATAAAGCTGTTGCTTTGGGTTGCGATCCTAATAAGATTCATGTACACGGTTCGGGAATTGATTGCAGCAAGTTTGCTTTTAAAGAGCGTCATTTTCCTCATGATGGCAAAGTACGAATTGCAACGACTGGACGCTTGGTAGAAAAAAAAGGTATTGAGTATGTCATTAAAGCAATTGCGAAAGTCGCACAGACTCATCCGAACATCGAGTATAACATCATCGGTGATGGTCCTTTAAAGGAGAATTTCCAGAAATTAATTGCCGAATTAAATGTAGCTCATATTGTCAAGTTATTGGGATGGAAACAGCAAAAAGAAATTGTTGAGATTCTCGACACTTGCCATATCTTCATTGCTCCCAGCGTCACTGGTGCTGACGGAAATCAAGATGCACCTGTTAATACTTTAAAAGAAGCAATGGCGATGGGTTTACCTGTGATTAGTACATTACATGGTGGAATTCCTGAATTGGTGAAAGATGGCATTTCCGGATTTTTAGTACCAGAACGTGATGTTGATGCGATCGCTCTCAAATTAAGCTATCTCATCGAACATCCACAAGCTTGGGAAAAGATGGGTCAAGCAGGACGTGCGCGTGTCGAAGAAAAATACGACATGACTAAGTTAAATGATGAATTAGTTGCTATTTATCAGCAACTGCTGAATTTAGAATTACCTCAGCCAGAGTTGCAAGTCAGACCTTTAGCGTTAACAAGTAATAACTAATAATCAAAATGGAGTTATCAAAAATGACAGAACCTATTGTCACAATTGTTGTTGTCCCTCGTGAGCGTTTTAGCTGCACTCAAGAATCTCTCGAAAGCATTTACGAACACACAGATTTTCCCTTCAAATTAATTTATGTAGATGGGAATTCTCCAGCAAAAGTTCGTCGCTATCTCGAAGCGAAAGCACAAGAAAAGAACTTTGAAATTATTCGCACAAATTACTACCTCTGTCCCAACCACGCCCGTAACATCGGTTTAAGTCAGGTAGAGACCAAATACTTAGTCTTCGTTGATAACGATGTCGTAGTTTCCCCAGGTTGGCTCAAAGCCCTAGTAAAATGTGCAGAGGAAACGGGAGCTACCGTAGTCGGTCCATTAATGTGCGAAAAGAAACCCATACACCAAAGAGTTCACTTTGCAGGCGGGGAAAGCCACATCGTCACCGATATCAAAGGCAGACGCCATCTGCGTGAAAAGATGTACAAACAAGGTCATAATGCCACAGAATTGCGTCCCCAACTCAAGCGAACTGAAACAGAGTTAGCAGAATTTCACTGCACCCTAGTCCGAACTGAGATATTTGAGCGCATTGGCTACCTGGATGAAGCCATGCTCAACACCAAAGAACACCTTGATTTTTGTATGAGTGTGGTGCAGGCGGGAGGTACGGTATACTTTGAACCAGATAGTTTAGTGACCTACGTACCAGGTCCGCCTCTAGAATTGACAGATATGCATTTTTATATGCTGCGTTGGAGTGATGCTTGGACTTTGGGAAGTTTACAACGTATCCGCGAAAAGTGGGATTTGTCAGAGGATGGTTATTTCCAAACTAAGTACAAAAAACTGGGTGTCAGACGAATAGCGACAATTATTAAACCCTTTGTGCGTCAGGTGAGTTTCGGGTATGAGAACAAGCCGTTAAAGAGATTCCTGAAAAAGCTGGACAAGAAACTCAACCGTTTTCTTACAGACCACTACGCTAAAATTCTACCTCAGCGTAAGCTTGAGCTTCCACCTATTAAGAGCCAACAATCACCAACACCAGAATTATTGAAAGTATAACGTTTTCCGCCTAGAGCGCCGGTCAAGTATTCACGCATTAGACATGAGAGGATGTTTGAAAAGTATAGTTTTTGTCATGCTGTTCGCGTAGCGTGCGCCAAGGCGTTAGCGTAGCGTCTCCGGAGGAGATACGCTCCATTTCATTCCGTAAGAAAGCGCTCAGCCCTATGGCTGACGCCACGCCTTACGGCTATCGGGGAAGACCTCCGGTCTCGCTGCGCTAACGCCAGTTCCTACCCTGCGCTCAGCCGCCCTCCGGGCGTCTATATGCCGGGGAACCCGTCCACCGGACTGGCTCACCGCAAAGCGTCTACAGAATGACAAACATGTTTTGCATGCATTGGGATGCTCCCCACTTGTTAGCGTTTGAAAAATAGTCAGTCAGGATTTCTGTATGATGTTTTTGGCAATTTGACAAAGGCGATATTCGTGTCAGCTGACCCAGTAATATATGACAGCAAAGCGTAAGTAAAGATAGCAATGCCAACCATTTCTAGAAACTCTTCAATCGTTGCTATCATGACATAGATCATGTCCCCGGCACCATGTAGTTCCACATAGTACCCACCCACCAACTCTGTACCAATAGCACCACTGACGAAGACTGTTCCAGCAATCAGAAATAGGCGTTGTGTTTTTTTAGGAAGAGCAATTATAAATCCCAAAAATGCAAGTAGGCAAATGAGTACGAAGATACCACCAGGTATCACCCAAGCGAAGTAAAAAAAACCACTAACATTGAATGCTTTTCGCAATGGTTCAATCAGTCTTTCATGAAGAGCCATATATTCATCACAAGACAGATACAGAAAGATGATTGATAATGCTCTCCAGTGACTGATATAAGTTTGACCAGTTCCTCTGTTGGTATGGGAGATTATCCACAGAAGAATAGAACAAAGTAGTAAAGTAGATGTAGAGTATAGTGCAGGGATACTCACCTCGTTGTCGATGTAAGTTATCGCTGCAAAGAAGGTTTTCAAAGGGAAATTAGGTAGGAAGTAAACGCACAACTGTCCAACTAAACTGACGAAGTTAATACCAAGTATTACTAAAAGCAGGAATTGCAAGACTTTTTTGGCAGAAATCTTTACTATTAACTGATGCAGCGGTATAGTCAGCGACGTTGAATCAAAGTCTGTTGTTTCTACTAAATTGATGTTTTGTCTATTATCGTTGGTTGGATCAAATAGCTCTTTCTCTACCGCTAGTTGTTCTGACAAGACGACCTTTTCCATAAAATACCTGATCGTTTGTTGTTCAACCCAGCCACGTATCGTGAGAATTTCTCCCAAACGCTGACCAGACAAATTTTGTTCGTTAAGTGCGATGTCTAATTGCTCAGGGGTGATCAACCGAGCTTCACATAAACACTCTCCCAGACGCTTTTGCTTATACTTACTTCTCTCTTGCTGAGTCATGATTGCAACACCTTATTTTTACGTACGATAGTTGCATCCCTGCACACTGGTAGCAATATAAATTCATTTATGTAGGTAGTCATTAATTATGGCATAGTTAAAAATTAATTAAGCAAAAATTATCTTGATAGACTCAAAGATTATGTAAAAGTTAAGTAAAGATGATGTTTTTATTTTGTCTATGTAATATCATGTCCGGTAAATTACTTACAATAAAAAACCTCACCCCCCGCCCCTCTCCTTATTAAGGAGAGGGGGTGCCCGCAGGGCGGGGTGA
>JAAUSC010000196.1 GCA_012031965.1 Scytonema sp. RU_4_4
TGATGAGTATTTCAAAGATAAAAGAGATGCTTATCAATTTGTTTTCAAAATAGATTGCATATTATAAAAAATAATTTTGGGTGTTTCCATCTATCAAATTTGCAGTTTGGTAGTCCCTCATTATGTGATGATCATCAAAATTATATGAGAAAGAGATGAGTTTTTTTGAAGAAAGTATAAACAACTAATCAACATACAGATAAACTCTTTATTAGAGTATCTTTTAAAATTTATATTCGCATAATTTTTAATTTCAATTTGCAGAGGTTAGTTTATCATGTTACAAGTCAAAAAGTTGTTAACTTATTCAGAGTTTAACTCTTCTAGAAAATACTTAGATGACTTTGTTAGTAAAGCAGCAGCTTCACTGCCTAAAGGCGCATTGGTACTTGACGCTGGAGCCGGTAATGGTATGTACAAATCTCTCTTTTCTGAAGCTATTTATGAATCGGCAGACTTTTGTCAAGTTGAGAAGGAATACGATCAAGTTACATATGTTTGCGACTTGGCAAACATACCTGTAGAAGATGACAGGTATAACATGGTACTTCTCACGCAAGTTCTTGAGCATCTTCCCGAACCCAAAAATGTTTTGCGCGAAATTTATAGAGTTTTAAAGCCTAATGGAGAACTGTGGCTTTCTGCTCCTTTCTTTTACGAAGAGCATGAAATTCCCTTTGATTTTTACAGATATACACAGTTTGGATTTAAATACTTACTTCAATCAACGAACTTTAAAATTAAGGAAGTGAATTGGTTGGAGGGTTATTATGGAACTTTATCTTATCAACTAAAAACTGCTGCTAAATTTTTGCCTAATAATCCTAAACATTATGGCGGAGGTATAGTTGGTTTAGCTTCTGCTTCCCTTATTGTGTTGTTAAAATCCATATTTTCCATTTCTGCTGTCTTGTTTTCTTATTGGGATGTACAAAACAAGTATGTTGCTACAGGACATTGCAAAAACTATACAATCATAGCTGTGAAAGAAGTCAGTTAAAGTTGATAAAATTTTCTTGGCAACTTTCTTAAATCAAATTCAGCATATAAAGCTAAACATCATGAAAATTCTTATTGAGCAAAGTGGCTATCACTTAGGTAACATAGGAGATTTAGCCATGCTTCAAGTTGCAGTACAAAGACTGAAAAGCTTCTGGCCTAATGCTTCAGTTCAAATCTTTACAACTGACTCAGAAAAGCTTATTAAATACTTCCCAAATACGCAACCTTTGCCACCATATGGTCGTCAAATCTGGCATTATCCTTTACTGCATCGTGTACACAAGCTGCCCAGTCGCTTAGTTATTCAGCAATGGGTAAACATGGAATTGAGGTTTCGTCGGTACTTGCCGTCTTTAGTACGCTCTCTCATAAAATTCAAGTTAAGAAAGCAACCAGAACAAATGAGAAATTTTGAGGCATTTATGGAGGCGGTTTATGGTGCTGACTTAGTAGTAGCCTCTGGAGGTGGATATATTACTGATGTGTTTAAGCAACATGCAGTTTTAGCCATAGACACTTTAGGGTTAGCAAGCAGACTTGGCAAACCAACAGTCATGCTTGGACATGGTTTAGGACCACTTCAGGATAAGGAATTACGAGCTAAAGCGAAAACTGTTCTTCCCTTAGTTAACTTAATAACTCTTCGAGAAAAACGTGCTGGAGTTCCACTTCTTAATTCAATTGGTGTATCGCAGGATTGTGTCATGGCAACAGGCGATGATGCAATTGAGTTGGCTTATCAAGCTCGCAAGATAGGACTCGGAAATGGGATTGGCATAAATCTTAGAATTGCTGAGTATTCAGGTGTCAACTTATCTCTCCTTGAAACAATTCGATTAACCCTACACAAAGCGGCTAAAAAATGGAATGCTCCATTGATACCAGCACCTATCGACCATTCAAATTATGAGGGGTATGTAGAATCTGACAGTCTAACTATTCAAAAGCTTTTAAGGGGTTATGATGACACTTCTGATGGTGGACAAAGCCTTGATACACCACTAAAGGTTATTGAGCAGATAGGTCGTTGTCGGGTAGTGGTTACCGGTAGCTATCATGCAGGTGTTTTTGCTCTAGCCCAAGGTATACCAATTATGGGTTTGGCTAAGTCTGAATATTACGCAGATAAGTTTCTTGGACTTGCAGATCAGTTTGGTGTGGGTTGCGAAGTTATTTTCTTACATGAGCAGGAATTCGCAACGAAGCTAGTAGACAGCATTGACCGCGCCTTGGAATCAGCTGAACAGTTAAGACCACAGTTACTGGAAGCTGCGAAAGAACAAGTTGAACTGGGACACACTGCTTACAAACGGGTATATGAACTGGTTAATTCTCGATAGATTCATCGAATTCTTGATTCAGCTATGAGTGAGCAACATTCTTACCGTACAACTATTCTGCCGATTCCAGATGGAGAACCGCGATCGCGTAAGCGCAAGCGTGTCCCAAAGGGACTTACGCGCAGCGTGTCCGGAGGACTCAGCGGCTCCTCCGGAGCATCGCTCTATCTTTACAAGCCAGAGAAAGTTGGGCAATTTACGCCATTATTTATGCCATTATTTATGCCATTAAATACATCGCGCCTCAGATACTTGATATCGGTGATAAGGAGTCGATGACGTGTCGAATACAGTCATTAGAGTTGAAAATCTCAGTAAAAAGTACGTCTTGAGTCACCAGAAAACAGGGGGAAGCAGTAGCTATAATTCTTTGCGTGATGCAATCACAGAAGGAGCAAAATCTTTCAGTCAGAGATTGCTGAAGCCTTCTGGTCAGAAAACATTCAATCCAAACCGGGAAGAGTTTTGGGCACTTAGGGATGTTTCCTTTGAAATCAAGCAGGGTGATAGGGTTGGAATTATTGGTCGCAATGGTGCAGGAAAATCGACCCTATTGAAGATTTTGAGCCGGATTGTAGAGCCGACTCAGGGAAAAATTTCCATTAAAGGACGGGTCGCAAGTCTTTTGGAAGTTGGTACAGGATTTCACCCAGAGTTGACAGGAAGAGAAAATATTTTTCTCAATGGTGCGATTTTGGGGATGAGTCAGGAGGAGATTAAAAGAAAGTTTGACGAAATTGTCGATTTTGCAGAAGTTGAAAAGTTTTTAGATACTCCAGTCAAGAGGTATTCCTCAGGGATGTATGTGCGACTAGCTTTTGGAGTAGCAGCGCATTTGGAACCAGAAATTTTGATTGTAGATGAAGTCTTAGCAGTGGGAGATGCCCAATTTCAAAAGAAATGTCTGGGTAAGATGCAGAATGTAGCTTCTGAGGGAAGAACAGTTATTTTTGTTAGTCATCAAATGGCAGCTATTAATAATTTATGTTCATCATGCGTGATGCTTCAAAAAGGTAAATTAATCTTTTCTGGTAAAACTGAATATGCAATACAAAAATATTTAGAATCAGGTCTTGAAAATCAAGATAAGAATAAAGGAAATCTACAAGCTTTTCGTCCTTCTTGGGCAAAACCTTGGATAAATTCTGCACGAGTTTTAGACTTAAATGGGAGAGAACAAAATAGCTTTCCCCTTGGTTCAGATATAACCTTTGAAATGTCGTTTGACACACAAGATTCTGCCAAAATAAAAGATCCTGTTATGGGTATTGTCATAAATCACGCAACTTTCGGAGCTATTGGAGGTGTGAATACTCGTATGACAGGATTTGAAGCTGATAGCGATTCTTACGCTTCTGCGACGATACGTTGCACACTCAAAAAAACTGCATTTTTACAAGGAAACTATACTGTAGATATTTGGTTAGGGGATGGTTCAACAGATATTGATACCTTGACTGGATTCATAAATTTTCAAATAGAAGATACTGATATTTATGGAAGTGGTCGTATTCCATTTGCTCATATGGGTGTCATATTTCTCGAACCTATATGGCAAATAGAAAAATAATCTATATGTCTTCTCGGTCAATTAACTAGGATATATCTTACAAAGATGTTCTCTTATTTGTTAACTCTTCTATTAAGAATTCAAATGTACCTATCCAAAATAGAGCAAAATATCCGCTACGCTCTTTTGAATAGAAAGCATGGAGTTTATATTTCTAAACAAGCTTTTATTGCAAAGACTGCAAACCTACAACTAAACCCTGGTGGTTTGCCTCTAGGCGGTCAGATACATATATCTGCTAATGCAAGCATCATGGATGGTGCTATTCTCGCTCCCTATGGTGGGAGTATATACATTGGTGAAAACGTATTTATAGGACCTTACTGCGTGATATATGGTCATGGTGGCTTAAATATAGAGAAAAATACCATGATTGCTGCACATTCTGTTGTTATTCCTAGTAATCATGGTTTCTCAGATAGAGAAAAAACGATTAGTAGTCAGCCAGCAACAAGTCTTGGGATAAATATCGGTGAAGATGTCTGGATTGCAAGTGGTGTAAGAGTTTTAGATGGTATTTCCATAGGAAAAGGCTGCGTCATTGGAGCCGGTGCAGTGGTTAATAAATCTCTTCTTGACTATTCAATCGCGGTTGGTGTACCAGCTAAAGTGATTGGTCAGCGTGGAGATTTACAGAAATCTTCTCAAAATAACAAATCTGATATTGCCTATACGAATTAGAAGCATAAGTAGTGGTGTATATGTCCAAATTAATTCAAGAGAAAGTCATAACTAGTTACTCTTGCTATTGTTTTAGTTTTTTATATTCTCAAATTATCTTTTTAGGAGACATACTTCAATGACTACAATAACTAAAAACCAAACGACGATTGTGATGAAGCCTATTTTCAAATTAGGTACACTCAAACAAAGATTTTGGAGAGCTTTATTATCTAATCCGGATAGTTACATCAGTAGAAAAGTTATCTCATTCTCCAGCTATATAGAAGAGATGAAGTGGAAAAAACGTCTACAGAATGCTGGTGTTTCTAAGGTTTATGAGATATTTACATATACAAATATTAATGAATTGAGAGCATTATATCGTCTTGCTTCAAGCTGTCCTCAAGGTGCAGTAGCTCTCGAAATAGGGTCTCATTTTGGTGCATCAAGCTGCTACATTTCTGCAGGCTTAGCAAAGGTTAATGGTCATTTATTCTGTGTCGATACTTGGCACAATGAAACGATGGCTGAAGGTGAGCAAGATACATTTGCTGATTTTCAAAAAAATACTTACGGAGTCAAACAGCAGATTACTCCTGTTAGAAAGAAAAGTGATGCGGTATCCACTCAGGATATTAAAGTTCCCCTCAATTTTGTCTTTATTGATGGTGATCACAGCTATGAAGCTGTGAAAAGCGACTTTGAGCTTGTTCAGCAATGGCTTGCGAAAGATGGAATTATTGCTTTTCATGACTTTAGCAATCCTGATTATGAAGGAGTCACCCGTGTCATTGGTGAAGCTCTCGTAAGTGGGAAATGGAAGATAGTAGGCTATGTAGATACTCTTGTGTGGATTAAACCAGCAACATGGAATAAGCCAATATGGGTTAAGTGAGCTTTGAGCTATTCAAAATCTTCTTGGTATTGCTGCCAATTAATCATTTTGTCTGAAGTATAAAATGGATTCCTGCTGATAAGTTTGGGCTAAGTTTTGGAGGGTTAATCATTTATGAGTGAAGAATGTCTTTATCGTGCAACTATTCCACCAGTACCAGAGGGAGAACCACGTCCACTCTGGTCGGTTATGATTCCTACTTACAACTGTGCAGACTATCTGCGCGAGACACTGGCGAGTGTCTTAGCCCAAGATCCAGGACCAGAGGTGATGCAGATTGAGGTGATTGATGACCACTCTACTAAAGATAATCCAGCCGCAGTTGTTGAGGAGTTAGGTAGAGGTCGAGTCAGTTTTTATCAGCAACCTCAAAATGTTGGTTATATCAAAAACTTCAATACTTGTTTGCAGCGATCGCATGGACATTTCATTCATCTTCTACATGGTGATGATGGCGTACGAGACGGCTTCTATCGAAGCTTGCAGCAATCCTTTGAGAGTCGTCCTGAAATTGGTGCTGCTTTTTGTCGCCACATTTATGTGGATGAACATGGACATTGGCTATGGTTTTCTACATTAGAGCAACCTGAAAGTGGAGTATTGAATAATTGGCTAGAGCAAATTGCTGTTGTCAATCGTCTGCAACCACCGTCAATGGTCGTACGGCGTGATGCATACGAAAGACTTGGGGGATTTGATAGTCGTATATCCTGCTGTGCTGAAGATTGGGAGATGTGGGTGAGAATCGCAGCACATTATCCAGTGTGGTACGAAGTTGAACCTCTAGCGCTTTACCGCGTTCATTCAACATCTCTGACTGGGCGCTGCGCACGTACTGGTCAAAACGTTCGAGATTTACGTAGGATTGTAGAAATTGTTCATCCATACTTACCAACATCAATTGCAACCAAACTATCTGTACAAGCCAGAGAAAATTGGGCAATTTATGCCATTAAATACATCGCGCCTCAGATGCTTGATATCGGTGATAAAGTCGCCGCGAGCACTCAGATTCAAGAAGCCCTTAAGTGCAGTCATTCATTGAAAGTCATGAAGGAATTGGCTTCCCTTATTTGGGAAACCAAGAAATTCTGGCTGAAAGCATAGTGAGAGTTTTCAAAAGAGAAGAGAGATGACAAATCTAGAGGCTAAATCCGAGAATAGTAGTGCGTTGAAATACATGAAACAGCTTGATGGTCTTCGTGCTATTGCTGTTTTTGCAGTACTTTATACTCATTACTTGCCTGAAAAGTACTGGCTATTTGATCTTTATTGGGGAGGGATTGGAGTCAGACTCTTTTTTGTTTTAAGCGGCTTTCTGATTACTAGTATCTTATTAAAATGTCGCGACTATATTACTTCAAGGCAACAAACATTATCTTTTACTCTGCGTCAGTTCTATATCCGTCGCTTTTTACGACTCTTTCCTTTGTATTATGCGATTTTATTTTTAGCTGCTCTGATTAATATCCCTCCTGTTAGAGAAACACTTGCTTGGCATATTCCATATTTGTCAAATATTTACTTTGCAATCAAGGGAGATTTCCATGACTCAGTTAGTCACTTCTGGTCTTTGGCAGTGGAAGAACAATTTTACTTGTTACTACCGTGGCTCATCTTGTTCTTGCCTAAAAAATCGTTATTACCTACAATCATCATTTTAATTTTAGTTGGACCTCTGTTTAGATTAACCGGTCCAATGATTGGCTTAAATCAAGTTGCTATTTGGGTACTGATGCCATCTTGCTTGGATACTCTCGGATTGGGAGCATTACTTGCTTATCTAAAATATGAGGAAGAGTTCTTTAAGATTTCTCCCCAAAAAATAGTCAAGATATTTGTTCTCATTGGTATTCCGTTGTGGTTATTTTTCAACATTACAAAAAACATCCATAGTCACAAGCTTGTCATCAGTATCTTGAATGATACTACTTTAGGATTAATCTTTACATGGTTAATTGCACAAACATCAATTGGTTTCAAAGGAATTATAGGGAAAATATTAGAATCTAAAATTCTAGTTTATTTAGGTAGAATTAGTTATGGTATTTATATTATACATAATTTTGTGCCCTACCTGGTTCGTAAAGCATTTCATCTGTTTGGACTATCAAATTATAGTTATCAGACAGTCATAGCAATGTTTTCCTTTATTTGTACCATCATTCTAGCTACCATTTCCTGGTATTTTCTAGAAAAACCAATCAATGACTTTAAGAAGTTCTTTCCGTATAACAATAAAGTACCAGGTGAAAGTTAAATTGTGATAAACACAACATGAGATAAAAGTTTGACCGAACCTAATACTTAGTTGAAAAAATCAGAACATTTTCGCAAGATAATTTTGCTAATTGAACCACTTCATTTTCCACATTTGAAATTCAACTTTCTCTAGTTTTTGAAACTGATAAAACCCAACATTTATGAATGAGCAACACCCAGATCGAGCGATAATTCCAGCAGTGTCAGCGGGCACTCCACGACCTTTGTGGTCAGTCATGATTCCCACTTACAATTGCGCTAACTATCTACGCGAAACGCTAGCTAGCGTTTTAGCACAAGATCCAGGTTCTGAAGTTATGCAGATTGAGGTCGTTGATGACCACTCCACTAAGGATGACCCTGCAGCAGTTGTTGAGGAACTAGGACGTGGACGCGTAAGTTTCTATCGTCAACCACACAATGTTGGCTATATTAGAAATTTTGAAACCTGTTTACAGCGATCGCGCGGACATTTCATTCATCTGTTGCATGGTGATGATTGCGTCAGAGATGGCTTTTATCAAAAACTGCAACGAGGTTTTAAAGAAAACCCTGAAGTCGGTGCTGCTTTCTGTCGCCAGATTCATATGGATGAGCGAGGACATTGGACCCACATTTCCTGGTTAGAGCAGCCTGAAAGTGGCATTTTGAGTAATTGGTTAGAGCGAATTGCTGTGCAGCAGCGTATTCAAACCCCATCAATTGTAGTACGGCGCGATGTATACGAGCGGCTTGGTGGATTTGACCGTCGCTTTTCCTGCTGGGGTGAAGACTGGGAAATGTGGACTCGTATTGCTGCTCACTATCCAGTGTGGTACGAAGCTGAACCGCTGGCTCTGTACCGCAGAAGCTCAACCTCTTTAACAGGACATTCTGTGCGCACTGGTAAGAATATTCAAGACCTCCGCAAAGCAGTTGGTGTCATACGAGGATATTTGCCGAGTGAGCGTGCCAATAAACTTACAAAAATAGCATTAAGAAACTATGCATTTTATGCACTTAATTCTGCAAGAGAATTCCTTAGCGAAGGTGATAGTTATGCCGCAAAAAACCAACTTAGAGAAGCTTTACTATGTTATTTATCGCCATCAGTCCTTAGACCTTCATTAGAGTTAGGTATAAAACTCTTTTATCGCATGATGGTATCCGGAATACATGCACAACCGGCAAGTTCATCATGACATTAATGTTTTTCGAGAAATTGATTGAAGCTGGCATCTTTCATCCACCATGTTCGGAAAAATGTTAAAAAAATGAGTCACACAATCTTAAGAAGCAGTTTTTTCGATGCTGACAAAAATGGACATGGAGGTAATCGTAGAACTGCTCAACTTGAAGAATTAGTCACATCTGCAGGGTATGGAATCTCTGATATTGGCAGAGATGAAATAAGAGACCCAATTGGGAACTTATTTAGCGGTGTTCATCTTGTGATCAACAAGCACAACTTCCCAGTACATACTCCCCGACGACTTGTTGCATCAGGCTGGGCTTATCGATTCTACAAAAAGGCTTTCACTGAACACTCAAATGTAAAACTTTTATTGTGGGAAGCCAACAGGGAACATTGTTTGATTGCACCTTACGTAGCTAAGGATTTTCAATTCAAAGTTCTTGCTGTTCCTCACAACATAGAAGCGTTAGTTCCAGGTAACACTGACCCTTTTACAGGGAAAGGTTTTCCTCTATCACTTGAAAATGAACTCAAGTGTCTTTCTCAAGCTGACTCAGTATTTTGTATTTCTCGTGAAGAACAGTGGTTACTAAGGTCGTATGGTATCGAAGCTGATTTTTTACCATATTATCCACCGAAGTCGATACTATCAGAATTGCTAAAATTCCGTAGAATGAGAGATGGCTTAATAGATAATAGGTTCCTAATTTTAGGGACAGCGCATAACCCACCTACTTATGTAGGTATGATTCAACAAATTCAGTTGTTAAACCAAATCAGTAAAAACGTTGACTTTCACATTGACATTGCTGGCTATGGAACAGAACAACTTCAAGAATACTGCGATGGTCCTAACTTCACTCTCCACGGAACCGTTGATCAAGGGAAGTTGAACTATCTTCTAAGCAATGTTAAAGCGATTTTAGTACATCAAAAGGCTGGTGCTGGTGCGTTGACTCGCATACCTGAAATGCTCATTGCTGGCGTTCCTATTATAGCCAATAGCAATGCTTGTAGAAGTGCTTTCGACTATCCAGGAGTTTACTGTTATGACAATCAAGTTGAGTTAGCAGCATTCATGAACAAAAGTTTAGATTTTCCTCCTATTCTAGAGCGACCTGTGGCAGCAGAGCGTCGCTTTATCGACTGCTTTAAACATCTTGTGAGTCTTTCTACAGAGAGTCAGTTTGAAACGACGTTTGACAGTTCAGTTCGTGCAATTTCTGAAAAACTCTCCTCTGTGCGATCGCATGAAGCAAAACTGTCGGGCGATCGCCCTTAAGGAATACCCTCTAGAATTACAGGCTAAGCGATACATTGAGTTGTACCGTCAGGTTTTAGAAAAATAGGGACAAACGCTGGCTTACTTGTATTGATTCCAAAGGTGGGGAGAGTACTATCTGTTACAAATCTTCTTCAGTTAAATCGGCTATCTTCATCAAAGCTTTCAAAGTTCCTATCTTCAAATCTTTATTCGCATGAACTGGAATCGACAGTATTTGAGTAGACTCAGCTTGTTGATAGATATGATGACTACCAGTAATTTTCTTCAAAATCCATCCCTTCTTCTCTACGATTGAGCAGAGCTTTTTCCCGGAAATAGATTTCATACAGCAATCTCAACGACCTGAACTGCATCTTCTATCGAATGACTTTCATTCGCAACCTCTAGCCATCCTTCAATCGCATCCTTGAGATTAGCCATCAATTCTTCCCAAGTATCGCCCTCAGTAATACAACCAGGTAGAGCAGGAACCTCCGCCCAGTATCCGCCTTCTTCAGCTTGGTGAACAAATGCCTTGAACTTCATGCGGAATCTTCTTGCATAAGAGATTTCAGTTCTATGTTATCAGCGATCGCTTAGTTAGAAACGTCCTCTCTCATCTAGTTAGTCTGATATGCAACGGGAGCGATCGCCCAGTTAAAAACGTGTTGAACCTACAGGCGGATTATCGCAGATACACTCTGACTTTACAAAAGCTTTACTAAAATTACGTAACAATCTTTTCCGATTCATCCTGATTCTTCTTGAAGTTACAGAAGAGTCCAGTAGGACCACGGAAATTAATCAGCTACTGTGTTGTCAGCTAAAGAATACTCTTATAGTCTCAAACAAGCCAATCATGATTAGTGTGATTACTCCAGTTTACAACGGCAAAGGATTCATTGAGTCCTGCATCAAAGTTGTGATAGAGCAAAACTGTCCGAATGCCGAACACCTCATTATAGATGGTGGTTCAACAGATGGAACAGTAGAAATTATCAAACAGTATGCAGAGAAGTATCCTCATATCCGATGGATTTCTGAAAAGGACAAGGGTCAGTCGGATGCAATGAACAAAGGAATTGCAATGGCTAGGGGAGAAATACTAGCAATTTTGAATGTTGATGACTACTATGAACCAAATGTTCTGAATCGAATATTAGAGATATTCAAAAGCCTACCCGAGCCTACTTTGCTTGTTGGCAACTGTAATGTTTGGGATGATGAAGGTAGACTCATACATTTCAACAAGCCTACACAATTAGAATTCAGTGCTTTACTGCTTGCTCCATATATAAATGCTTTCCCAATGAATCCATCTGCATATTTTTACCATACTTCGTTGCATCAGAAAGTAGGACTATACAAAGTTGATGAACACTATACTATGGATTACGACTTTATTCTTAAAGCAGTACAAGCAGCAACAGCTAAGTATGTAGATGAGACTTGGGGAAACTACCGATTGATAGAAGGTACGAAAACTAGGAATGATGAGAAAAGTGGCCAGAGTTTTCAACGTCTAGAGCACCTTCTAACGAACTATCGCAGAAAACTTCCTCTACTTCAGCGCTGGAAAATAGCATTTACAAGAGAGTTTTGTAGAAACTTTAACCAATTCAGATACTACCTACATAGAGTTAAGCACTATTTCAACGAGCCAGAGGCGATATTAATAAAATTTCAGAATAGAGTGAATTAAAATATTCAGTTTATCATCGTGATATTAAGAAGTATTAGGATTTTATGCTTGGATATTTCAGATTGACAGTCAAGTCAACAAAATTATGAATGTGACAAAAAATAAATTCACAAATCCAGTTGACAAACCTATCAAGATTCAGATTGTTAGCAGAGATATTCCTATTGAAAATACTGTAGGTAACGCCACTTATATTTTGGATTTCATCCGCTACTTACGGCAGGCAGGTTGCGAAATTGAGTACACACTGCTAAATTCATCACCTAACGGTAAAATTCCTTGGTATATTCTTCCGCATAACTTAGCAGCACTGACCAATGTATCAGCAAGGAATAATATAAGGATTGGTCGCATTCTGCTCAGATTCAATTCTTTATTAGAGTGGCTCTTTGCGCCGCTGTATCTAGCTTACAATTTCTTGTTACCAGAAACCTTAAAAAAGATTTATCGCTTTGCCAGAAAAAAACAGCAGAAAGCAAGCGGTCATGCAGTCACCTCTTTCACTTGGGATGCTCTAGCAACATCAGAGGAAGTCGCTTTTGCCAGTTCAATTTTTGTGAAATTCAAGCCTCATATTGTCATTGCTAATTATGCTTTTTTAGGGAACGTTTTAGACTCCCCTGCTATAGATGAAACTGTATTAAAAGTCATACTGACCCACGATGTTCGTCATTATAGAACTGCTCATTTTAAAAAATTAGGGGTGACTGCTTTTGAATCAGACTGGAGCCGAGAAACAGAAATTATAGAATTGTCCAAAGCGCAGGTACTATTAGCCATTCAGGAAGAAGATGCTAAAGTCTTCCAAGAAATGACTCCTCAGTGTGAAGTGATTCATATGCCGATATCGGCAGTATGTCATACACATAATATCAAACAAGTGTCAGGTCGTTGTTTATTTATAGGTAGTAATGCAGACCACAATCTTCATGGCTTACAGTGGTTCCTCAAAAATGTATGGTCCATTATTTTACAATCAAATCCCCAGTGTAGCCTTCATGTTTGTGGTACTGTGTGTGATGGTATTGAAGAGACTTTTCCAAATGTTCGCTTTTTAGGTAGAGTAGAGAATTTAAAAACTGAGTACAGTAGTGCTCAAGTGTGTCTAGTTCCCCTACCTGTTGGAAGTGGGCTGAAAATTAAACTTGTGGAAGCTTTATCACATGGTCGTGCTTGTGTCTCAACAAGTGTTGGCGTTCAAGGACTGAGTAATATTGTAGATCATGCTGTTCTCGTGGCAGACACTGCGGAAGATTTTGCAGCTGCAGTTCAGACACTCTTGACTCATCCAGAGAAACGCCAACGGATGGAAGAACAAGCTCGTAAGTTTGTGACAGAAAAACTATCCCCTCAAGCAGCATATCAACCATTCGTAGATCGGATAGAGCAACACGTGCAGCAAGTAGCACAAATGATGACTGAAAAATCGCTTAATAACGAACTTAGTAGTAGCATTTCAACCTTCAACGAAAACGCCAAACAAGGAGAAATAACATGAAATTTGATTGGCTAATCATAGGCGCTGGATATTCAGCTGCGTTATAGCTGAGCGAGTTGCTAACCAGCTTGGGCAAAGAGTGTTAATTGTAG
>JAAUSC010000032.1 GCA_012031965.1 Scytonema sp. RU_4_4
ACGCGTTTGCGCAGCGCCCCCGAACGGGGCTAGCGGCTTCCCGATAGCCGTAAGGCGTGGCGTAGCCATAGGGTAGCGAAGTAATCGCAAAGACTCTATTTTACGTTTTTCAATGTTGACCTACTTAACAACAAAAGACTTATTTTTTAACAACAGCTTGCTCTTCAGTTTTAATGGTGGCTGTACTACCATTTTCAGCCTGGGTAACAGCAGCTTGCAGATGCGCTTCTAAGAACCACAGTCGCTTGTCAATTGTGCGAGACACCTCGGTGTAAAGGTCGGCGGTATCTGCATCACCTAGGTCTGTTGTTTTGTCAATTGCTTCTCTTAGATGCTTAGCATAGGGTGCAAAGCGTTCTGCTAAGGCTGTGACATGATCCATACCCATCAAAATATCAACAGGATATTCTGGCAAGATTGAACCCGCAGCAGACATACGAACAGTTCCACAAGCATAACCACCTAAAGCGGTGATGCGTTCGGCTAACATATCAATGTACTCTTCCAATTCGCCTGCCATCTCATCAAACATTTCATGCAATTGGTAGAAGTCTGTACCTTTGACATTCCAGTGCGCTTGTTTGACCTGAGTTTTGAGATCTAAAGTAGCTGCTAAAGTCTGGTTGAGAATTCCAGCAATTTGCTTGCGCGCCTCAGCAGGAATGTCAATGCGGGTTGGATATAGACGTGTTGATAGCTTCTTATCGCTCATGGTTTTTGCCTCTCTCATTGGTACGACAACACAAGTCTACAAATACTATCGTGGTGTGGAAAACTCTCTACCGACAGATGGAATTTCTGCGCAAATAATTATAATTTTTGTTAATCATTTGTTGTTCTTTCAATTGCGGTAGTTATCTATGGCACTGAATGTACCACCGTAAAGGCGTTCTCGAATGGTGTCATTTTGCAAAAAGTCGTGAGGGAAACCAAGCTCAATTTGACTCACAGGAAAAATATTTACGGATTGTTAGCTAAATTTTGACTTGTTTTCTATACGCTTTTGGTGTTGTACCTATAAATTTGCGAAAGACGTTTGTGAAATGGCTTTGACTCTGAAAACCCACCTGCTGACAAATTTGGTCTATTGCTTCCTCTGTTTTCGTTAATAACCTTTTCGCTCTTTCTATCCTGCAATTCATAACATATTGGTGCGGCGAAAAACCAGTGGATTGTTTAAACAGGCGCGAGAAATGATACATACTCATCCCCACTACTGTCGCAACCTCAGCTAAGCCTAAATCTTTTTCTAAGTTTTGATTGATATATTCAATAGCTTGGCGCAACTTCAAATGCGAAAGTCCTTCCACGTGTGTAGCAATCTTTGGGGAAGATACAGAATAGTGTTTTAGTAGATGAATGCACAGAGTCGTTGCTAGAGATTCTATATAAACACGGCTACCCCTGCCACCTAATTCTAGTTCTGACTGAAGTGTCAGTCCAATTTGTTGAATCAACGGATCTGAGTCAGCAAAATGTGGTACAATCTCTATCCGTTGTAAATCTACTGAATCATAGACAGCACGAGCAAACAGAGCTTTTTCTAGACTCAGGACTAAAAATTCAGCTTCTATGTCCCAGCTTAATTTGTGATAGCTACTTGCTGGAATGACGACAACGTCGCCGTGTTTAATACACTCATGGTGGACGTGTCCGTTCAACACCCGTTCTACGTTGATAGGTTGTTTTGCAAGACTTATACTGACAACGTGTTGTTGAGGACTATGTTCTGGTGTTTCGTAAGCAGGTTGTTGGTGATAATCCAGGCGGATACCATCCCAGTCAGCATGGTAACTGGTCATCAAGGGCGATCGCGGAAGAATTTGCGAATAGACATCTTCCTGAGCAAAATCAACATTTATGATTTCCTCTGTTGGCATCGCTTTCACCCCAGAAACGATTGCTTTTAAGGTAGACTCCTATGCTTGCTTTCTTAGACAACTTGCATGCTGTCTTCAAAAGCAAAAGTTTAATGCTATAAATGTTAACACACTAACTAACACGTCTAGTGCTGAAACAGAATCTGTGACTTTTATGAGTTACTTGGTTATCTACGATGGGAATTGCAATCTCTGTGTCACAGGAGTGCAAATGCTGGAGGCTCTTGATAAGGGACAACTTTTTCGCTATGTTCCTATGCAAGACGAGCTAACTCTCCAACAGTGGGGAATTACACCCCAAGATTGTGAGTTGGGTATGATTCTCATAGATGCAGATGCACCAACAAGACGCTGGCAAGGCAGTGCAGCTGCTCTTGAGATTGGGCAATTGTTGCCTTTGGGTAGTGTATTTGTAGACGCATATCGCGCTAACCCTGGGATGGAATGGGCAGGAGAACGCTTTTACGAACAAGTCCGAGATAACCGCTACACCATCTTTGGCAAGCGTTCTAGTACTTATGAATCTGCATATTGCGTTGATGGTCGTTGCAAGGCAGCAAAAAATGATGAATGATGAAAATCAGGAAACTCCCGCATTCAGAATCATAAGAAAGTACGCACTTGTATCAATTTTGAATGAAAAATTTGGGGTAGTCAGTTATCAGTTAAGTTCAAAGCTTCTGTGAGAGTTCCATTGTAGAATCGCGTCTACTAGGTTTTGCCCAGTATCGATACCAGTACATCACAAAACCAGTGAGAAACAGAATCAGTGGTGCAAGTCCAACAAACACATAGAGAATACGGGATGGAAGTCCCCAAAAAGTACCGAAGTGTAGGGGAGTAAAAGAATTGAGGACGCGATCGCCCAAGGATTGCTCTAACCCATTATCGATCCGCAACACCTTGCCACTGTACTGGTCGAGATAAATATAGCTATTCCCATAGTCCCCCACTTCTTGGGGAAACTTATACCGGAACGACGCTGATTTCATATTAGTGACTTATGCTACACTGAATCGACTGTGTTATAACTGGCAGAATTAAAATATCCAGGCTGTAGCAATGTCAACATCAGTTACCAGCTACAGGAGCAGAATTAAAAATTTCTAGTATCTGCCTGCAAAACTGTTTAAGCTTTTCCCCAACCTGTGGGGAAGGCACAGATGTTCCCACAAAACTCCAGTTTTCGACTGTAGATAGTCGCCACTGTTCACCAGTATAGCTGAAACCAGCAACTTCTACGCCAATTGCACGACG
The DNA here is from genome assembly GCA_012031965.1 of Scytonema sp. RU_4_4. Taxonomy (GTDB): domain Bacteria; phylum Cyanobacteriota; class Cyanobacteriia; order Cyanobacteriales; family Nostocaceae; genus Brasilonema. Next base: position 3,138 of record JAAUSC010000032.1, read on the forward strand.
TGAACCGTTTAAAAGGTCTTGATAAAAACGGATTTGTATTAATAGACTGCGGCTTTGCCATGATTTACTGATACCAGGAAAGTGAAAGCCGATGTCTATCGAATCTGGATCGACTAACTCTCTGGTTTGCGGATCATTTTTCCAAGGTTTGAGATCTGATCTGGCATCTGGAAACTCAGATTTGAATAAATTAACTACGGTAGCAATCTTGCTGGCGAATTCAAGGTTTGTTGCCATCTCAGCTGCGTTCACAAAAACACTCCTACGTTTTTTCACCAGGCGTGTGAGGGTGCTTAAATTTTGAATGACTTAGTATGGCTATGTTAAGCAATTTTACTCAAATTTTCAAGAAAAAAACATCAAAATGTGCTTTTGACAGTCAAGATAGAAGATTTTCAGCAAAATCCCTCCTTAATAAGGACGATAGGATACGCCAGCGATCTAAAATGACACTGATCATTGGTAAGTCAAATAAGTTCAGCTTATGGCGCGTCAACGCTCAATTCTGTCACTCATTCTAGTATTGTTGGCAACATTTCTTATTAGTTGTGGCGGTCCTAGCGTCGCAACACCACCTCCAACATACACACCAGATCAACTGGTGAAAATTCAGGAATACGTTTCTGACATTCAGGCTGTACAAGAACGCTCACAAGAACTGGAAAAGCTTATTGAAAACAGACAGTGGGTGAAAGTTAGAAACTTTATACACGGTCCTATGGCAGAAGCAAGGCTGTCGATGAACTACATCACACCCAATCTGCTACCCAAAGACCAACCAGCAGGGCGTGAGTTAGTGCATGATTTGTTAGATAACCTCATAAAAATCGACCAAGCCACTGAGGTTGGTAACACGAATAGTGCCTTGAATAACTCCGTAGCTGCTTTCGCAGACATTGACAAATTCATACAACTGCTTCCAAAAACAAGCAGCCCGTCAGAAGAAAGCGAAGCGTGATAGGGTGAAGGAAAAGATGGGGGAACAGGAGCAGGGAGTAAGGGAGCAGGGAGTAAGGGAGCAAGGAAAAGTTCTTCCCCATATTCCCACTTCCCTATGACTCCACTTCCTCACCTCCCCATCTTTTCTCTCTTCACTTGCAGAAACAATGAGTCATATAGCTATCATCGGTTGCGGTGTGGTTGGAGCAACAATTGCCTATGAACTGAGCAAAGTCAAAGGGCTAAAAATCACAGTTATTGACCAACAACCACCTGCACAAGCCTCTACAGGAGCAGCACTTGGTGTTTTGATGGGTATCATCAGTCAAAAAACTAAGGGAAAGGCTTGGCAAATGCGACAAACAAGCATCCAGCGTTATGAAACTCTGATCAGAGAACTAGAAGCCCTTACAGATCGTACAATTCACTTCAATCGTCAGGGAATCGTTATGCTGCTACCTGAACCTTCTATGTCTTCTTTAGAAAAAGAAGATGGAGGAATCTTAGAATGGAAGAAGTTACAAGAAATCCGCCAGTCTCAAGGTTTTTCCCTAGAAATTTGGGATACTACTAAACTCAAGCAAGTTTGTCCCCAGGTTAATAACGATAAGATTGTGGGCGCTGTTTACTCTCCGTGCGATCGCCAAGTTGATCCAACAGCACTCACATTGGCTTTGATTGATGCTGCAAAGCATAATGGCGTTGATTTTAAATTTGGTGTTCAGGTTTCGGGTACACAACCCCAGCCTCTGTCCCCTTCTGGAAAAGAAGATTCTGAAAAATATTGCTATCAACTTGAGACGACAGAGGGAAAAATTACTGCTGATTGGTTTGTTGTGGCGGCTGGACTGGGTTCCTCTTTGCTGACATCACAACTAGAACAAATGATTGATATTCGCCCTGTCTTAGGGCAAGCTTTATGTGTTCGCTTAGGACATTCTCTGGGAAATCCCGACTTCCAACCAGTCATCACTGGTCATGATGTTCATATTGTCCCTGTAGGTGGTGGAGATTACTGGATAGGTGCAACCGTTGAATTTCCGACCAATAAAGATGAGGTCAAAGCCGATAAAGAACTGCTGGAGTTGGTGAGACAGCAGGCGATCGCCTTTTGTCCAGACTTAGCAACAGCGACAACTATCCGTACTTGGTCAGGGTTACGCCCCCGTCCTGAAGGACGTCCAGCACCAGTCATTGGTCATTTGCCTGGATATAGTAATATCCTCCTTGCTACTGGACACTATCGCAATGGCGTTTTACTGGCACCAGCAACAGCTGACGCAATTCGTGAGATGATTATTGCTAACTAATCTAATAACCCAATCTTAATCTGAGGATGAGAAGTCGTGTTTGGAGAAACAAAATCTACTTACGAGGCTTCCAATAAATCCACTCATATCAGGTTCGCTTAATGACTTAATAATAAAACGACCTCACCCCGTCCCCTCTGGTGCGATCTCGCACAGAAGTGCCCGAAGAGGGGGTGAGGTGAAATGCATCACCATTTCCAATATCAATAACAAACTTCTTTTTCTTCTTTTTTTGTTCTTATTTCATTCGTGAATTCAAATGTCAATAACAGAAAATAAACTTCAAGTTGGGTCCTTAGAATGGTTTTATCGAGAAGCTTTACCTATTGGTATAAGTGAGTTACTCCCTGTATTACTGCTACATGGTTTACCATCACAAAGTTACAGTTGGCGCAATATCATACCAGCTTTGGCAAACCAAGGAACAAGAGCAATAGCGCCTGATTGGATTGGCTTTGGTTTTTCTTCCAAACCAGATAAAAGAGATTTTGCTTACACCCCTGATGCTTTTCTGACAGCTTTAGAAGAATTTGTAAAATCTATAGAACTTGAACGTTTTTCATTAGTTGTGCAAGGTTTCTTAGGTTCTATAGGTTTACAATATGCCTTGCGTCATCCCGAACAAATTGCCAATATAACCATACTGAACACACCAATTTCCAGTCGTGCAAAGTTACCCTGGAAAATTCAACAAATGGGATTACCTTTTGCAGGTGACATGATTACCCAAGATCCGCTGCTAGTTGACCGGACTCTAGAAGGTGGCTCTCGTTACGTCATTGCAGAAGAACATTTAAATATTTATCGTAAACCCTTTTTGAAAAGTTCTGCTGCTGGAAGAAGTCTTCTCGCAACTATCCGTAATTTACAGTTGCTCTCAACGATGACAGAAATAGAATCAGGCTTTAAACAATTGCACCAACAAATTTTAGTTCTGTGGGGAATGATAGACCCTTGGTTACCTATAGATATAGCTCAAGATTTTGTGAATTCCCTGGAAAAAGGAAGTTTAATTAAACTTAACAACGTTGGTCACTATCCTCAAGAACACTACCATGAAACAATTCTTGAAGACCTTTTGCCTTTCGTTCGTATTAAAGATAGTGACCCACAATAGTAGCAATTTAAATTCAAGAGTGATATAGCAGTCCTATTTGAGTTGTAAAAATTATCAACCGCCTTAGCGCAGCGTGTCCGCAGGACATAGACGCCGAGAGCGCCAAGAAAAGAGAGAAGAGAGAATTTTACGAATGATTTAGAATTGCTATATCACCGTTATATCTTTTTAAGGTTTCAGCATTTATAGAGTGAGTCTTTTATACTCATTTGTTTTGCAGTTCATTAAATAACCAGAGTTCAGGTTCATAAAGTTAGATAGGATTTCTATAGCACCTTTACATGATTTACGTGTGCCAGAAATTCATTGATGGAGAAAAAGATTTATGGCTTATTCCTGGTTTAAGGCTTTTCATATTGTCGGTATAGTCGTTTGGTTTGCCGGTTTGTTCTATCTCGTGCGTCTTTTCATCTATCATGTTGAAGCCGAACAAGAACCGGAACCAGCACGCACAATACTGAAAAATCAGTATCAAATAATGGAAAAGCGTCTGTACAATATCATCACAACTCCAGGGATGCTGGTGACGGTTGCGATGGCGATTGGTTTATTGACTACAGAACCAGATGTTCTCAAAGAAGGATGGTTACACGTCAAACTAGGATTTGTTGTCCTTTTACTTGGCTATCATCATTACTGCAAGCGTCTTATGAAACAGTTAGCGCAAGACACGTGCAAATGGAATAGTCAGCAGTTGAGAGCGTTAAATGAAGCGCCCACAGTCATGTTAGTGGTGATTGTACTACTAGCTGTATTTAAAAATAATCTTCCGACCGATATCACGGCTTGGGGTATTGTCGCTATGATTATTGCGATGGCGGTGACTATTCAGCTTTACGCGAGAAAACGCCGTAAAGATAAGGAAAAGCTCACAACAGAAATAGTACAGCCTGCTAAGTAGAACAACCAAATTAAACGTAAAATGTCATTGCGACCGAAACGCAGTGGAGGGAAGCAATCTCATCAAATGAGATTTTAAGTTTTTTAAGGTTGAACTACTTATAAACCCGGTTTCTTTGTTCGTATTTGGTTGCAAAACAGACGATTTTTGGTAGAAACTGGGTTTCTTTGCGTCAGCCCTGTTTTATTAAGGTTATCTTTTTAAAAAAAATAGGACTTATGTACTGTACAAATAGAGCATTATATGCTTTGACTAAACTGCAACCATAGTGGGTTTTTCTGAAGAAAGATTTACAAAATCTTCATCAGTTCCTCACTTTTTATGCGTATTTTGAATATGACAATTTTAGTTAGGGCGAAGTCATGCATTCTGCAATGGCTAAAGCTGAAGCTTGGACTTAATACACATAATCAACTTTTTAACAATGCGTAAGTTTCATAAAAATTATTTATTGTTAAGCTCACTAAATAGAATACGTACTTTATTTGTTGAAATAAAAATGTAACATCATATACTAATTCTTAGTATTATTTCTGAGATATCCTCAAAACGACATTGACTAATGATTATTGTAAATTATACTTACAAAACATTGACCATCTGGTTATTCATAGAACTTTTGCCGATCCTAGGCTTATCTGCTCAGGCTCAACAACAATTCAATTCTATGAGTATTGTTTTATTACAACCAGTGATATCGCAGATGGATTTTATACCACCAAGAAATGGTAAACCAAAAGATACCTCTGGTGCAGGTTCCCGCAGTGGACTGAATATGTTCTAAACAAGACGATCCAATTCAACTTTTAACGCTGACACTGGAATTATCAATTCTCATATAGGAATCCTATTTTATTTTTGAAACATACGTAGGGTGGCACTGCCACTAAAATCCTCATATAGTGGGCAGGATCTGACTGGCAGTGCCCACCCTACACTACTCAAGATTTTTTATAAATGATTTAGGATTCCTATAGTTGAGGTCATGATGTTAGAGAACTTCTTGGCGAAGTATCTGCTCAATTAACGCCTGATTATCAGGGCTTTCTGCTTGCTTGAGATATTCAATAGCAATCTGTCCCACAGCAGGTTGTTCCCTAGAAATGGCAACTAACAACTCTACAGTTTGACAAAGTTGAGTTTTTTCTAATTGCCGATTTGTGACAGTCGGTAGAGTAACAGCAGCAATGACAAGTCCCATCATTGAGGGAGCAACAGGAATCCACCAACCTTGTAAAAAGGCAAGGTAACTAACTCCCATGAGTCCTCCCTCCACAATAACAACAGCAGTCACTAAAGATTTAAAGGATTTGATCTGCCAAGCTAACGCAGCTCCCACCCCAGACCAAAACAAAATCCAAAGCCACTCAACTGGTTTATACCAAACCTTTAGCAGTGGTCGTCCCTGTAGCGCAGCACTCAAAATCATGCTGGTAATATTGGCGTGAACTGTCACTCCTGCCATTTGTATTGGAGAACCAAAGTTCTGATTGCTGTAAGGTGTTTGAAACAAATCGTTGACGCTGTCAGCAGTGGAGCCGATAAGAATAACGCGATCACGCAGCTTCTGTGAGGGTATTTTATTTGCTAACAAAGCTGTGATCGAGAAAGTCTGAAACTGTTGCTCAGTACCATGAAAGTTGAGCAAAATTTGATAGCCTCCATCATCAGCCCGGACATAGCCACCGTCATTGGGTTGAAAAGGAACAAGCACTGTTTTGCCGAGCTGAATTTGCTTGCGATGGTTGGTCTGGGGTTGAGGGGTAATACCTTCAGCTTCTAGATAGCGGAGTGCTAGCTGCAAACCAAGATTGAGGTGTAATGAAGAATTTGGCTGTTGAACTGAAAGCAAAGCTCGACGCAGTTTCCCATCTCCATCTAAAACCTGATCAGCAAGACCGACTTGACCTAATTCGGCTAAAGTTGGTGGTGGAGCAATCTGAGTACCCACCACTTTTTCTAAACCAATTAAATTCTCGGTTGTTTTATAAAGTTCTACTAGTTCCTTATGACCTGGTTCTGTAGGCAAATCTCGGTATAAATCCAGCCCGATCACTCTGGGTTTGTAGCTTTTTATTGTCCGAATTGCTTGAGCTAATACCCGATCCGGCAGAGGATATTGACCAATTTGCTTAATATCTGGCTCATCAATCGTAATTATTGTAATCCGAGGGTCAACTTTTGCTGGGAGACGCGCCTGAAAAAAGGAATCTAGCATCGACAACTCCATCCCCTGTAGGAGTCCGGTAAAACGTACAAGAAGAATAAAACTGGTCACTCCCCCAGCAATGCTCCCAATCCAAGATTTACCCAAACGTAGGTTTTGAGCCTTTTGTTTTGCGGTTTTCCGTGCGTTTGCCAGTATTTGATTCGCTTGCTGGGCGGCGAGTAAGGCAAATTGAGCTTTTTCTCGTTCATTTTGTCTTGCCTGTTTTTCTATGGCTAAATCGGTTTCAATTTGTAGCTTTGTCAGTTCCTGACTGGCAGCGAGAAAGCGATAATCTAAGTCACTAAGCCTTTTATTTTTTGACCAAGCCAGTGCTTGCTGCAATGCTATCCCTACCAAAAGCTGGGACTCATCTTGCTGGTTTGAAGTCATCCAAGCTTTGAAGCGTTGCGCGTAAGGACGCATATTCTCCATTTGCAGAGCAACCCATTCTGAATTAAAGACTGCTTGATAGATTGGGTTTTTCACTCTCAGGTATCCCTGCTGGTTAATCACCAAACCTGACAGAAGCAGTTCAATCTGTTCTCGACTGTCATCGGTTGGTACATCCTCCCCAGCCAGGATTTGTTGATGTATTCCCAAGTTACGTCCTGCAATTTGCTCATTAGCAAGCAGCGATCGCTAATTGTCCGCAAATGTTCTGGCTCATCTTGAGATTCCCACTTGTGGATTATGCGTGATTTAACAATACTTTCTACCCAAAATGCCTCAGTACCCGGGGGAAGAGTCAGCGTCTGACTCACTGAATCTTGACTCGAATTTTGTACCAACTTACATAGTTTTTGCGTCAGAAAGGGTTGCCCTCCTGTCCAATATAAAATTTCTTTAAGAATTGCTTGAGCATTACCTTGTTTAACTTCTAGTCCTTTGACCAATGGCTGCACTTCATCTATTGTGAAGCCGTGTAATTCTATGGCTTTACCAATATTAAACGGAGTGCGCTTTGGATCTTGAATTAAATCTGATGGTGTTGTCACCCCAAAAATGACAAATGTAATGCGATTGTATTCTGGGTCAATGGCTCTGTGGTTATAGCAAAACCGAATCAACGCAAAAAAGTCATCAACGGGAAAATCAAGGCTCTTGATACTATCAACTTCATCAATGAAAATAAACAGTCTTTCGTTCGGAAATTGAACCAGTAGAACTTCAGAAATAAACCGACTTAGCCTTTGGAGTACAGAGATATCTTCTTGTTCCCGCCACCAAGATTTTAAGTTAAATTTCCCTAACAGTTTGAAACCTAACCATAACTCAGCAATCACTCCCTTGTACCACTGCTCTGGTGTAATATTTTCACAACCAACGTTGGTCATATCCACAGTCGTGCATTTAAATCCATCTTGTTGTAGACGATGCCGAGTTCTGACGAGAAGCGAGGACTTGCCCATTTGCCGAGAGTTGAGAACATAGCAAAATTCACCCTTTTTTAACGCTTCATACAGTTGCTTGTCAGCCTGTCGTTCTACATAGCTAGGAGAATTAATGGTTAAACTACCACCGACTTGATATGTATAACGGTTCATTTGAGAATTTGAAGGTGTAGTAGACTGAATACCTTAGCATTTAATTATACAATTATGCACTATTGACTCAAATCACTTATATTGTAGTCCTATCAAAGACAAAGCATATTGGAGCTTTTAAGTTAGTGGCATTCATAAACCTGCAATACGCTGTATATTTGCGTGTCTGTTTGTGAGAATAGAGTTTCTCTATACTTTTCTTACCATTCCCACTCTTTTTCAAGATGCAAAAACCCGTTTCTTCATAAAATAAGGGTTTCAAGATTCTTAAGAAATATGTGACTAATGGATAGGCTAAAAGGCAGGAGACGAAATTCTTTTTGTGAAAAAACTGATGTTTTGATAGAGTTGGATTGAACCTACTTTTATGACTTTTCTTACTATTTTTTTCAAATCAGATTCTGAATCTACTCATTTTTCTTAAGATATAGGAAAGAGAAATTGATTGCCTAGTAAATATACAGTGCTGTATGATGTAATGACAAGAATGAGTACTTACAAAGAATTATGAAGACTATACCATGACCGCAAACACAACTAGATTTTAAGAAAAGTGTCGGGGAGATGTCGTCCGCATGATTTCCCTCCCAGTGAAACACTCTGTCTTAAATCAAAAATTGAATAGTCAAGTTTTAGATCTTGTTGAGCGACTTTGAAAGTGATCATTAACTCATTTTGCAAAGTAAACAAACAAAGATCAGTTGCAAATTCTTAAAACACTCATCTTGCAAAGATTCTGAGGTTGTTGTGTGCTAAGGATGCATTCTACCGCAATTCAAATCGGTAATTGTTGGAGGAAGAACTTAGTTATGAATCAACTCTTAGAGGAAATTTATTCAACCAAATTAGTTAAGGATGCAGCAGGGAATTCAATAAATCCTTTTCCTACCGCGACTCCTTATGATATTGGCGTGGTCCTCAAAGAATTCATTCAAAAATACAATCTGGAAAGAACGCTAGAAGTCGGTATGGCTTACGGCTTGTCTACCCTGTTTATTTGTCAAGCACACCAGGACAAAGGTACAGGAATTCATACTGCCATTGATCCAATGCAAAATAATCTATGGAAGTCTATTGGATTACTGAATATTGAAAGAGCTGGTTTGGCAGACAAATTAAGGTTTATGGAGTCCTGTTCTCATGAAGCTTTACCTCAACTTTTAACAAAAGGAGAAAAACTTGATTTTGCTTTCATAGATGGGTCACATCATTTCGACTATACTTTGATAGACTTCTTCTACATTGATAAATTATTACACTTAGGAGGGTATGTTGTTTTTGATGACATATGGATGCCTGGGATTAGAAAAGTCGTGTCTTATATCATAAGAAATAGAAATTATGAGTTGATGAAGATTAATACGAAAACCAGTGCTTGGAAAGGTTTCGCGAAATCTACAAAACGTTTTCTTCAAAATCCTCTTGAACGAGACTACGGAGGAATAAAACTTATTTCCAGTAATGTTTGTGTACTTAAGAAAACATCGGAAGATAATCGTGACTGGGATTACCATCGTTCATTTTGAGTGATGATCAGAAATACAAAGCCTACTCTGACCAAAAACTTCTTCGAGATGAGTGTGGGGTCTGGGAGGAAAGACTAGCCCCACTTGCTACCCTCAAATTCACGCATTCACAATAATGTGTGAATTCCCCCCATAAGGAAAACCCTATAAATAAATTTAAGGGTTTCTAACAAGGACGCTTTGTATCTCGTGCCACTCTTCACTTGATACAAAATTTATTATGTTTTCTACGAAGAAATTCGGAGCCTTGGAATCTTTGAGGTAAAATGCAGAGGAAAAATTGTTTGGTATAAATTTTTTTAAAACCTTCTGCCTTCTGCCATGCCAGGTGCTCCACTTGGGGAGGCATAGATGCCTTTCTTCGGTCATTTGAGTTCAAACTTCAGATATTCTTGGTTTCAGTTTCCTTTATCTATTCTATTATGTTTAAAAACTCGTCACCGAACAGACGTCGTTTTTTATACATTGCTTTATCAGGCTTAGCAGGGGCTACTGCTATCGCAGTGGGAAAAAACATTGACCCAATCTACTACAGTCATACATTAGACAACTCGAAAAGAGATTTTCGAGTAACAGGCCAAGATCCCTTAAAGAAGCGTGCTGCAGCTAAGGGATTGATTTATGGAGCAGCCTGTGGGCAAGGTATTCTTGCGTCAGACAAAAACTTAAAGGCTAGCATTGTTCGAGAGTGCGGCGTTCTAACACCAGAGAACGAGCTCAAGTGGCAATTTGTGCGACCTCGTCCAGACGTATTTGACTTTAGTAGAGGAGACTGGATGGCTTCATTTGCCCGCGCTCACAATATGCTTTTTCAAGGACATACTTTAGTCTGGCATCAGCAACTACCTGAGTGGTTTAAGGAAGTCGTTAACCGCCAAAATGCGGAAAAATTTTTGGTGGAACACATTACAACAGTGACCAAACACTACGCTGGTCAAATGCACGCTTGGGATGTAGTCAATGAAGCTATTAAACCAAAGGATGGACTAAAAGCAGGCTTGCGACAAAGTCCGTGGCTCAAACTTTTAGGTCCAGATTACATAGAGCTTGCCTATCGGGTTGCAGCGCAAGCTGACCCCAAAGCTATGTTGGTCTACAACGAGAATGACTTGGAGCATAACACTCCTGAACATGAAGCCAAAAGAACTGCTGTTCTGAAACTACTAGAACGTTTGAAATCTCGAGGAACGCCGCTTCATGCTCTCGGTATTCAATCTCACTTGTTAGGTCACGGTTCTTTGAATCCTAGAAAACTACGAAATTTTTTGTCTGATGTGGCTAGTCTTGGTCTTAAAATTCTTGTTACCGAACTAGACGTGATAGATCAGAAATTACCTTCAGACTCCATGGTGCGCGATCGCATGATCGCTGCTATGTACGAAGACTATCTTTCCATAGTTTTAGATGAACGAGCAGTTATTGCGGTTTTAACTTGGGGATTGAGCGATAAACACACCTGGCTTTCAATGGTTACTCCCCGTTCAGATGGTTCGCCAGTCCGTCCTTTGCCATTGGACTCAAACTTCAAACCCAAGTTGGTATGGAATGCCATCGCAAGAGCATTTGATCAAGCTCCGAAGCGTTGACGACTTGCTACTCAAAGATTCAAGTTATGGAAAAGATGTTTGTCAATCTACAAATTGTTATGATTCAACCTCAAGTAAGCGTACTTGCTACCTCAATATTCCGTTAACTAGATTGCCAAAGAAAATGGTATTTTTTTGCCAGTTATTTAGAAAATCATTGAAGGAGTGATCTAAATGCAAAAATTTGATGAAATAGCTTTACTTGGAACTAGATTTCATAAAGTTAAAGTTAATGAACTCATCGACTACGCTGTAAAAGCGGCGAAACTTCAGAAGAAAACAATCATAGGTCATGTCAATACTCGAGCAATGAACTTTGCCTATGAACTGCCTTGGTATAGAGAGTTTCTCAACCAATCTGATTTAGTTTTCTGCGATGGTTTTGGTGTTTTGTTAGGAGCAAAACTCTGTGGTTGCGGTGTCAATTCATCTCATCGTATGACCTGTCCAGATTATATAGAAGATTTTGCCAAAGCTTGCGAACAAGAAAATGTTTCCTTGTTCCTGCTTGCTGGTCAGCCAGGAACCGTAGATAAAGCAATCGCTAAGCTAAAAGCGATTGCACCAAATTTAAGAATCAAAGGACATCACGGTTATTTTGACAAGTCTGGTGAAGAAAATGAATTTGTTATTCAACAAATCAACAAATTCAAGCCAGATATCTTATATATCGGCTTTGGAATGCCGTTACAAGAAAGTTGGATTTTAAATAATTCAGAGCGAATAGAGACAAAAGTTTTTCTACCTCTTGGGGCATGTCTTGATTTTTATACTGGCACTGTCTCTAGAGGCCCATATTGGATGACTAATAGCGGTCTAGAGTGGTTAACAAGATTAGTGACAGAACCAAAACGTCTGTGGAAACGCTATGTGCTTGGTAATCCGCTGTTTTTTTATCGAGTCCTACAAGAAAAGTTGACAAGCTTTTTAAGAAAACGCTCTCGAACTTCATCGCAATATTAAGTTGATGCGCGCTTTGCACTTTTTTTCAAGGTTCTTAAGAGTCTAGAGTCACTGAGAATTCTAGATTTTTGTTGCTCTCAGTCATTCATTCTGCCAATGAAATATGTGAATAGCTTAAGCTGTTACACATTTAATTTACAAGTTTATTTTTGATTGTGTCAATCCAGAGGTAACGAGAATCGTGACATCTAAATCTTTATTAGTTTCAGGATTGAAACCAGATTTAAGGTCAGCAAATGGCACAAGGATACAGAAAGGCTTAACTACCAAACTTCTACGGGTAGGAACGCTTGTTGTGCTAGATATTATTTCTTTGACCTTAGCATGGAAGTTAGCAGTCCTTTATGGCACTCCATTAGAATCGCCTTGGACACAGAAAGCATCTTTTTTACTGCTCATTCTGGCAGTCGCAATAGGCGTGATTAGTACCAAAGGACTATACAAATCAGGTAGTAATCGTCGTAATTATTTTGGTCTGATTAAAGCAATCACACTGTCAGAAATTTTACTTTTGCTAATTGCTTTTCTCTACGAGCCAGAGAGTTATATCTCGCGCTCAACTTTTCTACTGTTTTGGTTGTTGTCTATCGTTTTTATCTGTACCGCCCGCTTTATGTGTGATATGGCTACTAAATTGCTTCGTAGTAGAGGAGCAATTCGCCATTCCGTTTTTCTTATTAGCGATCCAGAAGACAAAGAAAGCCATATTCGGTTAATCGAAAAGGAGAATTGCTACACTGTGCAGGGAATTGCTGGCTCTAGCAGTTTAGATTTGATGAACCGAGAGGCAACATTTGAATATTTACGCACACAAGGCATAGAAGAGGCTTTTGTTTCTTGGAATGCTATTAAGAATCGTCTATATGTTTGCTGGCGTTTCCAAACAGCTGGCATTACCTTACGCATACTACCAATTGAGGGTGAAGTTCGTCATCCTAAATCCATATTTTGGATGATTGGTGAAGTTCCTTGTATGACAATTCCAGCACCAATTATCGCAGGTAGTGATTTTTGGGTAAAACGGAGTTTTGATCTTTGTTGTTCAATTCTATTGTTACTTTTGCTGTCTCCTGTCTATGTAGTGATAGCCATACTCATTAAATTAGATTCTTCTGGACCAGTGTTCTTCCTGCAAAATCGAGTTGGTCTGCATAGTAAGAGTTTCAAGATTTGGAAATTCCGCACAATGGTTACTAATGCAGAAAAATTGCAGGCAAAGCTAGAAGCAAAGAATGAAATCAAAGATGGGGTTCTTTTTAAAATGAAAGACGACCCTCGTATCACACGGGTAGGCAAATTCCTGCGCCGTTACAGTTTAGACGAGTTACCCCAACTGTTTAATGTTCTTCTTGGAGAGATGAGTCTAGTTGGTCCTCGTCCTCTCCCAACCAGAGATGTAGAAAAATTCAAAACTAAGCACTTTATCCGACAAGAAGTTCTACCCGGTATTACAGGATTGTGGCAGGTGTCTGGTCGCTCCGATATTGATAATTTTGAAGATGGGGTGAAATTAGATATCACTTACATAGAGAATTGGTCTGTATGGCTGGATATGCAAATTTTGCTGAAAACTGTCAAAGTTGTCTTTAGTAAGGCAGGTGCTTACTAATACACTTAAAAACGAAAAGAAGTCAGCTATACGAATTTAGAAGATTGAATTTTTTCTTGGTCACCTAGCTGATGCTTTGCCAGCGGCTTTTAGTTTTGTCAATCACTCATTTATATGAAGGATAAGGTCACCTCCCGAAGTCCTGGAAGAATTTAAGGAGTAGGGCTTTTATCCTTCATTTCTATTAACTGGTAACTGATAACTGATAACTGATTTTTAGGGGACAATGCATCGGCTTGTACCCTTTTTACCGTTTATCATTCTGACTACTGTTAGCGTAGCGGGGCGTAGCCCGTTCTGTGTTCTGGAGCGCGTAGCGGGGCGCAGCCCGTTCTTTTTTCGGTCATTAATTTTGAGTGTCTCTGATTCAGGGGATTGGCTAACAAAACACTCCTTTCCTGCTTTCATTACTGTATTTTTGTTTAAATTCTAGTATTATCCTACAAACTTTACAGTTTCTTTAAAGAAGATTTCTGATTAATACTTGAAATCACTGAAAAATAAAGTTATATTTAGCTTCATTGCTGAGTAACATGAACACCTCTATACAAAATATTGTGAGAAAATGTCTCAAAAGTGGATATAATGTACAACCCATAACTCTGAGTGTAACGAAGTGGAGAATACCTCCTGCACAGAAGACCCTCGTAGCAAAGTGACACACTTCGCGTGAGTCCCAAAGGTATTTCCCTTGGCGTGTGCTCTACTCTTACGCGTAGCATCTCTCAAAAAGAAATACACTCCGCATTTGCTTCAGCCCCTAAAATCTTGTTGATTTTTCGTTAAATTTTGAGATGCTGATAGCCGAAAGTACACGCATTCGCATTCACTACGCTACCACTTTGTTGTGTATAACATTTTTCAATTCTCAGACATCCTCTTAGCTCGACTTTATCCATTTGTAATTCCCCTAGAAGGAAGCGCTGAAACTCTTGCAGGAATAGGCTCAGGACTTTTTAAATGTCGCTGAAATTTCCAACATTGGAAAAAGTGCTGCTTATAATCGCGAAAAACCGTTGAGAATTGGTAGTCAGCAAAAATGATTTGGATAAAGTCGAGCTTAGCGAGAGTTAAGCAAACTAGATAATTGTTGCCAAGAATTGAAGAAAAATTCAGCCTTGTCTTTGTTTTAAAAAACCGTAGAAATCATTCTCTTACTAAAGATAGTTTAGACTATGAACCTAGTGTATTTATATTAAATTTCATTATTGGCTCCAACTTCGTACTGAACTCAGGATTAGGAAACTTGTATGGAGACTAGAGGTTATCAAGAAGAAGTAGAGATTCAAAAATACTGGCTGGTTCTGAAACGCCGTTGGCCAATTGTGGTAGGAGTTCTTCTAGCTTCAGTAGGATTATCGTCGTTTATTGTGTTCCTGCAAAAGCCTCAATACCAGGCGAATGGGATGCTTCTTTTTCGCTCAGACCGAACCTCGTCGCTGACAAAAGTTGGAGAAAAAATAGGCGATCTCGAATCCGTCATGCGCGAGGGTAATCCGCTAGAAACACAAGCTGTCATATTAAAATCAGAGTCAATTTTAAAAGAAGTTATCGATACTTTAGAGTTAAAAGATAAGAAAGGAAACGCCCTTGAGCCAGAGTCACTTAAAATCAAGGTTGAACCAATAGTAGGTACAGATATACTAAAGGTTTCCTACACTTCAGAAAATCCTAAATTGGCAGCATCAGTCGTCAATCAGGTGATGAAATCGTACGTAGCAAACAACATTCAGTTCAATCGAACTCAAGTTCTTGCTGCAGGTGAATTTATCAAAAAACAACTGCCACAGGCTCGAGTAGAATTAAACCAAGCAGCAGAGGAGTTACGTGAGTTTAAAACTCGGCATAAGATTATCCAGCTTCCAGAAGAAGCAAGCGCCGCTATTCAAAATGTTGCTCAAATAGATGATGAAATTAACCAAACTAGGGCTGCGCTAGCAGATATGAGTGCTCGGGAAGCAAAAATGCGCACTCAACTCAATTTGACTGGGGAGCAGGCTGTAGAAATTACTTCCATAAGTCAAATACCTGGTGTACAGGAAGTCCTCAGTGAGTTACAGAAGGTACAAACCCAGTTAGCGAATGAAAAAGTACGCTACACCAGCGAACATCCAGCTATCTCCGAATTAAAAGATCAAGAAATCACCTTAAGTGCTTTATTACAGCAGCGGGTTGAGCAAGTTTTAGGACCTAAAGGAATCCAACAAGTTTTAAACAATCAACAAAAACTTGCCCCTGGTAAATTGCAGATAGGGAAAATAAAAGAAAATCTGGCGAATGAATATGCGCTTATACAAACTCAACGCCAGGGTCTGGAAAACAAAATACAAGCATTATCTAATATCCAAGCAACTTATAAGCAGAGGCTTGCTATCCTGCCAAATTTAGAGAAAAAGCAAGGAGATTTAGAGCGAAGGTTGTCTATCGCGCAAAAAAACTACGAAAATCTTGTCACCACACTACAGGAAATCGAAGTAGCAGAAAAGCAAACTGTTGGCAATGCTAAAGAAATTCAATCTGCTCGGGTTCCTAAAAAACCGTCTTTGTCTAAAATAACACTGCTTTTAGCAGGAGGCAGCGTGTTTATGGGATTGCTACTAAGTATAGCAGCGGCATTCTTTGTAGACTTAATAGATAGAACCTTGAAAACGGTTAAGGAAGCAGAGACATTTTTTGGTTATACTTTATTGGGACTCATTCCTAAGTTTGAATCGAATAAGATATCCCCTCCTGTTAACTTGATATCAGAAAAAGTCCCGAGTCGAGTTATTGTAACAACCTCTCCTCGCTCGGTGATTCATGAAGCTTATCAAATGCTTCAGGCAAACTTAAAGTTCATTAGCCATAAAAAAGTTCGTACAATTGTGGTCACGAGTTCCGTACCTGGGGAAGGAAAATCAGAGGTTTCTGCTAATTTAGCTGCAGTACTGGCTCAAGCAGAACGGCGAGTTTTGCTAGTCGATGCAGATATGCGTAAACCATCGCAACATCACCTGTGGAATCTCATAAACTCAGTTGGTTTGAGCAACATCATTGTTGGTCAGAATCAATTTCCGCAAACTGTGCAAACAGTGACAAAACACCTTTCTATCCTCACAGCTGGAGTACAACCCCCTAATCCCCTTGCTTTGATTGACTCTGATCGCATGGCTTCTTTGATTGAAACTTTCTCTGACAGGTACGATTACATCGTATTTGATACTCCTCCTTTAGTTGGGACTGCTGATGCAGCAGTTTTAGGAAAAATGGCAGATGGAGTTTTGCTGGTCGTTCGACCAGGTGTTGTGGATTCAGCAAGCGCTACAGCAGCGAAATCCTTGCTGGAACGTTCTGAAGCTAAGATTTTGGGAATGATTGCCAACGCTGTGAATGTGAAGCAGGAACCAGGCGGCTACTTTTACTATTCTAACCCTCAAGGAGGACAAAGTATCGCAAAAACTGAAATAGAGACTGAACAATGGACCTACAAATAGCATGGTTTCAACAACATTGGTTCAACAACATTGGTTCAAAACTGCTCTCGAAATGCGACGGTTTTTTCGAGAGGGCGATCGCACAACATCGTCTTTTAGGCTTTCATAAAAGCTATAAAGTTATTCATTAATTAAAGAGGTATTGCCTTACGCCAATGAGAAATCATCTTTTTCTGGGTGTCAAACGGTAAAAAATGCTGCTAAAATGACACGGTGAGTCAAGAATGAGTGCATACTACTAGAGTTGATAACCAACGCAAACGAGGCGGAAGCTTCTACATTAACTTTTTGGCAGCAAATTCAAGAAGACTGGATTGCTCACGGACGGGATTGGACTAAGCCAGGATTTCGATCTGTAGTCGTTCATCGTTTCGGAGTTTGGCAGATGACGATTAAACCACGACTTTTGCGAGCGCCTTTTAGTATTTTCTATCGGATGCTATTTCGCAAGGTTCGGAATCATTACGGAATAGAACTACCTGACTCTGTGCAGCTTGGTCGTCGCGTCATTATTGAACATCAAGGAGCAATAGTCATTCACGGAAACTGCTCTATTGGAGATGACTGTATTATTCGCCAAGGAGTCACTCTAGGCAACCGTTACCTGGAGCATCCGTTTGATGCACCCAAGTTGGGTAAACATGTCAATGTTGGTGCTGGTGCGAAAATCTTTGGCAACGTTACTGTTGGAGATGACGCAAATATCGGTGCTAATGCTGTGGTTCTGTGCGATGTTCCAGCAGGAGCAACAGTAGTTGGGATACCTGCAAGAATCATCTATCCTTAAAAAGTTAGCAATTCACATCTTTGAGGTAACAATGCCATGTCAATGAGCCAGTTCGTGGCTTTGTGTACTGATGTTGTGTTAGTAGGCGCATCAGGTTTATTTATTGTCTGCCTGTTTTTTCTTATTGAATGTACTGCGGCTATGTTCCCAATCACCTCTTCTCTAAATAGAGGTCATAGCCAAGATGCCAAAGTGACTGTCTTGGTTCCGGCTCACAACGAAGAGATTGTTATCGGTTCCACACTAGAAAAACTCATCCCAGCATTAAAAAGCCAAGACCGTTTGGTTGTCATTGCTGACAATTGTAGTGATGCAACAGCAGAAATTGCTCGTGCAAAGGGTGCTACAGTTATCGAGCGTCAGAACCTTGATCAAAGAGGCAAGGGATACGCCTTAGATTACGGCTTACAGTTTCTGGAGTCAGATCCTCCTGATGTGGTTGTGATTATTGATGCTGATTGTACAGTCAGTGAGAATGCAATTGAGCAGCTCAGTCAGTGTGCGATCGCCTTTAACTCGCCCGTCCAAGCGACCTACTTGATGAGCAGACCGAAAAACTCCCAGTCATCAAAAGATTTTGTTTCACAATTTTCTAACATCGTCAGAAATTTAGTTCGTCCCTATGGATTAGCACGCTTGGGACAATCTTGCCCGTTGCTTGGTACAGGGATGGCTTTCCCTTGGACAGTCATTCGCTCAGTGAATGTAGCCAATGGTCACCTGCTTGAAGACTTAAAACTAGGCTTGGATTTGACAATAGTTGGACACAAACCAATTTTTTACCCAGAAGCAAAAGTCACTGGGTATTTCCCACAGCAGCAGCACGCTGCTAAAAATCAGAGAACTCGTTGGGAACACGGTCATTTACAAATCATGCAAACCTATGTCCCCATCTTGCTTCAACAAGCAGTGTCTCAAAAAAGGTTTGACTTGTTGGTGAGCGTTCTGGATTTGTGTATCCCACCTTTATCCCTGCTTGTTGTTGTTTGGTTAGTGTTGATGACAGTTTCTCTAGTGTTTGGGATTTTGGGAACATCATTGATGCCAGCAGTTGTCGTTACCACAGCAGGACTTTGTTTTCTCATTGCGATTCTAACAGCTTGGGCTAAGTTCGCTCGAAAAGACCTTCCTCTACGCGAACTTTTAACTGTTCCCGTGTACATTCTCTGGAAAATTCCGGTTTATCTAAAGTTTTTAGTGAAGCCTCAAAGTGTATGGCTTCGCACGGAAAGAGACTCGGTGAATTCTACTGATTCTTAGTTTATATATGACACAAAACCTTGAGATTGTAAACGTTATGAATAACATTAAACAGAATAGTATGTTACTCGTAAACTCAGTGGTGCTTCGGGAAGTAGACGGTCAATGGGGGTTGGATGAGCAAACCTGCGCAGCTTTGGTTCGCTGGGCAGATAATTTTGAGCGAGTTATTATGGCTGGTCCTGCGTTACCAGAACACATCGCTATCAAAAAGTATTCTTCAACTACCGGAACGATATTATGGCAATCAGTTGCAGATTTGCCATGTGCAGACCGAATAGAATTAGTGCCACTGCCGTATACATATAAATTACCAGACTTTATCAAGGCGTATACTACCACACGTCAATTATTGAGACAAAAGATACTGAATACCCAGTATCTTGTGTTTCAACTGTGCGGACTTATTGGAGATTGGGCGGGAGTCGCTTGTTTGGAAGCCATCAACCTCAAACGACCTTATTCTGTCTATATTGATCGCGTTGAGTATGAGGTCATAAGCCGAACGTTGCACAGTCTACCTTTGAAGCGCCGCATCAAAGAACATTTGACTCTACCATGGATGAAACGTTATCAACGATACTTGATTCGTCAAAGCGAGGTTGGACTTTTTAAAGGACAAGATTGCTATCCAGAATATTCACCTTTTTGCAAACAACCCCATTGCGTTTACAATGTTCACACAAAAAAGTCTGATTGGATTAACGAATCAAGCCTGAACTCCAAAATTGAATCACTATTAAATGGTGAACCTTTGCAGGTTTGTTATGTGGGACGAGCTGCAGAAATGAAAGGTCCACTCGATTGGCTGCAGACTGTGCATCGGGTTTACAAAGCTGGTGTTGATGTCAAAGCCACTTGGCTTGGAGATGGAGCACTTCTTTTGAAGATGAAGTCGTTGGCTCAAGAGTTGGGTATAGCTGATCGTGTCAATTTAGTTGGGTTTGTGAGTGAGCAAAGCAAAGTTTTGCAGACGATGAGAGAAAATCACATTTTTCTGTTTTGCCATAAAACACCAGAATCACCTCGGTGTCTGGTTGAGTCAATAGTCTCCGGTTGTCCTATTGTCGGTTATGGTAGCTCTTATTCCCAAGAACTTGTGTCTCAATATGGAGGTGGTGTATTTGCACCAATGAACGACTGGCAAAAACTCGCTGATTTAGTCATTGAACTGAATTCAGACCGAGCAAAATTAAGTGAGTTGATTCGAGCCGCTGCACTATCTGGTCGGTGTTTTGATGAAGAAACTGTTTATCAACACCGAAGTGATTTAATTAAGAAATATTTGAATAGCAATATATAGGTATAGTCGTGAGTAAATATCTAAGACTTGCCGAGAAAGGCTTTATTATTTTAGGCTTAACTTTCTTCTCAGGAGTATTTGGTATATATTCTCTAGGTCTTGTGCTGCCAAACGCAGTTGTCACATTAATCAGATTCTTTGTTTGGGGAATGTCAACCATTCTCGTTTGTATCTTCTGGAAAAATACAATAATTCTAGTCAGTCGAAACATATTACTTTGTATATTAACTGTCATAGCTCTGCTATCGTTTCTCTGGTCAGAATTTCCAGACTTTACGTTCTTTAACGCTAGAGATATCTTGATGATGACCTCGTTTGGCTTATACTTTGCGACACGATTTAGTTTAAGAGAACAGGTACAACTTATTGCCTATACTTTCTTGATAGGATGTTTATTGAGTATAATTGCCGCCTTTGTGTTACCTTCTGTTGGTATACATCAAGCAGATGCAATGGAAGCTCATCCAGGAGCATGGAAAGGAGTATATGGGCATAAAAATGGTCTTGGCAGCATGATGGTTTTAAGTTCGTTGACATTTTTTTTGCTGCCCAAGGAAGATTCAAATCTATATAGGTGGTTTGGCTTTAGTTGTTCGTTGGTATTAATGCTGCGTTCAACTTCAAAAACTTCTCTTGTTCTCTCTTTTCTGCTGCTCTTAATAATAGTGTTCTATAAAAACTTTCGCTGGCAGGGAAAAATAAGCGTAATTTTCACAAACATTGGAATTCTTCTTTTAGGATGTTTTTCCGTACCAGTTTTAACTTATTGGGTAGAGATCTTAACTGGTTTAGGAAGAGACGCAACTTTAACTGGACGGACGCCTTTGTGGGGTGCTGCGCTCGCTAGATTCATGGAAAGACCATTGTTGGGTTATGGGTATGGTGCATTTTGGGCACCTCAAAGTCCGTATGCACTTGAAGCAGGTCAAGCAATAGGGTCTGGCTGGATCCCACCTCATGGTCATAATGGCTTGCTTGATTTAGCACTTGATGTTGGCTTGATTGGTTTATCACTTTTTTTAATTATTTATTCCACAGCTTTTGTTCGGGCATTAAAAGAAGGTTACGCAACTAAAAATCCAGAAGAGCTTTGGCCATTAGCTTATCTGACATTCTTGATTATGAATAACATGACAGAAAGTCTTTTGCTACGTTCAGCTAACCTGTATTGGACTTTGTTGATAACAGTTGTTTTTACTATGAATCAAAGGAAGCAAATTAAAAAAATTAATATCCAGAACGAGAAAAGCCATCTGCGTGTTATTAATTTGTCTAACTAAATAATGATAATGGGAGGTCTTGCTTTGCAGTGTATTGGAGTTGTTGTTATAGGACGCAACGAAGGAAATCGTCTTGAAGCGTGTTTGCTATCAGTGATAGGAGAAGCCAGAAGCGTAGTCTACGTTGATTCTGGCTCCACAGATGGTAGTATACTGCTGGCTTGCTCCCTTGGTGTCCATGTTATCGAACTCGATTTATCTATTCCTTTCACCGCAGCCCGTGCGAGGAATGCAGGGTTTGAATACCTGTCGCAAACACAATCAGAGTTGGAATTTGTCCAGTTTGTGGATGGAGACTGTCGGGTTATAGAGGGATGGTTGGAACGTGCTGTGCATGAATTAGTGACTCAGCCTGATGTTGTCGTGGTGTGTGGGCGGCGTCGGGAAGAATTTCCTGACAACTCTATTTATAACCGCCTGTGCGACATTGAGTGGAATACTCCTGTAGGTGAAGCAAAAGCTTGTGGTGGCGACTCCATGATCAGGGTAAGTGCATTCAAAAAGGTGGGAGGGTTTAATCCGACATTGATTGCTGGAGAAGAACCAGAACTCTGTGTGCGCCTACGTCAGGCTGGCGGCAAAATTTTACGTATCGATGCAGAAATGACACTGCATGATGCCCAAATCACACGTTTTGGTCAGTGGTGGAAGCGGGAGATTCGCAATGGTCACGCTTATGCTGAGGGGGCTTGGCTACACGGTCGTAGTCCTGAACGCCATTGGGTGAGAGAAAGTCTCAGGAGTTGGTTGTGGGCTTTTCTTTTGCCTTTGTTGACGGTTGCTAGTTTATTGCCAACTAGGGGAATAAGCATCCTGTTACTCTTAATAGTTTATACTTTGTTAGCTTACAGAGTGTATCGGCTGACACGGTTTAGAGGTTTTCAGAAAAAGGATGCTATTTTCTACGCCCTGTTTTGTGGTGTGTTAGAAAAATACCCAAAATTACTGGGTCAAATCCAATTTCACATCAATAGGTTGTTGAAACGACAGCGCACCTTAGTGGAATACAAAAGTGCGCCTTCAGCCAGTTAAGACAAGCTCTATTTTACCGTATATTGGTATCTATAGTTACGCAAAACTGATCAAAAAAGAATCACGTACATCATCAAAGTTTTAAGCTGTTCTTAACTGTCTAGTTATTTCTGCCGTGCTGCACTAGTTTGATTCTGAACTAGTTTATAAAGCACCTATGTTTTTTGAGGAAATAGAATATCAATGGTAACAAAAATTAAATCAGCAGTCATTGGCACAGGAGCAATCTCCAAAGAACATCTCAGTTTCCTTTCTAAATCTGAACGCGCACATCTAGCTAGTGTTTGCGACCTTTCAAAAGTGTCTGCTAAGTATGCAGCACAACGGTTTGGTGCTGACTCATTCTACACCGATTACCGTCAAATGTTGGATGAGGTAAAGCCTGACATTGTACATATTCTGACTCCACCTCATACACATAAGCGGATTGCCAAGGATTGCTTAGAAGCTGGTGTACATGTGTTCTGTGAAAAGCCCATTACACCAACCTACGATGAATTCAAAGAACTTTGCACCTTCGCACAGTCTCACAACCGCTGGTTAATTGAAAACCAGAACTACTGCTTTAACGAACCAATTCTCGCTATTGAGAAATTAGTTGCAGATGGAACTCTAGGTGAAGTGCAAGAGGTTGAAGTCCGCATAGCGCTTCCAGTTCGTGATGGTGGAGTATTTGCAGACGAAAACCTACCTAATCCTATTCATAAAATGCCTGCAGGGGTCATTCATGATTTCATGACACACTTGTGTTCAATGGTCGTGCGCTTCATCCCAGATTTTGAGCGCGTGAGTGCTGCATGGAGTAATCACGGCGGTGGAGACCTGTTCCGATACGACGACCTTGATGCAATAGTCATTGGAGGCTCAGCACACGCTCGGATTCGATTCAGTTGTCACACGCCACCCAAGTGCTTTGCTGTGACGGTGCGAGGTTCAAAAGGTTATGTAGAAACTGATTTGTTTCAGCCCCATTTGCGTTGTGTCATACCCCGCGCTGGAGAACTGCTATCTCCGCTGATTAATCATTTTGTGAATGGATGTGATTTCATTGGAGCATCATTCACGAACTTTCGTAACAAAATTATGCAAAAAACAGTTTATGAAGGTATACATCGACTTTTAGACAAAACCTATGAAGCAGTCATCGAAGGTCAAGCGCCACCAATCAGTTTTGAAGATATGGAACGTACACATCAATTGATTAATGCCCTACTATTGGAGGTCAATCGCGTATGAAGTTATTAATAACAGGAGCATCTGGTTTTCTTGGAAAGTATGTTGTTGCTGAAGCACTGCGACGAGGACATCAAGTGCGTGCGGTTGTGCGACCATCTAGTGATGAAAAACGCATAGCATGGCATAATCACCCAGATGTAGAGCTTATCCGTATCGATTTGCGATCGCCCAATGGTATTGTTGATGCTCTGCGAGGTGTGGACGCAGTGATCCATTTGGCAGCAGCTAAAGAAGGCGACTTTTATACACGATTTGCTGGCACAGTCATTGCTACCGAAAACTTGCTCAATGCCATGATTTCAGCTAATGTGCTGCGGCTAGTTGATATCAGCACTTTCTCAGTGTACGACTATCTTCGCACGACATCTGGCACAACAATCACTGAAGATACACTTATAGAGTGCGATCCTCTTGAGCGGGATGAATACGCCCAAACCAAGCTCCTTCAGGAAGAACTTGTCCGCGAATTTGAGCAAAATCACCAGGCGCAGGTGACAATTGTTCGTCCTGGATTGGTCTATGGACGAGATAACCTCTGGAGCACCCTGCTTGGAGGAAAATTAACTAACAATTTGTGGTTGCGAATCGGGGCTTATGCAACGATGCCATTGACATATGTCGAGAATTGTGCTGAGGCAATTGTCAGTGCAGTGGAAGGTGAAGAGGCTATTGGTCAAACCCTAAATATTATAGATGACGATCTGCCCACCCAGAGAGCTTATGTCAAGCAACTGGCGAAACGCAAATACTCTTTGCCCCGGATGATTCGCGTCAATTGGACACTCATGCGGGCGATCGCCTGGATCTTCTGGTTCTACAACAAAAAAGTGCTGAATGGGCAAGCAAAGCTACCTGGTATATTCAACCCAATCATACTGGATGCCAGGTTTAAGTTATTTCACTATAGTAATGCCCGTGCCAAAAAAGTTTTGAACTGGAACCCCAGGTATTCACTCGACACTGCACTTGACCGCAGCTTTAGCAATGCCGAATTGTTGCAGGTCTCGCAGCCGATACCCTCCTTGCAACCTTTAGGCGGCTGAAGAGAATGCGTATCGCTTACCTAACTGGTGAATATCCCAGAGCAACAGATACTTTCATCCAGCGAGAAGTTATAACCCTGCGAGAAATGGGTGTGGACGTCCACACATTCTCTGTTCGGCGAACAGGGGATGAACATATGGTGGGAGAAGAACAGAAACGAGAGCGCGATCGCACTTTCTACATCCTTCCCCCCAATCCCATCAACTTACTGCTAGCGCACCTCGGTCTACTTCTTGCTTCCCCAAAAAAATATTTACAAGCAATTAAGCTCGCATGGTCAACCAGCCAACCTGGATTGCGAGGTGCGTTCTATCAATTCTTTTACTTTTTGGAAGCAGGTATCCTTGCCAAACAAATCCAAAAAAGGCAGATTGTACATCTACATAACCATATTGTAGAAGCCAGTGGTACCGTTGCTATGCTCGCCGCCCATCTGGGCGGTTTTACTTATAGCTTCACCTTGCACGGTCCGTACATCTTCTTCCGTCCACATCAATGGCGACTTGACGAGAAAATCAAACGAGCATTGTTTGTTTGTTGTATCAGCCACTACGCTCGCAGTCAAGGAATGATATTTGCACCCACCGACAAGTGGAATCGAATGCATATCATTCATTGTGGTATTGATCCAGCTTTATTCAATGTCGTTTCCCACAATGAGTCTGGAAAACGCTTGCTTTTCGTAGGACGACTAGCTGCAGCGAAAGGCTTACCTATCTTACTAGAAAGCCTTGTCACTTTGAGGCGATGTCTGACGACAAGCTGCTGCGCATCTACGCATTGCGAGTTAACATTAACAGTCGTTGGTGATGGTCCAGACCGTCAAAAGTTAGAACAAATGACTGCTCAGTTGGGATTAAGTCAGAATGTCAATTTCGTCGGCTATAAGTCCCAAGCTGAAGTACGCAATTATTTTCAGCAAACCGATATTTTCGTTATGTCCAGCTTTGCTGAAGGGATACCAGTTGTATTAATGGAAGCAATGGCGGCTGGTGTACCTGTCGTAGCCACCCAGATTGCAGGCGTCAGTGAGTTGGTAGAAGATGGTGTCAACGGCTATCTTGTACCACCTGGAGACAGTATTTCCTTAACAGAGTGCATCGAAAAATTACTGAGTGATGATAAACTAAGAGCAGCATTTGGCACAGTAGGTCGAACCAAAGTAGAAAAAGACTTTAACATACACCATGAAGTCGCACGGCTGCATCACCTAATGACTAGCGCCTTACAAGGGAAAGTAGAACCTATTCGTCCTGATTATCAACAAAAGCAAGTTTTTCTGAACGAAGATCAGATAGTCACAACCTCTGGTTACGAATCTACCAACCGTCCTGAAACAGGGTAGCACTGATATCATCCAAAAAATATTTCCCAACGCCTTTGTAGAAATGAACCCCAAAGTCTCATCGACAACTTCAACAACTTCAGTAGCTAAGCCCAAAGAGCATTTCTATTTTCTTGATGCGCTACGCGGTATTGCAGCCTTATGGGTCATTTTATTCCATGCTCCCTTAGATGGGCATAAAGTGGCGATCGCTACAATTTCTCGGTCATATTTCTTACAGTCTGTATCTGACCCATACTCCCATCTATGGAGCAGCATTTTTCGTGGGTATTAAGGTGCTTGACGATAGTGTTTTAAGCGAAGCGTTTTGCTTATTACTAGGAATTCTTGTCAGTGTTGGCTTTGCCGCTATCATGTGGCAATTCGTAGAGAAACCATCCATCTACTTGAGTCAAAAGGTCAAGCTTGCAAAGAACAAGAAGGTCATTTGTGTATGAAGTTAAAGTCGTCATGCTGTATTATTCAGAAGTGCATCACTCACTCTACAGAATCTACTATTAGACCTAATTTTTTTTATCAATTATGACATCTTTAAAAAAGCTTGCTATCCGTGGTGCAATCTGGACAATTCTTGGTTTTGGAGGTATTCAAATCCTACGGTTTGGGAATAATTTGATTTTGACTCGCCTACTGAAACCAGAGTATTTTGGTTTAATGGCTTTGGTCACGACCCTCAGGGTTGGTCTAGAGTTATTTTCAGACGTTGGTATTGCTCAAAATATAGTTAATAGTAAACGAGGCGATGAACCTGCTTTTTTAAATACTGCTTGGACTATAAAAGTTATTCGTGGTGTAGTCATTTGGATTGTTTGTTTATTTCTGAGCTTTCCAGCGGCAAATTTCTATGGTGACCAACGCTTGTTGTGGCTCATTCCTATTGGTCTAGTGTACTCAATTTTTGATGGATTTAGCTCTACTAGCGTACATACTCTTCATCGCCGGATGGAACTGGGTAAGATTTCCCTGTATGAACTGATATTGCAAGCATGTTTTTTGTCTACCTTATGTGTCTTGGTTTGGTTATATCCAGAAGTCTGGACTTTAGCTATTGGGATGGTGGTAGGAGCAATATACAAGTTAATCAGCAGCTATTGGTTAATACCAAAATATTCCAACCGCTTCGCATGGGAGCCGGAAGCAGTCAAAGAGATTCTGTCCTTTGGTAAGTGGATGTTTATTGCATCAGCGCTCATGTTTGCGGCTGAACAAGCTGATCGCCTGGTTTTGGGTAAGCTCTTGTCATTTCAAATGCTAGGCGTTTATACAGTAGCTTATACCCTGGCAAGTATACCCCGAGAAGTTATTAAACAACTTAGCCATAAAGTCATTTTTCCTGCAATTTCCCAGCAAGCTGACTTGCCAAGGTCAAGTTTGCGAGCGAAAATTCTCCGCCAACGACGACTCATGTTGATAGGGTTTGCGATTGTATTAGGGATTTTAGTTAGTGTTGGCGATTTAGTGATCACTGTACTATATGACCAAAGATACGCTGCGGCTACCTGGATGATGCCAATTTTATGCAGTGGCATTTGGTTCTCGCTGCTATTTTACACTATCAGCCCTGCTCTGTTGGCAATTAGCAAGCCGTTATACTCAGCTCAAAGTAATTTTGCTCGATTTGGAATCATCGCTCTGGGTGTACCTTTGGCATATTACAGCTTTGGTGAACTGGGGGCTATTATCGTCATTGCATTTAGCGATTTGCCTTTATATATGGTCAACCTTTATGGACTTTGGCAGGAAAAACTCTTGTGTTTAGCTCAAGATATTCAAACGACTGCTTTTTTTATCGGAGTACTTGCTTTGTTTTTAATCATTCGCAGCTCTTTGGGGTTTGGTCTGCCAATTCAAGGAATACTTTAGTGAATACAAAAGTTGTTATGTTGGTTAAGTCATCACAAAGTTATTAAAGATACTGTAAAATTTGAGCAAAAAACACTTAAGTCTATGGGGTTTATGATATATACTATCTTGACACTACTGTTCCAGTATTCTCACCCTCAACCAAGTCACTAATGGGGTAATGTGTGCAATGACACTCGTGATACAACCAGTGTAAAGGGTTTATAGCTGAGCCATAACGAGTTAACGTTAGTTTAGCTCTTAAAAATCCTAGAGCGGCGAGCAACAGGAGTGTCAAAGTTCTACAAATTACTAAACCATTAAGATGAGCATCTTGAAATACCACATAGCTTTATGTCCTTCATGTGACTTAGAAGCGATCGCTCGAACTGCTCAAGCTGGAAAAAACCCTAGGCATACAATGTGGGATTTCACTCAGCTTTTAGGGGCGACTATTCATCAACCGACAGGTGAGCAAGTGTTGCCCATAGATAGAATGCGTGCAAAGATTATAGGTACTCCTGAATACTGGGCTTTAGCACGCAAGTTGTCTTTGCAGCTTCAGGAAGAAGATATTGTCTATTGCACTGGTGAACACATCGGCTTTCCAATTGCTGCGCTTTGCAGTACTAAACAGAAGCGACCCAAAATAATTGTTTTTGTTAACAACATTAACCGACCACGAGCTCGTTTAGCGTTGAAGCTTTTTCGCCTAGCAGACCGGATTGATTTATTTGTCACAACTACCTCTGGTCAGGCTAAATTCCTTCATCACAACCTGCGCTTCAGCGAAAACCGAGTCTATCTACTTCCTTCAATACCTATAGATGCATCTTTCTTCACACCAGGACCGACTTCAGCAAATAAATCACGTCCAATAATTGGTAGTGGAGGTTTGGAGAAACGGGACTATCGGACTCTGGCTGATGCGACTCAAGACTTGAATGTCGATGTAAAGATTTGCGCTTTCTCGCCTAGCACAACTGCATCAACACGATCGTTTCCAAAAATTATACCCAGTAATATGTCGTTTCGCTTTTACGACTGGTGCGATTTATTGCAGCTTTACCGCGATTCCGATGTAGTTGTCTTAAGCCTTTTTGATAATAATTACCAAGCTGGTCTCACCACTATGTTTGAAGCTATGGCTTGTCGGCGACCTGTAATAGTCACTCGTTCGCCAGGAGTTATTACTGATCTGATTAATTCGGGTATTGTGACTGGTGTGAATCCCTGTGACCCCATTGGGCTCAAGCAAGCAATCCAAAGCCTCTTACATGATTCTCAAAAAGCTGAAATCCAGGCTCACAGAGGTTATGAACTGGTACACAACCAACACAATCATAGTAAGTATGTTCAAGCTTTGGTCACAAAAGTTATCTCCACATTTCGGGACACAAATAACTCGTCATCCCTTCCCTTAATTCAAAATTCAATCCGGGACTGCGGAGCGCTGCGCTAACAAAGGAGGGCTGCGCCCCGCTCCGCTAACAAAATTAAGCACGACCAGGATAAATCCGGAGAGAAGTTACCAGGAGGGTTTCCAACGCTCTTATCCTACGGAGCTTGTCTCTGGTGCAGTACTGGCTCCTCCAAGCAAACTTCGGAAGTACACCACACTATAAAATAAGGGCTTTTGACACTCTCCGCCCTATAAGTGCGGAGATTCTTGGGCTGAACTTGCCTTTTTTGGATTGCTCTTACTCAAGGTCTTACGGTTCATGCTTGTCCGAACTATAGTTTTTTAGGCTACAGTCCACTTCCGGACAACTCCCCAAGCGTTTACCCATTTGGTGGGTACGTTCCCCTGTGCCCCAGGGTACGTGGATTACTCCAAAAGCTTTTAAGTTTTTGACAATCGTTTGAAAGCCTTAGCTGTTTATCGAGTTCTCGCTGCTCGTTGCCCCTAAAATTTCTAACTCAAAGTGTGTCTTAACTGTTTCACGATGTTAGAGGAGTTTCACCCCGGCGTCTTGATTATAACACGTTTTGGCAAAAGCCGTCCTAGAAGGACGGGGCTTTAAACCCAACTTTTAGGTAACTGTAACTTAATTTCTACCCACTTATGCCCATCTCTACTCATTTTCCGGTAAGTCTGATATAAGTTGATCAACAAATTCCCTAAGCCGTTCTTTCCAGTCAGGGACGGCTTTTAATTTTTCCCGCACACCAACTCTTACGTTGAAACAAACAGGTGTCCGGTTGAAAATTTGGCGTTGCAGAATAGTAAAGATGAATAAGAGCCATGGCACATGGCTTATTTTTCCAGGCATACCCCTGCAAAGGAAAACCCCACCCCAGAAAGAATGGGCTTTCCCGTCGTCTTTTTGTAAAAATCGTTTTTTAGAGGTATATTATGATTAAGTAGAAAAATATACGTAATTTTACGGAATTGTAACTTTTAAATAACCGTGGAACAACTACCGGAAGCTTTAGGACAAATTCTCCAAGACAAGCCCCTTGGTTCCATTCAGCGGTTTGTACTTCATCAATCATGGCTGGGGAAAACTTATAGTGAAATGGCCAAAGGCTCAGGCTACCGTAGCGATTATATTAAGGAAGTTGGCTCCCAGTTGTGGCAAGACCTTTCAGACGCACTTGGCGAAAGGGTAACCAAGAAAAATCTGCATCTAGTTTTGAGTAGACTCCAGCAAAATAACATTGTTCAGCACAACGACCATCCCCAACAAGAGCTTCAAGCAAACTTTGATGCACAAAGAAATTCTCTCAATTTAGTCACAGGGACTAAGCCAGAGTTTCCCAGCGGTCCTGTACCACTGGCTTCTCCTCTCTACATCAATCGCCCTCCACTTGAAGAACTTGTTTGTGCGGAAATCATACAACCGGGTTCCTTGCTCCGTATCAAAGCACCCAGGAAAATGGGGAAAAGTTCGCTGCTCAACAGGGTTATTGCTCATGCAAAGGAACAGGGTTATAAAACTGTTTATTTAGACTTTCAGGAAGCTGATGAAGCTGTTTTTGCATCAATAGAGAAATTTTTGCGTTGGTTCTGCATCAATGTCAGCAGACAGCTGAACCTTCCCCCCAATTTGGATGATTATTGGGATGCAGAGATGGGCAGCAAAGTGAGCTGCAAAATCTATTTCGAGGGATATTTGCTGCAGTACATTGATAGTAGTGCTGTAGTCTTGGCTTTGAATGAAGTCAATCGGATTTTTGAGCATCCTAAAATCGCTCAAGACTTTTTACCAATGCTGCGATTTTGGCACGAACAAGCAAAACAGGATAGCACTTGGCAAAAATTGCACTTAGTGGTGGTTCATAGCACAGAAATCTATATCCCGCTCAAGCTTAACCAATCTCCTTTCAATGTTGGACTAACAGTTTCATTACCACCATTTACTCTCAAGCAAGTACAGGATTTAGCACAACGCTACGGAATAGATTGGGCTGCAGACTCCGAAGGAGCACAACGTCTTGCACCCCTACAAGCAATGATGGGGGGGCATCCCTATCTGGTCAGTCTTGCGCTTTATCACATGTGTCAGGAGGAGGTAACACTAGAGGTGTTATTACAAAAAGCTCCTACACTCAGTGGAATTTATAGTCAGCATATCATAGAACTCTTGACCATACTCCAAGCTGATCCACAATTGATGTCAGCTATGCAACAAGTTGTCACTGCTGATGAAAGCGTGCAACTCGATGTGCTCGCCGCTTACAAGCTAGAAAGCATGGGTCTGGTTCAACTAGATGGTAATCATGCAAAGCCAAGTTGCGAACTGTATCGCCTTTTCTTTAGTCAGCAGTTTGGAAAGCAAAATGGTGCTCATGCTTATTCACAGTCGTTGGAGGAAGAACAACCAGAATCCGATCACATAAGTCAAGCTCATGCTTTAAGTCAATTTGTCAATCCACATTACTTTACCCAATATTTGCACATGGAGTGGCAGCAGTGGCTAACAAAGGCTTCAATGCTATCTCTGATAGTATGTGAAATTGACTATTTTAGGTTTTACAGTAAACTCACGACTATCAAACTGGGATAGACAGTTTACAGCAAATTGCCAATACGATCGGTGACTACTTGAGCGATCAAGCTACTCTCATGACGCACTATGAGGGAACAAAGTTTGCCGCAGTCTTACCTCAAACACCCGGCGATATTGCTGTTGAAATTGCAGAAAATATTCGCAAGAAAGTTATGGAATTGGCGATCGCCCGTATCAGTGTCGAGGAGTTGCCAGAAGATAACTTCTACCCTGTTCTGATAGGAAACAGGCAAGTCGTTCCCTTGGAAGGATTGAGCAGTGCTCAAGTTGATGGATTTCCTGCTCCATTTCTCACTGTTAGCTTTGGACTTGCAACTGCAAGACCCAACCATGAAACCTCACCTGGAATGTTAATTGCTGCTGCTGAAGAAGCTCTTTTTCAGGCGAAAAGAAAGGGGCACAATTGTGTGATTTTAAACTCAGTTTTATGTGAAGCAATTTAGAGCGTGTCTATTCATGCTTCCCCCTTTTTTAAAAACTTTATTAGATTACCGATACAAACATCTTGATGTCTGAACAAAAGCAATTTAAGATTAAAATCTTCAAATTGAATGAAAAATTATCGATACCAGGTTGGTGGCACACTAACCACTAATGCCCCTAGCTACATTGAGCGAGAGGCAGATGTAGAACTCTACAAAGCTTTAAAACAGGGAGAGTTTTGTTACGTCCTGAGTTGCAGGCAGATGGGCAAATCCTCACTCATGGTCAAAACAAAGCATCGCTTGCAACAAGAGGGCTTTAAGTGTGCCACTATCGATATGACCAATATTGGTTGTGAGAACATTACTCCGGATCAGTGGTATAAGGGGATTGTAGGGGACTTATGGTTGGGTTTTAAACTGTTAGGAAAAGTCGATTTAAAAACCTGGTGGGAGGAACAGAATGATATTCCATTACCTCAGAAACTGAGTCGATTCATTTCAGAAATTCTGCTAGCTCAGTTTCCCAACGAAAGATTGTTTATATTTGTTGATGAAATTGATAGTATCAAGAACCTTGATTTCTCCGTTGACGACTTTTTTACTCTCATTCGCTTGTGCTACAATCAACGAGCACTTTCTCCAGAATATGAGCGGATTACATTTGCAGTTTTTGGGGTTGCTAGACCCTCAGACTTGATTCGATATCGCAGTTATTCTACCCCATTTAATATTGGTCAAGCTATTGAACTGCATGGTTTTACATTTCATGAATCTCAGCCACTAGCCCAAGGACTAGAGCCCAATACCAATAATCCCCAGATAGTTCTAAAAGAAATATTAGCTTGGACACAAGGGCAACCTTTTCTCACCCAAAAGCTATGTCGGATGTTGATAAGTTCGAGCCAAGAAGCTTTAGGTAATAATCTGAGAATGCTCCCTGGTACGGAAGCATTTTGGGTGGAAAATGTCGTGCGATCGCACATTATTAACACGTGGGAATCACAAGATGAACCAGAGCATCTACGGACAATTCGCGATCGCCTTCTCAAAAGCGAACAATTTGCTGGAAGATTGCTAGGAATTTATCAGCAAATCCTCCAGGGAGTTGACATACCAGTCGATGACTCTCAAGAGCAGGTAGAATTGTTGTTGTCTGGTTTGGTTGTAAAAAAGCAGGGTTTACTACAAGTCAAAAACCGGATTTATCAAGAAATTTTCCACCTCGAATGGGTTGAAAAACAATTAGCGAACCTTCGTCCCTACTCTCAAGCTTTTGATGCGTGGATAGCTTCAGACAAACAAGATAAATCCCGGCTACTGCGTGGACAAGCCTTGGTTGATGCCAAAACTTGGGCATATGGTAAAAGCTTGAGTAACCTAGATTATCAGTTCTTAGCTGCCAGTGAAGAAGTGGATCGGCGAGAAGTTCAACAAGCATTAGAGGCGGAACGTACTAGAGAAATTGAAGCACGACTAGCAGAACAACAAAAGAGGCTCTCTCAACAGAGAAAATCAGCCAGAATAGTGTCACTTCTCCTACTAGGAATGACTATCAAGTTTGTGATTTCTCTGTGGTGGGGAGTGTCGCTTTTACAAAAGAATCAAATCCTCGAATTAAAAGTCAGATGTACCCAAACAATTCATCAGGAAAAAGCGACAACAGCAAAGGCTGAGTGTCATCAGTAGACTGTGCTGAGACGTTCAGGAGAAAAAGAGCGCAAATAAAGCCGCGACTTCAGGTGGAATGAAGTCGCGGTAGTTTACAATACAGTCTACTAGAACACCAATTCATTAATACCAAAAACCCGGTTTCTGTTACCGGGAAGACTGATTTTTCGTTGGCTCAACTAGAAGAAACCGGGTTTTTTAGTCACAATTATGAATACTGAATCGCTGTTCTAGTATTTAGACAATCTCAACAAACACACCACTGCGTGCAAATTCCTCCTCCTCAGGGGTGAAGTGTGGAGCTTTATCCATAAGGTCAGGATTGAAGTAGTATGTTTCTTGCAGGAAGTTTCCGCTGATGGCAGCTTCCTCTAAATCTTTTATGTTATCTTGTGCAACTATACACGCTTCCTTGATACCTTCCTCATCACCCTTCTCCAACAGCTTTTGCAATGTTGTTCTCACTCCTGCTAGCCGTGATGCTGGTCTGAGTATGCCATAGAGGCGGTAGATCCGGTCAGCCGCAATGCTAATGTGTTGAAGTGCTTTAGCTCGTGCCAGTTCAGAGTCAAGGCTAGGCCAATAGCGAGTGGTGTAAAATGCTTTCTCATCCTTGTGGTACCACTCTTCCGAGCGAGCAATGGAGGAGGAAACGGTGTTATGCAGCTTCCAAAGGAAGAGGCGAAGTGAGGAACCATCTACTACAGTGGACAGCTTTGCATTCAGTGACACTTCAAAGTTAGTCAGCTGTATGTCACGTCCAAGCAGAAGATACTCCACTGGGTACATTTCTACCTCCTTATTCTGCA
Organism: Scytonema sp. RU_4_4; assembly: GCA_012031965.1. GTDB lineage: Bacteria > Cyanobacteriota > Cyanobacteriia > Cyanobacteriales > Nostocaceae > Brasilonema. The sequence goes on from JAAUSC010000032.1 coordinate 38,359, forward strand.
CCACATACATATTGAGGTGATGACGGCAGTAAGGGCAAGGGTACATGGTGGCAAACAGTTGGAAAAATTCCTTGAAGACTTCTACCAAAGCTTTTTGCTGCTCAGGTGTCTTAGTATCGAGCATTTCAGCAGTCGTGTGGAAGAAGCGCCACACTGCGGGACCAATGTAGTATGGAAAACTCACGCGCATCTGTGCATCCTTCACATCGCTCCGCCCCATGTAGACATCAATGAATGACACATATTGTGAGAGCGCACCCGACTCACGCCCAAACTCCAAACGCTCGCGCCGTTTCTGCACACCATTGAGGTAATGGTGTGTGAGTCGCCATGCTTGCTTGAGCATCAGCTTCTGTTTAGGGGTGCAGTTTGCAAAGCTCTCTGCAACATCCGCCCCATAGCGGTTAAACTCTCCTGCTGTCTTGGTGGAGTCGTACCACTTGTGCAAAGCTACCTCATCAGGTACCGTGTTGCTCTGGATATCTGCTTTTGTGCTCACACTGAATGCAGCCAGCAGTTTCGGCATGAAATCCTCATACCAATATGCTACTGGCATCATCGCACCATCCACTTCCTCTGATGCACTCATAAGGATGACACGATTCCACTTTTTCAAGTACTCTTTTGGATGTTCCTCAGATTTAGCTGGTGGTGGAGCCAACTCCGCATTTAGCTCCATGTTCCTCAGTCGGTTGAGCTCGTTAATGGCAAGTACACCTTCAGCAATATCACGTAAGCTGAAACTTTTCTTCTTCAATGTAATCGCGAATTCGACTCCCGCAGCAAATTTCTGTTTGACAGTGGTAGACTTACCACGCGCCTCCAACATCGCTTTCTCTTGTGCCAACATCTCTGGTGTCTTTTGGATTGTCTTCCAGTTCTGAATGCGTTCTTCTAGTCGGACATACTCAGCCTCTATTGATTCAACTACAGCATCCAGTACAGAGTGACAAGCTGCTTCCACTATACCCAAACCTTTGTACAGCTCAATTGCCGTCTTCACAAACTGTGCAAAGTCAGTGATTCTGTATGGCAAATTTCTCACACGCAGATGAGTTTCGTGGTTGGCGGAGAAACTCTCGCGGAAGCAGCGGTAGGCTGCTCCCTGAAGCAGACGGAAAAAACCAATCTGCATCTGTAAGCGGGATGTACCACACTGCTGCTCACTTTGTGGGTGTTGGGAGAGTAGTTGTTGCAGCCGCCCCACCTCCGAATCTATCTCAGTAGATGTTTCTCGTGAAGTGAACTCTGTGCTAACAGGGGTTGCACTGATGGTAGCTGTGTCATTTGAATCTGCAGTTGTTTTCAGCGAACTGGCGCTTTGAATGGGCGAGTCTTTATACCCTGTTGTTGTCTCTGACTCGTCGGGCATCAGTTGACAAAACTCCTCAAAGTCAATTGAGGCATCGCCATCGTGGTCTACCTCTTTGACCATCTCATCAAGTTCTTCATCCGTCAACCCAAATTGGATCATCACGGTTCGCATCTCGTCTGCGGTGATCTCACCACTACCGTTCTCATCAAACACACTAAATGCCAGCTTGAGGCGACTGTTGCGATCGCCTTGCTTGGACACCATCAGTGCTTTAAACTCCTCAAAATCAATACTACCCGACAAGTCAACATCGACTTCCTTAATCATGTCTCGCAGTTCAGTGTCGCTAGGACTTTGTCCCAATGAACGCATTACCTGACCTAGCTCCTCGGTTGAGATGGCTCCACTACTGTCCTCATCAAACACTTTGAACGCTTCCCATAGCTTCTCTACTTGCTCTTCACTGAGCACAGTTTTTTCAGACTCCACAGTTGTCATAGCTTAGCTCTTTTTTGGAATTTATTTTTCAAAGAATATTCTGCGATTAGTATAAAACTTGTAAGCCTGCTTTAAGCTACACATAATCTTTTAGATAATTGATACCAAAATACATGAAAAGAAATTTTCATCTATTTTAGTGTCAAAAAGTACCTTTTTTCTACTTACACTTGTCTTTACAACTTGTAACCTAATATTCTGCTTGTGAATCTAAATTTTTTCGATAAAAAGTGCATCACTTGATTTTGCTGGCATCCATATAGAAATGTAGAAGGAAAGCTTTCCAAGCTAAACTTCTATTCAGAAGAACCATATAGTTAGATTTTTGTCAACGCGTCTTAACCACTTTCTTAGGTAAAAATTATGGCGACTACAAACAATCAGATACGAAAGAATCCTCTGCCTTTGCCAGCAAGTTTAGCTCGTCGCAACAAACCAGAGCTAAATTTTGTTAAACTTGCTGCTAGCCAAACGGCAACTAGGGAATTACAAGCAAGGATTCTCAAGCCTGGACCTCGTGAACCAAGAATTGTCTCCTCTGCTCATGGTCAGATGAAACATATTCTTCTGACTTATCCAGCGTATGCTAATGGAGAGTATAGTTATAAGCAGGTTTATGAGGATTTGATTCGCCAGTTGCCTGCAACGACTCAGTTTACGATCCTTAGTCATCCAAGTGTCATTGGCGATTTGCAAGCGGTCTTAGATTTAGCAAATGCTTGTGATCGTTCTACTATCGTGGAAGCACCTGAGCATTTGAATTTTCTCGTGTGGGCTGAAGATCCTTACATTGTGGTTCAAGATGTCTCGATCAAACCAGCAACGGTTTTCCTGGTTGAGCCATACTCTTTTAGAAGAGCGAGTGATGCTGCAATTGCGGAGTTGGTCGCAGAAGCCACTCATATACAAAGTATTCAGTCTCCTCTTTATTTTCAAGGTGGAAATGTGCTGATTGGGGATGATTTTGTTCTCATAGGTGCTGATTACCCAGAAAATACTAAAAACCTTATCCAACAGAGTGGAAATATAATTGTTCCTGAAGATACTGATACAGATACGTTTGTCAAGCATCTGTATGAGAAAACCTTTGACTCAAATCGTCAAATCTTGTACGTAGGTACAGAACTTCCTGTTCCTCAGGAAACGCAACGTCAAATTTCCGTAGACACAGAGATATGGACGGAAGTGATATATGCTGGCACTGGAACTAAACAGCCGATATTTCATATTGATATGTTAATTTCTCTGGCAGGGCGTGATGTAAATGGCAAATATCGGTTATTGGTTGGATCACCTGCTTATGCAGACCAAATTCTCGGTCGTCCTCCTGTTGAGCATGCGATCGCAGAAATTTTCGATGATATAGCCAACAATCTGCAAAATGCTGGATTTGATGTCATTCGTAATCCTCTACCAATCACCTATGTCGATTATCCTGAAGATAAACTTCGTCTTTGGTATTTTGCGACAGCAAATAACAGCCTAGTGCAAATTGATGAAAATCATGGAAATCACGTCTGGCTACCAACATATGGTCATGGTGATTGGGCGGATCTTGCTTCCATTGATGCGGAAAACAAACGTATTTGGGAAGAATTAGGTTTTGTGGTTCACCAACTCACTGACTTTCACCCCTTTGCACAAAACTTAGGTTCTGTGCATTGCATTAAGAAGTATCTGGAGCGTGGTTAATACCAGATTTTTTGCTAGTTAAGAAAAAGCTCTCTTGTTATTGACGAACAAGAGAGCTTTGTGTGGTGTGAGGAGCAAACTGAATGTTTGCTTATATTAAGTGTAGCAAACTAGATTTGAAGTTTTGTTAAAATTCTCCAATCTGCCGCAACTGCCGTCCAGGCTTCCAGTCTAGCAACTAATATCAAGTCCGGTAAAATACTTGTGATATGTCATTGCGAGTGGAACGAAGTGAAACGTAGACCCCGGAGGGGGCTTCCCGCAGGGTAGCAATCGCAACGGTTTGAGATTGCTTCACTCCGCTATCGCTGCGTATGCCCGGAGGGCACGCTACGCTAACGCTGCGGACAATTATTCAAACGGACTTGATATAACGAAGCTTCAGCGCTAATGTTAAGCCATCTGCAATTGGCACCATGCTTATCGTGATTCGTGGATCATGATGCAGTTTCTGATTTAAGGTGCGTACACTGTTGGTTATTTTGTCTTGCTCTTGGGGGTCTGCGACTCGTCCTGACTGAAAGACATTATCAATTGCAATCAACCCACCTGGACGTAGAAGTTGTAGAGTTCGCTCGTAGTAGTTATCGTAGTTGTTTTTATCTGCATCAATGAAGGCAAAATCAAAAGTGCCTGCTTCTCCAGCTGCGATGAATCTATCCAGAGTCTCCAGTGCTGGAGCTATATGTAGCTCAATTTTATCCGCTACTCCTGCTTGCTGCCAGTAGCGACGGGCGATCGCCGTATCTTCCTCACTGACATCACAAGCTACAACCTTACCTTCTGGTGGTAATGCTAATGCCACTACCAGAGAACTGTAGCCTGTAAAAACACCTATATCTAAAGTTTTCTTTGCTTCCATCAACTGCACCAGCAGTGCCATAAATTGCCCTTGTTCTGGAGCAATCTGCATTCTGCTCATTGGATGCTGCGCTGTTTCCTCTCTTAATTGTGCTAATACTTCTGGCTCTCGCAATGAGACTGATTGCAAGTAGTCATAAAGATTTTTTTCGAGTCCTAGCGTTTTATGTGCCATGTTTTGCTGTTAATAGCTAATTATGCCTGGCTAATTATATTTTTATCACTGTTCACTGGTAACCATTACAGCGATTGAAGCAGAAAGCCCACAGATTGACTGCAAGTCAAAAGTAACCAGGCGTTAACATAAGGGTAAGAAAGATAGAAATTTCTCTTTTATACAAAAAAGCGCCTGTGATACCAATTAATCTTGACTCGCTCATCAGCACAATTACTGGTATTGCCAACCCAATCATTAAAGAAAAGTTTCAGCGTAACGAGACTGTCATCAAATTATTAAAGCACTTTAATCTTGATCCTGAGCATCCTCCGGCTGATTTCAGTGGTGTTTACGCCTATGCCCTGGTAGAATACGGTGTTGGTAAACCCAAGCCATTCCTCGAACTTTTCCGGCGAGAAGAAATAAAACAGGCTTTCCGCAAAGCGTTAAATCACAACAACCCCTCAATTCTTCTCTCTGAAGTTGATGCTTTTCTCGATACCTATGCGTTGGGAGATGAAATCAAAACCTTGGGAATTGATATAAGGCGAGATGTCGCCGCCTTCGCAACGGTTTTTATCGAAGTTGCTAAGCGTAGCCGGACACCTGCTGATGTTTTGATGAACCAGCAGATAGGCTCTCTACATAAAAGAATAGCAAGTATCCAAGAACAACTCCAAAGGCTACCGACACTCGAAGCAATGAGAACAGAGATGGCGCGGTTAGCAGCACAGAGTGTAGAGACGTTGCATGCAACGTCTCTACATGAAAAGAAATGTAGAGCTATAGCTTTAGCCCAGCAGATGCAAGGTTGGTTTGAAACCTTGGGCTATCACTTTGAAAAGTATGAAGTTTGGGAAGACAACTATTTTGAGTGGATTATTGACATCCCTGCACGACGTCATCGATATGACCGCATTCTTATACGTGGAATTGAGGGTGAGGCAGGATTGAGCGATGTCATGGCTTTGCGCCAGTCGGTAGAGGAGCAAAGAACTGATGAAGGATGGTTAGTCACAGCTAGGCGAATTTCACGGGCGGCGCGTGATGAAGTGGAAAAAGAAGAAAATCGCCACCTTGACTGTTATACTTTTGACGAACTGATAGACCAAGATGCTGACTTCAGTGATTATCTTGACTGGCTAGAAGCAGAAATCAAACACCGGGAAATTGACCAAAAATATGTGCCGTTAGCTTGTACTAAAGAAGAATTTGACTCAGTGAGCAAGCGTCGGATAGGAGTCAGTCGCTACGATGAACGCGACGGCTGGATTGATGGTTATCTTGATGTGTGGTTAGATGACCCTGCAAAAGAGCATATCTCTATTTTAGGGGAATTTGGCACCGGTAAAACTTGGTTTGCTTTTCATTATGCGTGGATTGCACTACAACGTTACCGAGATGCCCAAAGACGTGGTGTTGAACGTCCTCGCCTTCCTCTGATTATTACTTTGCGCGACTATGCTAAAGCACTTAACGTTGAGAATGTTTTAGCAGGTTTCTTTTTTACGCAACATAATATTCGCTTAAACAGCGAAGTATTTGACCAACTTAACCGCATGGGGAAGCTGCTGCTGATTTTCGATGGCTTTGACGAAATGGCAGCAAAGTGCGTAGACGCGAAGCGGCTTGCCGAAGGCATCGCCAACAAATGATCAACAACTTTTGGGAGTTAGCAAAAGTCGTCGTTCCCGGTGCTAAAGTTATCCTGACTTGTCGCACCGAACATTTTCCAGAAGCAAAAGAAGGACGTGCTTTACTCAACGCGGAATTGCAAGCTTCTACCGCCAACCTGACAGGTGAAACGCCCCAGTTTGAAGTGCTGGAATTAGAAAAATTCAACGACGAGCAAATCCGGCAGGTGTTGTCATTCCAAGCTGAATCTACCACAGTTGACCATGTGATGGACAATCCACAACTGTTGGACTTGGCACGTCGTCCGGTAATGACTGAGTTAATTTTAGAAGCATTGCCAGATATTGAAGCAGGTAAGCCAGTGGATATGTCGCGAGTTTACCTGTATGCGGTGCGGCGGAAGATGGAACGAGACATCAAAGCAGAGCGAACTTTTACTTCTTTAGCAGATAAGCTTTACTTTTTATCTGAACTTTCTTGGGAGATGCTATCTACTGACCAGATGAGTTTAAATTATCGCCTTTTTCCCGATAGAATTCGTCGCTTGTTTGGTGATGTTGTTCAGGAAGAGAAAGATTTAGACCACTGGCATTATGACATGATGGGGCAAACGATGCTGATTCGTAATGCTGATGGTGATTATACTCCGGCGCATCGTTCGCTGTTAGAGTTTTTTGTCGCTTATAAGTTTGCGGCCCAGTTGGGGGCGTTGGCTGATGATTTTATTGAATTGGCGCAGGGGCAGTCTCATATAAATAATCATGCAGCACCAGTTGATGACACTTGGTCATCTTATTTTCGTCGCCAGGTGGATGAGGTGGGGGGAATTTTGTCAAGTGCCCCACTCAGGAGATTTGCAAGTGAGTCGTTGGAGAAGTTGAGGGAGAGTTTTGGGCGATCGCCTTTAACAAAAGCGGTGATGGATTTGCTTTTGCCGATGCTTACACCAATCTCACGTAGGGGCACGGCAATGCCGTGCCCCTACCCATTGTTGCAGATTCTTGAGGCGACACGTGGTAAAACAGAAGCCGAAGTGGGTTATGTTGGGGGAAATGCGGCGACGCTAATGCTGAAGGTTGATAAGGCGGCGTTGGAAGGTAAAGATCTCAGCTGCACTGTGATTAAAGGTGCTGATTTTACTAATGCCAGCCTACGTAATATTAATTTTGCGCAAGCTAATTTAAGTCATCCTCGCTTTACAGAAGTTTTCGGTTTTGTTCTAGCAGTAGCGTATAGTCCAGATGGTCAACATTTCGCTACTGGCGAAGCAGACGGTGGAATTCGGTTATGGCATGCCACTGGTAAACAGATTCTTAGCTTTAAAGAACACACTTCTTGGGTTAGTTCAGTAACTTTTAGTCCTGATGGCAAGTTCTTAGCCAGTGGTAGCCATGATAATGCAGTAAAAATATGGGATGTCTGTAGTGGAAAGTGTCTCAAAACTTTGACAGGACACACTAGAGTAGTACGTTCAGTAGATATTTCTTTAGACGGTAAAACCCTTGCTAGTGGTAGTGATGATTCTACAGTAAAAATCTGGAATATCCAAACTGGAAAATGTTTAAAAACTCTACAAGGACATACCGAATGGGTATGGGCAGTTGTGATTAACTCTGATGGTAAAACTTTAGCTAGTGGTAGCAGTGACGCAACCGTTAAGATATGGGATATTCAAACCGGAGAATGTTTGAAAACCTTACATGGACATACTAACGGAATAACATCATTAACTATTAGTCCAGACGGTAGAACTTTAGCTAGTGGTAGCGGTGATGAAACAATAAGACTTTGGGATGTCTATTCCAAGGAGTGCATCAAAATCTTACACGGTCATACTAATCGAGTACAGTCAGTCACTTTTCTCTCCGATAGTAAAACCCTAGTTAGTGGTAGCTATGATGACACAATAAAGCTTTGGGATGTTAACACGGGTGAGTGCCTAAAAACTCTGATAGATAGACCCTATGAGGGCATGAATATCACAGGTGTTAAAGGCTTAACAGATGCCGAAATCACCACCCTTAAAGCATTAGGCGCAGTGGAAGAAGGGGAAATGTAAAATTAAAATATTCACACAATCTGAAAACGCAACTAGCCAAAAAACAATGACAACGAAAGAAAGTCTCAAACAAGAAATAGACAAGCTTAGTGAAGAACAATTTCAACTTGTAGCTGATTTTATTGATTTTATCAAATTCTGTACTCAAAAAATGATACAAATTCCAAAAAAAGACTTAGCGTAATTTTACGGTGCATTAAAAACAACTCAACCCT
>JAAUSC010000197.1 GCA_012031965.1 Scytonema sp. RU_4_4
TTAATCTTGCTGTTTGTGCTTTGCGGAATTTTCCCAGCATGGACTTTTACTCAGTTTTGTGAGTTTACCCTTTGCGATAAAGTTATGTATTCATGTCCAACAAAATCACAACCAGCCAGAAAAAGTGAGTAACTGTAAATTTATTGCCGTATCAGTTCATTTTTGGAGTTGCTTGCTGTTAGGTTTGGGATTTCTACTGACAGGCTTCTAATGGCGTATCGATTTGAGTTTCGTCCTTATCGGCAGAAATTTGTGACTTCGCTGACGACAAGTCATGGTACTTGGGATATCCGAGAAGGAATTATTGTTCGTCTTACCGATGAAACGGGAAAAATCGGCTGGGGGGAAATTGCACCTATTAGCTGGTTTGGTTCTGAAACTTTAGAACAAGCCTTGGAGTTTTGCTGTCAGCTTCCAGAGGAAATAACACAAGAGACGATTTTTTCTATTCCTAACGAGTTAAGCGCGTGTCAATTTGGGTTTGAGTCTGCTTGGGAAACGAACCGCAGAGGCGCAGAGGACGCAGAGAAAGAGAAAGAGGAGAATTTAAGAATTAATAACCTGAGCTACAGTGGCTTAATACCAGCTGGGGAAGCAGCACTACAAGTTTGGGAAAATCTGTGGAAGGAGGGATATCGTACTTTTAAGTGGAAGATTGGTGTTTATCCAATTGCTCAAGAACTAGAAATTTTTGAACGACTCGCTCAAACTTTACCAGCTTCTGCAAAATTACGATTAGATGCTAATGGTGGACTCAGTTATGAAGAAGCTAAGTTATGGCTACAAAATTGCGATGATATCAAGGCAAATGAAGAATGTTTGCTCTTAATTGAATTTATTGAGCAGCCTTTGTCTGTGGATCAATTTGCGGCGATGTTGGAGTTGAGTCATTGTTATCAGACGGCGATCGCCTTAGATGAATCTGTCGCCACACTGAACCAACTCGCCACATGCTTCAAACAAGGTTGGCGAGAAATTTTTGTGATTAAGCCTGGGATAGTCGGTTCACCTTCCCGTCTGCGTCAGTTTTGTCAACAGCATAAAATTGATGCTGCGTTTTCATCCGTGTTTGAAACTGTAATTGGTAGACAAGCTGGACTCCAGCTAGCAGCGGAATTATCTTTGCTAACGCGAGCAGTGGGTTTTGGTGTTAATCATTGGTTTGCCCAAGAGGAGATTTTGCCAGAAGATTTATGGAAAAACTTTAGAAAATTTAGAAAATTTTGTGCAGCATGCATCTCGCCAGTCTCTCTCCAATGACTGGCTCATTTGTGATGATAGCCATTTATTTGCTCAATTAACCGAACAACTCTATTTAGAATTAACGCAGTTTTCATACTATCGAGCCACACCAATCAAAATTCTCCTTGCTGAACGCGAACCAGTGCGTTTTTTAGCAGGTTTTCTCGCCGCTTGTGCAGTTCGTTGTCCAGTTTTTCTTTGCAATCCCGACTGGACAAAACAAGAATGGCAACAGGTTTTTGATTTAGTCAAACCAGATTTAATTTGGGGACTTGGGACTAGGAATTGGGGACAAGGAGACAAGGGAACAAGGGAACAAGGGAATGTTTTCTTCTCATATCCTCACTCAGGACTTATCATGATTCCTACAAGTGGTTCAACAGGAAAGATAAAGTTTGCTATCCATACTTGGGAAACTTTGATAGCCTCTATACGAGGATTTACAGAATATTTTCATCTTAACCAAGTTCATTCTTTTTGTGTATTACCGCTTTATCACGTCAGCGGTTTCATGCAATTTCTGCGCTCCTTCACAACTGGTGGTAACCTAGTTATTCTGCCATTTAAAGAATTAGAATCTGGTCAAATAGAGAAGATTCAACCATCAGATTTTGTAATTTCTTTAGTACCAACACAGTTACAACGTCTTCTACAAAATCCAGAATTAACTCGGTGGTTATCCCAATTTCAAACTGTACTATTAGGAGGTGCGCCAGCATGGAATGAACTTTTTGAAAAAGCAAGATACTATAACATTCGGTTGGCTCCGACTTATGGAATGACGGAAACAGCCTCCCAAATTGCCACCCTCAAACCAGATGAATTTCTTAATGGTAAAGATAACTGTACTCAAATTCTCCCTCATGCCTCTATAAAAATTTGCAATGAGCAAGGCAAGGATTTGAAGTCAAATCAAATAGGAAACATCACAATCTATTCTCAATCTCTCGCTTTGGGTTATTATCCTAATACTTGGGAGAATCAGGCTCATTTACAAGTAGATGATATGGGTTTCTTAGATAACCAAGGTTATTTACATATCGTCGGACGTAACAGCGAAAAAATTATTACTGGTGGTGAAAATGTCTATCCAATAGAAGTTGAATCATCTATTAGAGCAACAGGAATGGTAACAGATGTTTGTGTTATCGGCATACCAGATCAACTCTGGGGACAAGCAGTCACAGCAATTTACATTCCCAAAAACTCGAATACATCTGATATAGAAATCCGAAATCTATTAAAAGAGAAACTCAGCAAATTTAAAATTCCTAAAATTTGGATTCCTGTACAAACCCTACCTCGCAACTCTCAAGGTAAAATCAATCGTCAACAGCTACACCAAATAGCTACAAAATTTCTTCAAAATAGGCTCACACATTAAAGAGAAAAGTTGGAAAAGAAAAATCTCTTTTGACTCTTGACTCTTAACTTTTCAAATAACCTCTCTTGATTTTCTTCTCTCTGCACTCTCTGCGCCTCTCTTGTTCATCTCCAACCATTCCTTCATATTTTCTGGTAACTCTCTTTTCGTTCTACTATTTGTCTCAATACAAACATGCCTAGTCACTGCTTTTGCAGCCGTCACCTCACCAACTATCACTTCATAAGCCACTTCAAACCTATCAATACTAAGTTGTTGAGGCATTAATCTAATAAGCACATTATCCCCACAATATAGCGGACGAAAAAAGTCCACACCAGCATGAACAATGGGAAAAGCTACAGATGGATTCGTAAAAAAATTTTTGAGACTAATGCCAGACATAATTAGAGACTCTTCATAAGCCTCATGACAAATAGTCAAGATATTAGCAAAGTAAACGACTCCAGCAGCATCAGTATCTTGAAAGTGAATGGTGCGGTTATATGTAAACGGCATATTTAAAGCCAAATTTCAAAAATATATAGCAAACAAATAGCCTGCTACAGTAAACAATTTTACCGCAATCATGATATTTTATCAGTTGAATGAATCATAAATATCCTCAGAATAAGGATTGAGGTAGGGACGCTCTAAATCAATACCTAACCGAGTAAAATGTAGGTGAATTGCCTTCATCCGTTCCTCAGTTGAGTCGTTATCTTGTTGCCAAACTTCCAACAAAGCATTCGCCACGATTTGACAGCGGTTCATTCCAAAACTTTCCTGTACCGCAAATTTTTGACTGAGTTCTTCAGCAAAACTCAATCCTGGTGCTAAAAACTTGGTAAACAAGGGGATTTCCCTGTGGAAATGGGATTGATGTTCTGCATAGACAGCCTGAAGGACTTTTCGTACTGCTGGATAGTCTTCGCATTCAAAGGACAGCACTCCTGAATCGTAGCGTCCATAAGCAGCCCGATTGTGTAAAACCTGAAAACTAAAGGGAATTGCAGCAGCGTTCAGTTGCTGTGTCAAGCTATCCATAAGGGCGATCGCACCCCTTGGAGTAATATTGAAGTAAATTCGCCCTGCGCCTAAGTCAGTATCCGGGTGAGTCTGCAAATCCTGTCCGACATTGCTAAGCGCTATGTAAAAGCCGTTTTGCAGTCGATTTTTAGGCATCCAAATATCGATAAACTCTCCTACTTTGGCAGTCTGCGTTGACTGTTCTGTGTTGTGATTGTACTCAATATACAATGTCAAACCGCCTTTGGTCACTGCAATGCTACCATCTGGTTCCCGTCGCAACAGCTGCCAACCAGGGTCAAAGTAGCCTGTACCATGATTACTGGTATGTAGTAACTCATAAAATTGCCAATCCATCTTTAAGATAGAATGACTTTCTAAGTTTTTATGTGGTAACTCATGATTCACATCACCATTGAGTGACAACGTGGTTTTTAGGGAGCCATTGTAATAAATACCGTGAAGGAAATTGCGCAATAGCAGAGCAAGATACTTACATTGTAATGATGGCGAATTTTGTCGAAATCGCTCTGCTATCTTAGCTGGCAAAGCAAAGGGTTGATATTTTGGATGGCGAATACAAAAATTGGACTCAATTTGGATATTGCTAGTAATATCTAATAGAGAATTTAGCAGTGGTTTGGTAGAAGACTCTAGCATTATTGGAAATTCTCAAAGGATAATTTTCAGTTATCAGTTATCAGTTATCAGTTATCAGTTAATGCTCACTGTGTACTGTGTACTGTTTACTGTTTTAACAACCGCGCAAACGGGTTTTTTCGTAATAAATGCGAAGCAGATTATTCTCTCTTTTTGGGTGAGAGAGTTGAGCAGAGTTTGTAAAAAACTTTACGATTTCTAACTCTGATATACCAAAAACAGTCAGCACAGATTCTTGTGGTCTAGTGAGTAAAACTTTAGCAAAGTCAAGCATCAAAATCCCTGAATTATCAAAGGATTTTTCAAAATTAATCTTTTCTTGAATTCGATGAATCAGAACTAAACCCGCAAACTGGATAACTCGTTGAACAAATTCACAACAATGCTCAAGAATTCTTGGAAAAGTATCAAGATAACCTAGAATAAGAGCGAGTATTGAATGCTGAAGATGTTCCAAGGGAATCGCGGCAAGAAGTAGCGATTCTTCTAACTCAATAGTGGAATCTACGACTAAGTTTTCTAACCAAATTGTTAGGTAGCTTGCCACTAAAGTTCCCAAATCAAAAGCTGGATCTCCCCAAGAACAAGCTTCCCAATCAATGAGTTTTACAAGACAATTGTCTAACCGCTCCCACCTTGAATGCACTAAAATATTTTCCAATCTCAAATCATTATGAGTTAAGCAGCAAGGATTCCACTCATACGCCAATTCAGCAATTGCTGCTTCTAAACTCTCATAACATTGATAAAGAACATAAAATTTCAGCGCATCTGTAGGAACATTACCAAAAATTTCAGGTCCAATTGACCCTATCCCTTGCGCTGGATTATAAAATTGATAGCGAAACTGTCCTTGAGGAGCAGTTGCCATAAAATCACGATATTCCCGGCGGTTGAAAGTAGCACGATGCAGTGCTCCCAAGCTAATACCAATAGCGCTTGCGATCGCCTTTGGAAAGTACGCATTTTTTTGATAAAAACTTGCTAGTTCAAAATACTCCTTTAGATAATGGCGAACAAGAATAGATTTTTCTTCATCAAAATGCACGACTAAAGATGCGATCACAGAAATATTTCCTAACACTGGAAATTGCTGAAGTAACTGATGAAACAACCACTCATTGAAAAATTCTTGCGGTTCTCCATCATTATCAATGAATCGTTCCTGTTTAACTAGAATCTTGTTATTCCCAGGCAGAGTAACAAGTAAATTGAAATTTTTCTGACTAGTGCGTGGTAACTCAGAATCGGTATTTGCACCTTCTTCTGAGCTACACAGACCTGCTTTATACAGGTACTGAATAACATTATGAGAAGACAGTGAGAGTACCATGTCTTATTTCCTATAGCGTAAAATTGCTTGATAATAATCTGCTATTTCAGCATTGGTTGAACTTCAGCAGTATTTGGGTAGATAGCAAGAAATGTTCGAGTATCAATAACGATTGACACAATCTACTAATATCCGATTTATCTAAAATAAACCTGCCAAAATGGCAATGTTACTTTTGTTATTGCTTTAAATTTTGCTCAATACTGAGTTAAATCTTTGAAACGATAAGTTCAGAAATATAATCTTTAAAGATAATGCACACAAGACAAAGCCACCAATAACTCTTCTAACTCTTCTAGATACTTCCAGAATTACGGTAAATGAGAGTGTCGAAGAAGTAGCACGGTGGATAAATGTAAAATACCTATGCTATAGCTGAAGCTCACAGCAACTACTGTGAGCGTGCTTGTAAATATTCGTCCGCAATTCTTGCACAATCCGGTAAAGGGTTGTGTTCACTTCTGTGGGCAAGGATAATGTAAGTAGATTTTGCTAGACAGTTCAATCCTTGTGGTCTGCTGGAAGTCTTTCAGCAGCTTTTCAATGACTGATTCAAGGGTTGGTTAACCTTGCAGCGGATTTGAGCGCAAGACTGAAACCGATCGTCGGATTTTCAGCAACGCCTCAGCCCCAACTATCATACTTCCTCACCCTGGCAAGAGTGCGGTAATATAAATGTACTAATTTAGTCACCTTAGTAAATAAGAGCGGAGGGATGCCAAAAATCGAGATAAATTATGATTTGGAAGCTGATGCTACCTCAATACCACCAGTTGATTCACCATCGTTCCTAGCGCCACCAAACCTAAAATAGCCATTAATCCCGCGGGCATAAATTTGCGTGTTTTCACCAATCTAAACCCAAAAGTTATGACTAAAACAGCAGTAACCACAGCTGCTAACGTCAAACCCCAGGTTTGTCCTTGGAGTTGGAGAAAAGCAGCAATAATGAGGAGTAAACCGCTGATTCCACCACTAATCAGAGAAACTTTACTATTCGCTTGACGGTAGCCAATAACACCACCAACAAGAGCTAAGATGCCGTAGGCAAGGGGTGCGACAATACTTAAAGTCATTGTTAAAAAACCTATGTAGAATTTAGTTTTGCTGCAACCATCACCAGACAATTTACCATAGCTATCTAGCTACATTACCTTTTGATTGATGGATATTCAAGCGATCGCGAAGGTTCAATTCCTCCAGCGCCAAGCAGCGTCCCTTTTACTCTACCAGCCCGTCGTCCAAAGCGAAGTGGGGATCGCATATCTTGACCTGTTGCAAGCAATACGCTACACTGATGCCGACGCACGGGGTTGCCTCCAGGCATACGGCAATTACTTCAGATGCTTGGCTGCTAGACATCAAAACTGGGAGGAATATCTCATTACTCAAATTCTCAGAGCAGATAATCCTTTTACAGAGCTCGCTCAACAACAAGAATTTGAAAATTTATCTCCAGCTTTAGTCGCAGCAGTTCAGCATGATTTACAAGCGTTGCAAAGTCTTTATGAGTGTAGCAGCGCTACTTTGAGTGAGTGGGTGCAAGACGTAGCTCATCTGAGCGTTTCACCAGTCGTATGGTATGTAGAGAAAGATGGAGTCGCAAGAATTCACGAATTTCCTCTGATTGAGAAACTACAACAGTTGGAACATTGGGCTGATGCTGTGCAAGAATTGGCAGCGTATTATCGCCAATTTGGTACAGGCTTATTTGCAGAGTATAAGGCTCTGCGTTGGCAAGATGGGCAGTTTATCCCAATAGCCTATCCCGATACAGTTCAGTTGAATCAACTTGTCGGTTACGAGTCACAAAAAGAAGCTTTGTTGAAAAATACAGAGTTTTTATTATCCGGACAGGTAGCACTGCATGTCTTACTTTACGGTAGTCGTGGCTCGGGAAAATCTTCTTTGGTAAAAGCCTTGCTCAATGAGTATGGCGATCGCAACTTACGTTTACTAGAAGTGGCAAAATCTGAATTGAAAGACTTGTCCATCATCGTGGAACAGTTACGCTGTGTCCCACAGAAGTTTATCATCTTTGTCGATGACTTGTCTTTTGAAGAAGATGATGATGCCTTCAAAGCACTCAAAGTGGTTCTAGAAGGCAATTTAACCGCACGACCTCAAAATGCTATTGTGTATGCTACTTCCAACCGCCGCCATCTCATTCGAGAGTTTTTTGCTGATCGACCTTCCCCTAAAGACAACGACGAAATCCATGCATGGGATACCATGCAAGAGAAGCTTTCTTTTAGCGATCGCTTTGGTTTGACCTTGACTTTTTCTGGAGCTGACCAGAAAACTTACTTACACATTATCCGGCATCTTGCGGCACAAGCTGAAATTGATATGAGTCAGGAAGATTTAGAACGTCAAGCTTTACAATGGGCTACTCGCCATAATGGTCGTTCTGGAAGAACAGCAAGACAATTTGTTGATTTCTTAAAAGCAGATTTAACAACGTCTCGTTCAACCCACCATACAACGAACACATAATCATGAAATAAGATGAATTTCGTTTTTTATTTTTCTGTTTTCTGGACTATAGTGTTACAAATCATAACACAAATAGCTTTCAACGCGACAGTGTAAGGTTTATTGACTTAGAAAATACTTAGGTTAATAACTTGGCTATGTTAAGAGCAAGCAATATGCAATCAGCAATAGTGAGCAATCGACTTATTATAGGTATAGTTGCCTTTGGCGTGAGTTTCGGTCTTAGTCTCGTCCTTAGCTGGGATTTTAACACAGCTTTTCTCACAGGTTTCGTCACTGTACCTGCGACGTATCTAGCAGCATTGTTTGTAGATAAACGTAAAAGAAATCATGAAATGCTCATTTTAGATTCTCAACAGAGACGAATTAGAGATCTTGAAGGATTAAAATTTCGCATTGTCACAGAAGTGAATCAACTTGAAGCACGTAACGATTTACTGCACGCAGAGTTAAGCAACCTACAAAATCAAGTTGTCGAACGACGTAAGCAGAGAGATTCTCTCAATAGAGAGTTAAGCAGTTACATAATGGAAAAAAAACAGTTAGAAGGAAAAATTAACTATCTACAAAATGAACTTCACACATTAGACCAATCAAAAATAGAACTTAACAAGACCTTTTCTACATTAACAGCCGAGAAACGTCGTCTAGAATTAAACTATAGTGTATCACGTTCCGAAATCACTCAATTACAAACTCAAATCACTGAACTTCAGCAGCAAAAGCAAGAATTAGAAAGTAGCTTAACTCTCCTCAATCGCTTAAAACCTCAACTGGAAGAGAAATTATACGAGTTGCGAGTGCAAATACAAGAGCTTGAAGTTCAAGAAAACCAGCAAAAGCAATTTATTTTAGAGAAAGAAACTGAGAAAAAACATATAGAAGCAAGCCTGAATGCTTTGAAAACCCAATTTGCAGAACAACAAACCCAACTACAACAGTTACAAGGACAAGTAACATTATTGCAGGAGGAACGTGACCAATTGCAAAGTCAAGTTTGGGAACTTCTCCACCAAATGGAAACCCTAACAACTCAGGAACAATTGAATGACAATGGACAGGAAGAAAGCGAAGATTTCTTTCCTTTTTCTGAATTAATAGAATCCATAGAATCAATAGAATCAATAGAGACGACCGCTAGGTCAGAAAATTTCTCTGAAGAATGGGCTGAATTAACCAAGCAGCTACAGGGTTATGAAATTCGGATATTAAAAGCTATGCTAGAGCAAGATAACCCTAAGGCAGCCATTAAAAAAATTGCTGAAGAAAATATAACCATGCCGAATCTGCTGATTGATTCCATCAATGAACTTGCTAATGATACTATTGGTGAATTGATCATTGATCCAAGTTCAGAAACTCCAGAAATTTATGAAGAACATAAGACCAATCTCAAAAAAGTAGTTGCAATGTACGAGTACAAAATGGCTGAACAAAGCTCCTTAAACTGAATGTATATACCGCATTCTTCCCAGATTTAAACTGGGAATGCTTTCACCAAAGCTCCACCTTTGGTAAATTGGCAAGAGGAGACAGCCCACTCAATGCTTTCCCACGCACTTCGTAGGAACGAAAAAAGTGAGGTGCATTAACCTACATGACAAAGCTCAAAATCTCGAAAAAAGTATCAACTGCTTTGATAAATTCTCTGGGTGCGGGAGTCGTACCAAGAGTAGGATTGGAACATATAGCAGTCGGACGGGAACAAGAACTCAAAAGCCTATCGCAAAATCTTAATGATATAGCAGAAGGGGTAGCAGCATTCCGCTTCGTCATTGGTAATTACGGTTCTGGCAAAAGCTTCATGCTACAATTGCTCCGCAACCGTGCTATGGAGCAAGGTTTTGTTGTAGCTGATGCTGACTTATGCTGGGAACGCCGACTAGCAGGAAGTCACAACGAAGGGTTAGCAACATATCGAGAGTTGATGAGTCACCTTGCGACAAAAACTCGTCCTGATGGTGGTGCGTTGGTTTCTATCCTAGAAGGATGGATAAATAAAATTCAACAAGAAGTCGCCAAAGAAACCGGAATGCGTCCTAATGACGAAGGCTTTGATGATCAAGTTGAAGAAAAAATCAGGGAAGTTGTTCAATATATTGAAGACTTAGTTCACGGTTTTGATTTTGGTAGCGTTATTGTTGCTTATTGGCGCGGCTACCGTTTGGATGATGATGATTTGAAAAATGCAGCACTGCGATGGTTGCGGGGAGAATTTCCCACGAAAAGTGAAGCAAAAGCAGCCTTGGGAGTACGTGTCATCATTGATGATGAGAGTTGGTATGACTACATCAAGCTCATAGCTAAATTTGTTGCTGAGATTGGCTATAAAGGTCTTTTAATTCTGCTTGATGAAGCGGCACATTTGTACCAGATATCTCCTACAGTGACACGAGAAAAAAACTATAACAGATTGCTAGGGATATTTAATGATACCATGCAGTGCAAAGCAGAGCATCTTGGCATTTTTATTGGTGGTACCACAAGATTTTTAGAAGACCCAAATCGCGGACTTTTTGCAGATGCTGCTTGGCGAAGACGGACAAAAGAAAGCCGTTTTGTCACTCAAGCAGGAGTTCAAGAATATATGGGACCAGTCATGCGGCTTAACCCGCTAACAGAAGCAGAAATCTTGACTCTTTTGCGCATATTAACAGAAATTCATGCCATCAACTTTGGTTACGAAAAGACTTTAACAAACGGTGATTTAAAAAAATTTGTACAAGAAATCGTTAACCGTTTAGGCGCAGAATCTTTGCTGACACCAAGTGAAATTGTCCGGGATTTCCTGAGTGTCTTGAATCTTCTTTATCAAAATTCAAATCTTTCTTTTGGTACACTCATTCATGGTGCTGATTTTCAACCTACTGTCGTGGGTAAAGATGCAGATGAGGATGATGTCGCAGAATTTAGCTTGTAGATGTCATTCATCAATTAGCCAAAACTCCCTCTCTACGAGACGCTACGCTAACGGAACCTCATCCTGCCCTATCGGGTTGAATGAATACCTCTAAAAGCGGAAAGTAGTGCGGAGAGTAGCGATAAAAATCGTGTTGTTTTCAGCAATATGTCCTGGGTTTGTGACAACAAACAAACCTGGGGTAATCCAGAGGTTATCGTTTACTCTGAAGCGGTAGAACAACTCGAAGTGGAGTGAGGTCGCTTTATCCTTACGTCCAAACTGATCTCCAGTCCCTCCAGGTCGAGAGGGATTATCTCGGAGAGATACTCGCGAATCGTTGTCAGTGACCGGGACTGAGTCTTCGTCTCTGACCACCTGTTCAAAAAAAGGTACAGACTGACCTGGGGTTGTCGGTCCAGCATCAACTAATTTAGGCGGCATACCAAATAAGAAAGCTAACAAATCTCCTTCGCGACCAAAAGGATCGGAAAGACCGAGAGAAAATAGGTAAGTCACCGTGTTGCCAAAGGGTTTCTTTCCAGCCTCTCTCACGTTAGGTGTGAAGACGTCATCTCCTGCAAACTCAGGAATCTCGTTTAGGAAGTTAGTAAAAGTCCATCCTCCCCAAGCACCAAAGGTCAGATTCTTTGCCAAACGCCATTGTAATGTTGCACCAACAGCATGGGTTCGAGCTGGGAAATCTCCAAGCTCTACTCCAAGCCCAGGATCAGCATCGGGCAGATTGTTATTAAACTGGCTAGTTTGATCGGGAAGTCTTCCCCCGGACCATAACCCAGTCGTTTCAGCGTTAACGCTTCCTGTGTAAGTTCCCAGTACACCATCGCTTGTGTAGGCATTTACATAAGCTAAGCCAGTGATGACGTTGTCAAATGGCGTTGCGACCAGCTGCACTCCTAGAACACTGCGGTCTGATCCGATAATTCCTCCATCCGGATTAGAACTATTTCCTGTACCATAAGCCACTTGCAAGCGCACTTTATCAGACAGCAGCCAGTCAAAGCCCACGCCAGCATCCAATACGCTACCAATCTGGAAGATGGGATTGAGTTGACCAAAGCGGGAGATTGAGCCTCTACCGATATCAAAATAGGGAGAGTTCGCTGACAGCACATTACTTAAGCTGAACCCATAGGGAATGACACTAAAGACAACGCGATCGCCAAAAGCAGGAAACCGATACTCTAACAGGTCTAGTTTTACCTGGTTATCTAAGTCTGCTTGGTAAGAAAGCCTTGCCATGTAAGTATTCAGTGACTCAGCATTCGTAAAGCCACCGTTGTCAGAATTGCCTGTGACTAAATAAGTTCGCAGGCGGTCTTTACCAGTAAATGAGGTCTCTAATCCCAAGCGTGTCAAGTGAGTCAGAATAGTGTTAGTTTGTGGATCACGTGGATTTCTACAGTCAACAGCTCTTGCTCCATATAAACTTGCATCTGGCACACTACATCCTCCTGGTGGATTCCCTCCAAAGGCAGATGCGACTCCAAAAATGACTTCTCCCCCAAGCACTGTAGTTGTAGAGAATTGATTCGCTTCTAGTTCTGCTGCCTTAGCTTCAAGAGTATCAATACGACCTCGTACCGAAGCTAATTCGGCTTGAAAATCTTCTGATAACCGTTGTAATGTTTGTAAGTCCTCTTTACGCACTGCGTCAGAAGTAGATTCATTAATGAGTGTATTGATTTGTTCCAGACAAGCATTTAAACCAGCAGCAAATTCGTAGCGCGTCATCGCCCGGTTACCGCGAAAAGTCCCATCGGGATATCCTGCTATACAACCATATCGTTCCACCAGATTACGCAATGCATCAAAAGCCCAGTCTGTTGGTTGAACATCCTCTAGCTGGGAAACATTAGTCACTTGAGCTATGGATTGTTCTGCATTCAGATTGAAATCTGATTGTAGAGTCGTGTTTTTTTTCAGCCAATCAAGGGAATTTGTTTCTGGTTTTTTCTCTGATGCGACTGATTCTTTTTCACTTAATTGAGCCACAGTTGTATAAGTAGATTGTAGTGCCTCCTCTTCTAGTGCTGGCTTTTCAATAGCTTCTGCTGTAGTTATTGATAAACCCAAGAAAATTGCTGAAGCACCACTTAGGAGTAAATATTTTCTTCCTATCATTTTTTGCCCTCACACGACAAAACAGTTTTTAAAAAGAAACTCTTACTTTTTTGAAAAGGTAAGAGCTTCTGAGCTAAGGTTCAGAAGTTTTTCCTTCTCTAATACCTAGCTATAGCTGCCTTTTTAAGGACCGCTAATTATTTGAACTGGATATATAAAATATTGCTTGACAAAATCAGCTATCAGTTATCAGTTATCAGTTATCAGTTATCAGTTATCAGTTATCAGTTATCAGTTATCAGTTATCAGTTATCAGTTATCAGTTATCAGTTATCAGTTATCA
>JAAUSC010000198.1 GCA_012031965.1 Scytonema sp. RU_4_4
GCAACCACAGCGAGACTTAAGTCATACACCATTATTTCAAGTGATGTTTGTGCTTCAAAACGCACCAATGTCAGCTTTAGAGTTGCCTGGTTTGACTTTAACTCCCTTGGAAAGTGATCGTAATACTGCTCAGTTTGATTTAACCCTATCGATGACAGAAACGGAGTCAGGGTTAGTTGGAAGTTTTGAATACAATACTGATTTATTTGCTCAAAGTTCTATACAGAGAATTGTAGGTCATTTGCAAACGTTGCTTGAAGCAATAGTTGCCAATCCGCAGCAGCGTTTGTCAGATTTACCATTGTTGACAGAAGTTGAGCAGAATCAATTGCTGCGAGAGTGGAATGATAAAGAAATTGAATATCCCCAAGATAAATGTATCCATGAATTATTTGAAGCGCAAGTAGAGAAAACACCTGATGCAGTAGCAGTGGTATTTGAAAACCAACAGTTAAGTTATCGGGAACTCAACCAACGGGCTAACCAATTAGCGCATTACTTGCGTGCGCTGGGAGTAAAACCAGAAGTATTAGTCGGGATTTGTGTAGAGCGATCGCTTGAAATGGTCATCGGACTATTAGCTATCCTCAAAGCAGGTGGTGCATATATACCCCTAGATCCTAGCTATCCCCAAGAACGCATCGCTTTTATCCTAGAAGAAACTCGAGCACCTGCGTTGCTAACTCAATCTTCGCTTGTTGAAGCAATACCGCAACATCAAGCTCAGATGGTATGTTTAGATACTGATTGGCATTTGATAGCCCAACAAAGCCAAGAAAATCTATTCTCTGATCTCACAGATGACAACTTAGCTTATACTATCTATACCTCTGGTTCTACAGGTAAACCCAAAGGTGTGCAAATTCCCCACATTGCTTTGAGCAACTTTTTGTACTCCATGAAACAAATACCAGGGTTAACATCCGAAGACACCTTACTAGCAGTCACGACTTACTCATTTGATATTGCAGCATTAGAACTTTTCCTACCAATCATTGTCGGCGCTCGCTTGGTAATTGCCAGTCGGGAAATAGTTGCGGATGGAACTCAGTTGTCAGCAAAGCTGGTAGATTCAAAAGCGACAACCATGCAAGCCACGCCAGCAACATGGCAATTACTTTTGGCAGCAGGTTGGGGTGGTAATCATCAATTAAAAATTCTCTGTGGTGGCGAAGCTTTACCAGGAAACCTAGCAAACCAATTACTTGGGTTATGTGATTCTTTATGGAATATGTACGGTCCGACGGAAACTACTATCTGGTCAGCCGCTAGCCAAGTAGAAAGTGTGGACAACACAGTACCAATTAGTTCTCCAATTGCCAACACGCAGCTTTATATCCTTGATAAATATCACCAGTTGGTATCTGTGGGTGTAACAGGGGAATTGTGTATCGGTGGGGAAGGACTAGCGAGAGGTTACTTCCACCGTCCGGATTTGACAGCAGAAAAATTTATACCCAATCCTTTTAGCGATGAAGCAGCACGTCTTTATAGAACAGGGGATTTAGCTCGTTATTTACCGAGTGGAGACATAGAATATATTGGTCGGATTGATAATCAAGTAAAAGTACGTGGTTTCCGGATTGAACTAGGAGAAATCGAAGCAATCATCAGTCAACACCCTGGGGTACAAGAAGTTGTAGTTGCGGTTCATTCATCGGAAGCAGATTCTCCAAGAATAGTTGCCTATTTAGTTCCCACGAGAGAGCAAGCACCAACGATTTCTGAACTACGTGGTTTCTTAGAGGCGAAATTGCCGAATTACATGATACCAGCAGCTTTTGTCACATTAGAAACACTACCACTTACACCCAATGGTAAGGTTAACCGCAAAGCACTACCTATACCTGATAGCATACGTCCTCAATTGGAGGCAATTTATCAGCCGCCCCAAACTGAAATAGAACAAACTATTGCTGATATTTGGCAAAAATTACTTAAACTTGAAGACGTAGGAATTCATGATAACTTCTTTGAATTGGGTGGTCATTCACTGCTTTTAGTGCAAGTTCATAGTAACTTACGGGAAGTTTTTAAACGAGATTTATCTATTATAGACCTATTCAGATACCCAACCATAAACTCTCTAGCTAATTCTTTTAATCAGGCGGAAAATGAACAACCATCTCATGATATAATGGCTGATATGACAGAAAGGATAGCAGATGGAAAAGCTCAACAAAGAAAGCGTTTGCAAAAAATAAAAGCTGTCGAAAATATCTAATATTGATCTGAAATTAATTGTTGTTTCGGTATCTGGAATTTACCTCAATTTACAGATGCTCAGTAAATCTAAAGAAGTAATTTTATTAAAAAGATTCAAGGAATAATTGGGAAAATGAGTATTCCAACATCATCAACTTTTACCAAGAGTTCAGAAATAGCAATTATTGGATTGGCAGGAAGATTTCCTGGATCTAAAAACATTGATGAATTCTGGAATAATCTTCAAAATGGCATAGAGTCAATCTCTTTTTTCAGTGATGAAGAACTGTTGGCAGCAGGAATAGATGAAGAGCTTCTCAATTCCCAAAACTATGTTAAAGCACATGCTGTAATAGAAGATGCCGAATTATTTGATGCTTCTTTTTTGGATTTAATCCTAGAGAAGCAGAAATCACTGACCCCCAGCACCGCATTTTTTTGGAGTGTGCATGGGAAGCATTAGAGAATGCGGGATATAAGTCTGGAATAGAGAAATATCCAGTAGGTGTGTTCGCTGGATCTGGCTTGAATAGCTACTTACTTAACCTTTATTCAAATCTAAAGGCAATATCATTAGATGGACAACAACTAACGATAGGTTGTGATAAAGATTTCCTTTCTACACGTACTTCTTATAAACTTAATTTAACTGGCCCCAGCTACACCGTTCAAACAGCTTGTTCAACATCTTTAGTTGCCGTCCACTTAGCTTGCCAAAGCTTACTCAATGGTGAGTGTGATATCGCTTTAGCGGGTGGTGTTGCTATCAGTGCAGAAAGAAAAGCTGGGTATCTATACACCGAAGGGGGAATAATGTCTCCGGACGGACATTGCCGTGCATTTGATGTTAATGCTCAGGGTTCTGTAGGAGGCGAAGGTGTAGGCATTGTAGTATTAAAGCGATTGGAAGATGCTTTAAGCGATCGCGATACGATTCATGCTGTAATCAAAGGTTCAGCTATCAATAATGATGGTTCATTCAAGGTTAGCTATACAGCACCCCGCATCGATACCCAAGCAAAGGCAATTAGAACAGCCCAACTAGTAGCTGAGGTCGAACCTGAGACTATTAGTTATATCGAAACTCACGGAACCGGAACAGCATTAGGAGACCCGATTGAAATTGCCGCCTTGACACAAGTTTTTCGCTTAAGTACCCAAAAGAAAGGCTTTTGTGCCATTGGTTCGGTTAAAACTAATATTGGACATTTGGACACAGCAGCTGGAGTAGCGGGATTAATCAAAACTGTCCTAGCCCTGAAGCACAAACAAATACCTCCGAGTTTACACTTTACTTCCCCTAATCCGGAAATTGATTTTGCCAACAGTCCTTTCTATGTCAATACCCAACTAGCCGAATGGCAAAGCAATGGTACTCCCAGACGTGCAGGAGTTAGTTCCTTTGGGATAGGAGGAACTAATGCCCATGTAGTTCTCGAAGAAGCCCCGGTTGTAGAAAGAAAAGATACCACATCTATAGATTCTCGACCTTGGCAATTATTAATGCTATCCGCCAAAACCAGTTCTGCACTGGAAACAGCCACAAGAAATTTAGCTAACTATTTCCAAGAACACCCCAATTTAAATCTTGCCGATGCAGCTTACACATTGCAAGTTGGGCGCAAGGCTTTCGACTATCGGCGCACGGTTGTCTGTCGGGATGTGCAAGATGCTGTCAATGCACTTCAAGACCCAAAACAGGTTGTTACGAATACTCAGAAAATTCAGCAACGTCCTGTTACCTTTATGTTTTCTGGACTGGGAACTCACTACCTTAATATGGCTCTTGAGCTTTACCAAACTGAGCCAACATTTAGTGCCTGTGTTGATCAATGTTGCGAAATTCTCAAACCGCTCCTTGGTCTGGATTTGCGAGATGTATTGTATCCCCAGAGAAACAGCTCAAATGGCAGTAAGCAAAAACAAGATACCCCCTCAAGCGGGTTGGATTTGCGAAAAATGTTAGGTCGTGGTCAGGAACAGGCAGATGCAGAGACATTACAGGCAACATCTTTACTAAATCAAACCGTTCTTACCCAACCAGCTATATTTGTTGTTGAATATGCTTTAGCTCAATTGTGGATATCGTGGGGAATTCGTCCTGCGGCAATGATTGGCTACAGCATTGGCGAATATGTAGCAGCAACTCTAGCCGAGGTTTTGTCTGTTGAAGATGCTTTAACCTTAGTAACTAGAAGAGCGCAAATGATTGAAGAGTTGCCAGAAGGAGCAATGCTGGCAGTTCCCCTTCAGAGTCAGAGATACAGCCCCTCCTGAATGAAAATATTTCCATATCTGCAATCAATGGGTCATCCTTGTGTGTGATTGCAGGTGCCAAGGATGCGGTAGAAGAATGGGAACGACAACTGGGCGAGAAAAATTTAATTGGTAAGCGTTTGCAGACATCTCACGCTTTCCATTCTGTGATGATGGAGGCGATCGCACCTGCCTTTGGCGATTTAGTCAAAACATTTAGCCTGAAACCCCCGAAAATTCCCTATATTTCTAACGTCACGGGAACCTGGATTACAGCAGAGCAAGCAACAGACCCCAGTTATTGGGTGAAGCACCTCTGTCAAGCAGTCCGCTTTGCAGATGGTGTGCAACATTTATGGCAAAAAGACAATCCGATTTTATTAGAGGTGGGTCCTGGTCAAGGATTAATTAGTTTTGCATCCCAATGTCTAGAAAGTGATGATGCTAAATCGGTGATGCTCCCCACCTTGCGCCATTCCTATGAGCAGCAGTCAGATGTCGCCTTTTTGATGAATACATTGGGTCGCCTTTGGCTGGCCGGGGTAGAAGTAGATTGGTCTGGTTTTTATGCCAATGAACAACGCGCTCGCATTCCCTTACCAACCTATCCATTTGAACGTCAGCGTTACTGGATTGATGCCAATCCTGAAGCTGTCTTGACTACACTATCACAACAAACATTACACAAAAAACCGAATATTGATGACTGGTTTTACATCCCTTCCTGGAAACGTTCTCCCAACTTCCCAGCAAAGTCATCACAAAAACTATGTTGCTTAGTTTTTGTTGATACTCTTGCAGTTGGTTCGCAAGTTGCAGAGCAGTTGGAATTACAGGGACATAATGTCATAACTGTAGCAATTGGAGAGCAATTTACCAGGTTAGGCGATCGCGCTTACGCAATTGATCCCCAATCCAGTAGTGATTATGATACATTGCTGTCAGAACTTAGCAGATTGGATTTAAACCCAAATGCGATCAGTCACTTTTGGAGCATTACGGCAAATGATACCTTATCCTCTCATGAGCTTATAGGACAAGTACAATCATCGCATCAGTTCTTTGAAGATACCCAAAATTTGGGTTTCTGGAGTTTGCTATTTCTAGCGCAAGCTTTGGGAAGGCGGAATATTTCCGATACTTTGAAGTTAACAGTTGTAACAAGTAATGTAAATGATGTAACTGGCGAGGACAGTTTATGTCCTGAGAAAGCAACATTACTAGGAGCATCTAAGGTAATTCCCCTTGAATACGCTAAGATAAATTGTTCTACTATTGACATAGTAATTCCTTCTGGTGAAAACCCACTAGCAGCGAAACTCCTAGATTCTCTCGTCACAGAAATTACTTCTCAAGTAAGCAATGATATAGTAGCCTATCGGGGTCATCATCGTTGGGTGCAAACTTTTGAACCTGTGCGGCTAGATCGAGACATTGCGAGTAAATCTAAGGTAAGAGAAGGAGGAGTTTACTTAATTACCGGGGGACTTGGTGGTATTGGTTTGGTATTAGCAGAAAATATAGCTCAGACAGCACATACTAAATTAATTCTTGTTGGACGAAAAGGACTGCCTGAACGCTCACAGTGGCAACAATGGCTAGAAACTCACGATCAGCAAGATAGTGTTAGCCGTAAAATTGAAAAAGTTCTGGCACTTGAGAAATTAGGAGCTACTGTTCAAGTTCACAGTGCCGATGTAGCTAATCTTGAGGAAATGCAAGCAGTAGTTACTCAAGCTTGCAAACAATTTGGTCGTATCGATGGTGTCATTCATGCAGCAGGTATTGCTCCAGGTGGCATAATTCAACTCAAAACAAAGGAAATGGCAAATAGCGTACTCGCAGCAAAAGTCAGGGGAACGCTAGTACTAGAGGAAGTTTTGAAAAATTCCAATTTAGATTTCTTTGTGCTTTGTTCATCTGGAACTTCTGTCTTAGGACACTTTGGACAAGTAGATTACTGTGCAGCGAATGTTTTTCTTGACACCTATGCTCACTATTGTGCCTGTAAATCAAGTCAACCAACAGTATCAATTAGCTGGGATGCCTGGCAAGAAGTAGGAATGCAAGTCGAGACTGTAGTACGAGACAAAATTAAGCAGATGCTGATGCTGGAGGAAGCTAACTTAAAATTTGCAATTAAGCCTCAAGAAGGTATTGATGCTTTTCATCGCATTTTAGAAAGTAACTTGCCTCATGTAAACTTGCCTCATGTAGTTGTTTCGACCCAAGATTTTCTGACTTTAATTGAACAAAGTAAATCCTTCCAAATGGAAGAGGGATTTGCAACATTAGAAGAGAAGTTCGTTTCAGCAAATATTACTATACCTAGTCATCCCAGACCTGATTTGGATAATGATTATGTAGCTCCTCGTAATGAAATTGAAGAAAGTTTAGCCAAAATTTGGCAGCAACGTCTGGGAATAGACAAAGTAGGGATTAATGATAACTTTTTTGAATTGGGAGGTGATTCTGTTGTCGCAATTCAAGTGATTTCCAAAGCTAACCAATTAGGCTTAAAGTTAGCAGCTCAAAAACTGTTTCAGCATCAGACTATTGCTGAATTAGCAACAGCAGCATCAATGCAAGGAACAAAACTAGCTGAACGTCCTTTACAAGCAGGAGAAGTATACCTCACACCAATCCAGCATCGGTTATTAGCTCAAAATCAGCCAGATACAATTAATTCCTTTAGCCAGTCCTTACTGTTGGAGGTAAAACAAACCTGTGATCGCCAGTTATTAGAACAGGCTGTAAGATACGTAATTCAATACCATGATGTATTTCATCTACGCTTTACTCAAACAGAATCTGGGTGGCAGCAAATTGAAGCTAATACAAATGATGTAGATGTAATAGAATACGAGTATGTCGATTTGACTTCACTTTCAAAAACAGAGCATGAACATGCTTTGGGGTCTAAAATTAAAGAAATACAAAGTAGCTTCAACCTAAGTGAAGGAACGCTTGTAAAAGTTGCTTTAATTGAATTGCGAGCGCAGAAAAATAGCTACCTAGCAATTGCCATCCACCCTCTTTTAGTAGATACAATTTCTTGGCAAATTTTGCTAGAAGATTTACAAACGGCCTATCAGCAACTCAGCCAAACAAAAGCGATACATCTGCCTGATAAAACTACTTCATTCAGACAGTGGGCACAGCGTCTCCAAGATTACGCTAAAACTCCAGAAATTATACGGGAGCGAAAATACTGGTTAACAAAAGCCCAAAAACCTCTCTGCATTCTGCCTGTGGACTATCCTGGTAGGGAAAATACAGGGACAAATGTTGACATCGTATCAATTTCTCTAGATAAAACACAAACACAAGCCTTATTAAACAATGTCAACAAGGCTTATAATACTCAAATAAACGATGTTCTCCTCACCGCATTAGTACAAGCGTTTGTAAAGTGGACGGGAGCGTCACAACTATGGGTAGATGTCGAAAACAATAGTCGAGAGAAAATTTTCAAAAATTTAAGTGATATATCCCTGTCCCGTACAGTTGGTTTATTTACAACTTGCTTCCCTGCAAATTTGGATATAACAGAGGCTTCCGACGAAGGAAGTGCATTGGTAGCAGTCAAAGATTATTTGCATAGTATTCCCAATCGAGGTGCTGGATACGATTTGCTTCGCTATATAAGCAGTAATCAAGAGATTCAATCGGAGCTAAAATCATTTCCTCAACCTCAAGTAAGTTTTAAATACTTAGGTAATTTTGACCTACTTCTTTCTCAGTCATCTTTATTTAATTTAACCCAGCAGCCTCTAAAACTGAATCAAAGCTCAAGTGCAAATCGGTTTTACTTATTGGAAATAAGTGGAGTTATTGTTCAAGAACAGTTGCAATTGAATTGGATTTACAGTACAGAAGTTCATCACCGAGAAACAATTGAAACATTAGCTTTTAATTACATTGAGGCTCTGCAAAATATTATTGCTCATTGTCAGTCTCTCGAAGGACAAAAATTTACAACTTCTGACTTCCCAAGAGCAAACTTGAGTAGACAAGACTTATATAAACTTCTAGCAAAAATCAACCAAGCAAATGAGGAATAAGCGCAATGAAAGCAGAAGATATAGAGGATATATATGAGCTTACACCTGTACAAAAAGGTATGCTCTTCCACTCTCTGTACGAAAGAGAATCATCATTATATTTTTTTCATGTTCCTATAGGTTTACGTGGTAACTTAAATATCAAGGCTTTTGAAGAAGCATGGCAAAAGATTGTAGATAGACACGCAATTTGGCGTACAGGGTTTTACTGGGAAGACATTGATAATCCCTTACAAGTCGTCTATAAGAATGTGAAAATTTCCTTAAACCAATATGATTGGCGCGGTATTGGGAAAGTAGAACAGGAAGAGCGATTGAAATCTTTTTATGATAGCGATCGCAAGTTATATTTTAACTTTTCGCGGCCATGTCTAGCTCGTCTAACTTTAATTCGCCTCGCTGATGACTATTATGAGTTTGTATGGAGTTTTCATCATATAATCACAGATGGATGGTCTTCTGCGATCATATTGGATGAGTGGTTACAAATTTACGAAGCACTTTGTGAAGGTAAGGAAATAAGATTTTCATCAAATCGTCCTTTCCGCGATTATATTGATTGGCTACAGGAGCAGGATCTAGAAAAAACTGAAACTTTCTGGAGACAACAATTAGCGGGTACTAAAGCACCAACACCTCTAATTTATATCGAGAATAAGCAGTTAATATTGACAAAACAGAGGTACGAACAAGAAAAATATAAGCTATCAAAAGAAAGAACAAAAGAACTACTATCTTTTATCGCAAAAAATCGTCTAACTCTAGCTGCGTTAATTAATGGGATTTGGTCTATTCTCATTAGTCGTTATACTTGTCGTCGCAGCATAGTCTACGGCTGTACAGTCACAGGAAGACCAGTAGACTTAGCCGAAGTAGACTCAATGGTGGGTATATTTATAAACACCTTACCCATGAATTTGAAGTTAAATACAGAACAAGATTTGTTGTCGTGGCTTCAATCTATTCAGACTAAATTAGCTGAATTACGTCATTATGAATACACCTCACTTACACAAATTCAAGGTTGGAGCGAAGTACCTAGAGATTTACCTTTATTTGAAACTTACGTTGTGGTTGAGAACGTTCCAAGTGGTCAATCTGGACTAGGTTGGAAAGGAAATTTAGAAATCATTACAGATAAAGGTGAGTATTTCAGAACCAATTATCCTTTAAATTTAGTTATATATCCAGGGTTGGAAATCATAGTAGCAATTTCATATGACTGTCGGAGATTTGATATTGCTACAATTTCTGGAATTATTACAGATTTTAAAGTAGTTTTAGAATGCATAATAGCTAATCCTTTTGTCAAGATTAAAGATTTATCATTTTCAACAGCAAGACAACAGGAAATATCAAAATATTTAGAAAAAGAAGCTGTATTATTTGATTAGTAATTAGCTTTAATTAGTTAATGAACATACTAATTTAGTGATTAATTTCACAAACAATAAAATCGGTGGAAAGACAGTAATTGTAGATATTTAAACAGTTGCCACTCCCGAAAAACTATTTAAAGTAATTAAATTAGAAAAGAAGTTAAGTAGTTAATAAATTTCAATGAAATTCAACACTAATGAAAACATTAACCAAAAACCCAATTAACGAAATCGCTCCTGCTCTTTTAGAGAGTTGGATGAGGGATTATTATTTCAGTACCGAAATTGATATAGGTAGTAGTGGGGTAGAAAACTTTTCGCTTACCGAGCTTTATCAACTTACTAATCTTACTCAAGAAGAACTGAAGAATGTAGTCTTCCACGATAGCTCCAGCTTAGGAAGTTTACAGTTACGTCAAGCTATTGCCTCCCGTTGGAGTAATGGAAATCCAGAGCAAGTTATGGTAACTCATGGCTCTAGCGAAGCCAATTTCTTAATCATGAATGGGCTGCTTAATGCTGGTGATGAAGTAGTTGTTTTAGATCCCTGCTATCAACAACTATTTTCCATTGCTGAGTCGATCGGGTGTCAGTTAAAGCGTTGGCAACTTCGATGTCAGAATAATTTTGCTCCTGATATTGAGGAAGCCAAAAAGTTAATTACCCCACACACCCGAATGGTAATTGTTAACTTCCCGCACAATCCCACTGGTACGTCATTAAGTCAACAAGAACAAAATGAGTTAATCGAGGCAGTAGCGGAGGTAGGAGCTTATCTTGTTTGGGATGCAGCTTTTGCAGATATCGTTTACGACGGTATTCCCCTACCCAATCCTAACTTATATTATGATCGCTCTATTTCAATGGGAACTTTTTCCAAATGCTATGGGTTGCCAGGATTACGATTTGGATGGTGTTTGGCTTCAAAAGAAGTGTTAGAGCGTTTTGTCCATTTGCGTGACTATATGACCCTTCATCTTTCTCCCATGATTGAACTGATTGCCCAAAGAGTCGTAGAAAAAGCCGACAATCTTCTAAGTATTCGTTTGCAGCAAGCCCATACTAATCTAGATATTTTATCTAAGTGGGTAGAAGAACATCAAGAGTTTGTAAAATGGTCACGTCCCCAGGGTGGTGTTTGTACATTTCTGGGTTTACGAAGCATTTCAGATTCTGAGGCTTTTTGTCATCATCTGGCAAACGTTTATAAAGTCTTGCTCGTCCCAGGTACTTGCTTTAATCATCCAAGTCATGTGCGATTCGGATTTGGAGGAGCTACATCTGACCTTAAGGAAGGTCTAAGTCGCTTATCAAAAGCTTTAGTTACGGATTTTTAATTTTAAGGATGTATAGAAAAAAGAAGATAGTAGAGAGGATAGTGATGAAGGAATATTAAGATTATTAAATACCTTGTTAGGTAATGGAGGCATTAAAATCGTTCAATAACTTTTTTTCAAACCAGCCAATAATTCTTGTTAATGGCAATAAATTGTAGAACCGATATAGCTGAGAAAAAAGAAACAGCAGAGAAGTAAACACAAGAAAAATTCAAGCAATCATCATGAAAAAATTTATTTTGTCCGAGCGCGAAATTGATGAAATTAAGTCGCTAGTTAAGGGTATTACTTCTCAATACTCTTCAGCAGAAGACGATCGTTTTTTAAAAGATGCATCAATTATCGCTCACGAGCTTCCTAAGCGAATTCGGACATTTATTAACGATTTTAGACTATTAGAACCATCATCAGGTGTTTGTTTAATTTCAGGTTATCCAATTTCAGAAGAAAAAATTGGTAAAACTCCCTCCCATTGGCAATATAGACAAGAAATCTCCCCGGCCTTAGAAGAAGAAATTATTCTTATTCTATTCAGTACATTACTAGGTGATGTGATTGGTTGGTCTACTCAGCAAGCGGGACATATCGTTCATGATGTTATACCCATTCAAGGTCACGAACACGAACAACTTGGTAGTAGTACTAAGGAGTTACTCTGGTGGCATAACGAAGATGCGTTTCACCCTTACAGAGGCGATTATCTAGGCATGATGTGTCTACGAAATAAAGAAAAAGCTGCTACTACTGTTGCACCTGTAGATGCTACTTCTTATCTAAATCCAGAAGAAATAGCAATTTTATTCGAGCCTCGCTTCACAATTCGGCCAGATGAATCTCATTTAGTCAAAAATAAATCTGATTTACAAAAAACTCAAGCAAATAACGATAACTTGCTCAGTTCTGCTTACCAGAAAATAAGCGAGATTAATAGCGAACCAGAAAAAATTTCTGTGTTTTATGGCGATCCGAAATGTCCATATGTTCGTATCGATCCTTACTTCATGGATATCAATAAACTAGAAGATGATAATGAAGCATTAACTGCCATGAATAAATTAATTAAATCAATTGAGAGTAATCTGACCGAACTTGTTCTACAACCTGGAGATTTCATCTTTATTGATAATTACAAGGCAGTTCATGGAAGAAAGCCATACACAACCATGTATGATGGTCAGCATCGTTGGCTTAAAAGAATAATTGTTGCCAGGGATTTGAGAAAATCAAGAAGTGCTAGACCTACGGCTACATCTAGAATAATTTTTTAGAGAGTAATTAGCCTGGCTGTCTGATACATCTCATCAAAGCCTTGGTTTTACGTTAAAACCTCAATCAGCTTGATACGACAGAATAAGGGTTTCAAGTAGTAAATCTAGTCTAAATTACCAGACTAAATACAGACATCAAATCCTTGTCAGGTAAGCATTTCGAGAGTTCTATCAGGCAGTCAGGTAATTAGCTCCAATCCGTTAACGAACATACTAATTTAGTGAGTAAATTCACAAACAATACAAATGGATGTAACTCTATGGGTAATTAACTAATTACATCAATATCGTGATAATTTAAAGTATGAAATAGGATTTAAGTATGATAACTGTATCTGAAATAGAAAGAAGATACAAACTTTCAAGTGATGAATTTACCAAAAATTATGTTGACCAAGGAAAACCGGTCATAATTTCTGGAGTTATTCCTAGCTGGAATGGCTTTAGTCAATGGTCCTTAAAATACTTCAAACAATTATCACCATCTTTGAATATTTACGCTAAAAAATTTAGTGATAAAGGGATTGAAATATGTAGTCTAACAATGAAAAATTATATAGGATTAATAGAAAGTTATGAAGCTGATTATTTAAATAGTCCCTCACCACCATATTGTCACGACCTACCTTTATTTAGCTTAATTCCTTCATTAATAGAAGACGCTCAACCATTCCCTTTAGATTATTTACCAGAATGGTACTGGTATAAGTGGTGGCGTTACTGTCAGTTTTTCTTGGGCTGTTCTAATAGTATTACTCCACTACATTTTGATTGTCTTCTTACTAACAACATTTTTTTTCAAATTGTTGGACGGCAAACAATTTACCATACTACTACCTGAAGATGCCAAATATTGTTATCGCAAGGGCTGGCGATGGTTTCTTGTGAATCCAGAAAATCCAGATTTTAATAAATATCCTGAATATAAAAA
>JAAUSC010000033.1 GCA_012031965.1 Scytonema sp. RU_4_4
CCCATACCAGCGATCGCTTTAATTTGTGGCTTAGTTTTAACGTATTTTTACCCAATTACTCGCGAGATGCATACGCAAATTTTACTACAGCTTAAGGAACGTCACAAGAGCATGGAGAGTTGACACTACTAAGTATAATATTGCGTAAGTTCAAGCGTGAAATTTTTGTATCTGAACTGGTGCGCCCCAAAGACTGCGCTCAGGCGTATGCCTACGGCACGGCTTTGCCGAACGCTACGCGTTCGCGAGTGCGACGAGTGCGCCTATGCGTTTAAAAATATACTCAAACATTTGGGATGCTCCCAATTTTTAAGGCTTCCGACAGCTTAGGATAAAATTATTGATAAAATAGCAGGCAAGAGGCAGGTAATGTCAATCGTCAAAGTTGAAGTACAATTATCTTCAGAAGAGTTGCTCAAAGCAGTTGAGCAATTAAGCTTGTCTGAATTAGAACAATTTGTATCGCAAGTTATTGTTTTACAAGCGCAACGTAAAGCTACTAGACTGCCGCAAGCAGAAGCGGAATTATTACTCAAAATTAATCAAGGTATCCCCTCAAATATTCAGAGAGATTACGAAGAATTGATGGCTAAACGAGAGGGTGAAATCCTCACACATGATGAGCATCAAAAATTATTACAGTTAACTCATAAAATAGAAAAAATGCAAGCACAGCGTATAGAGAATTTAGCAGAATTAGCACGTTTGCGTGAGATTTCACTGAGTGCCTTAATGGAAAATTTAGGTATTCAAGCAATAAATAATGTCTGGAAATAGAGTGACAGCACAGCAAAAAAAGTTTGTAGTCAAGCGAGCTAATGGATGTTGCGAATATTGTAGAAGCCAAGAACGTTTTGCTATTCAAGCTTTTTCTGCCGAACATATTATTCCCAAGAGTCAAGGTGGAGAAACGAATCTAGATAATTTGGCTCTTTCTTGTCAGGGTTGTAACAATCACAAATATAATAAAATCCAAGGTCGTGACCCAGTAAGTGGTGAAAATGTACCCTTGTATCACCCACGTCAACAGCTATGGAATGATAATTTTGCATGGAATTCTGACTTTACTTTAGTTATTGGTTTGACTCCAACAGGAAGAGCTACAGTAGAAACTCTACAGTTGAATAGAGAAGGAGTTGTGAATTTGCGCCGAGTCTTGTACACAATGGGAGAACATCCTCCAGAGAATTTTAATGATTGATAATAATTGTTGACCGAAGAAAGAACGGGCTGCGCCCTTGCACTCTACAGAACAGAGAACGGGCTACGCCGAGCTACGCGCTCCAGTAGTCAGAATGATAACTGCTCACTGGCGAATAAAAAGCAAATTCAGTGAGTTCTCTTAGGTAGTAAGTAGCATATCAAGGTCTGCAAATGACTGGTATTAGGGGTTTCCCCAATACCAATACCAGTCACCTCAACGTAGCTGATTTCCCGTTGATAACTATCGAGTATACGATCAGCTTTTACTATAGTTATCAATTATCTTGGCTAAGCCTGGTACCGCCTCCTCTACGTGTTTCTTCGCTGAGTTGCGCAGTTTGTTATATACACCTCGCACAGTCTTATTCTTGCTTCTCTCGATTTTTGCGTCGGTAATGCCCAGTAGTGCGTCTGCTGTGCGATCGCTGTTCTGGGTTAGATGTGTAACCGGGTCGCCCGTCTGTATACCCTCACTCCAAATGGGATCGAGTGCAGCCAAGGATTCCGGGAGCAGCATCGCAATGGCGCCGGCGCAATAACTGGGCGCAAGTCCCCTTATAGCGGTGTAGCCTGCTTTCATAGCAAGACCAGAAACCCCTTGCATTGAAGCGACTTGTGTGTCTATCAACTTCGTGCAGTCAGCCACGACCATATCCCTTTTATTTGCGTCTAACAGACCATCGCTAAGTCCCATTGTTGATTCTCCTTAAAGTAATACCATTTCATTTTTATTCAACTCATTGTTTTATGTAGCAGGAAATTACAGAAAATGGTATAAAACTCAGAGGATGTTCATGAACTTTTTAATATTGCTTTGAGAAAAATAAAGTGAATCAAAAGAAAATTGTCATTCTTCTTGAAAGAAGTTAAAAACTTTAACAAGAGTAATTTCGGTAGCTTTATGTAATTATTTTTATTTTTACTATTTGAATTTCTTATGTTTCCTTGTTTATGGAAAAATTGTTGCAAAATTTCTCCGGGTTTGCGGTCCCAAGTGTCGATATGCTCGTAAATGAAACCCTGTTCATTGAGTTTGTAAGTTGAGTAGCCGTTGAAAAAGACTCCCGCTTTCCAAGGAACACGCAAAACACCCCGAACTGTCCACTCCGCCAAAATTGTGTCTTCATCTGACTGAGACACATTATGTAAGTCAAAGTAGATTTTTGTAAAAAATAGCTGCGCGTGAAATCGCAAAGTCCAAAAAATAATCCGATAGTTCAATTTTCCTTGAAACCTGTTCACTGGGTCTTGAAAGTAAATATCCCGCGTGTAAATTTCATAGGAAATATCCTTCTCAAAAAGTTTTGGTAAATCTCTTTTGAGAGTTTCAATATCTTTTTCCACCTGTAATTGATATTTCACGCATGACCTCCCTAAACAAGATTTTTTAAAAACCTCAGTAACTTCTGCCCAATAGAAGATGCTTTCTTGCTCACTTTAGCTTGATTTAAATCTGATAGAGAAGGAAATACAGCAGACTGTGCATAAGGACCTTTTCGCAATACCTCAGCTAAAGCGTTATTTTCTTCTCGCAAACCTTCGTAGAAAAAGAAAACTTCTCCAGCAATGCCACAAGCACGGTTATACTCGATAGCTTGCAACATTTCTTTTGAACTTACTCGGTAAGAACCAACTTTCATAAGAATTCCTGGTACTAACTTCGATAGTGTAGCATCAGTGAATTGCTCGTTTACCAATGTATCAATAATACTTTTATAAGCGAAGAAATCACGACGATAGACTTGGGGATGGATAATATCTACAAGCCCTTGTTTCAGCCAAGTAGGTGAACCTTGTAGGTATTCTTTATATGCCCAGTCATGGATGTTGGGAGTTATTGATATTAGCAGGTTAGAATTAATCGCTTTGACAGCTTGATAAAGGCGGGCAAGAAATTCAGTAAGAATATCGGCACGCCACTGTAACCATCTTGTATCTTTGAAGTTTTTTGGCGGGTTTTCACCAAACTGTTGGTGATAGAGTTCCACAGTTCCTCTATCATAACCGCCTTCGCTAGGCAATGCAGGCAAGCGGTCATCACCTTGGATACCGTCTACATCGTAATTTTTTACAACTTCCAATATTAGATTTAACATAAAACTTTGAACTTCTGGATTGAGGGCATTCAACCACTCGAAGTTGTTTTTTTTCAGCAAATTGCCCTCAATGTCACGAGCAGCCCATTCAGGCTTTTTTGCTAGCAATGGTCCACCATTCAAATTGTAGGAACTGGCGAATCCATATTCAAACCAAGGAATGACTTTTAACCCAACCCGCCGCGCCTCAGTAATCACTTCTGCCAAGGGATCGCGTCCGACAAATTGCGGGTTTATTTCCATATCAAAAGTTTGCCGCATCAATTGACTAGGATACATTGTCGTCCCCTTATTCCAGACAACAGGGAAGACTACATTAAATCCTGTCTCGGCAAGAAAGTCCATTGCTTCGGCAATGTTTTGTCGAGAATGGAAAACTTTGCTATCTGTTATAGTGAGCCAGACACCGCGTGTTTCTACTCTTGCCATAAACTTTGTAATTGTTTGTTAGAGGTATTTAATAGATTTATTTTAAGAAGAACGCAGAACGCAGAACGCAGAATATCCCCACGGATGAAATCCGGGGGATTTCATAAAGAAAGAATTCTTCTTGTCTCCATATTTAGAACGACAGATGGATATAGATAAATACAGATTATTTCATCTGTGTCTATCTGTGGTTTCATTTTGATAGCAATTGACAATTTAATTAGGTGTAAAAAACGAATTTCTTTCAATCTGATTTCTTTACTTTAGCTAGCGCATCTTCAGCCGCAGCCTTCTTAGCATCTCTCTTACTGCGCCCTTTCCCTTCTCCGTACTCTTTGTCTCCCACAAAGACTTTAGCGACAAACTCTGGAGCGTGAGATGAACCACCTACTTGAACTGCGATATACTTGGGTGGTGTTTGAGTGATGTTGCGTTGCACCCATTCCTGAAACCGATTTTGAGAGTCTACATTTGAGCGAATCTCCACAATCTTCTCAGGAACAGAATTAAATAGCGGTTCTACAACAGCACGCACTGCTTCAATATCATAATTGTTGTCTATGTAGTAAGCAGCAATGACTGCTTCCAAGGCGCTACTTAGTAAAT
This sequence comes from Scytonema sp. RU_4_4, assembly GCA_012031965.1. Classification (GTDB taxonomy): domain Bacteria; phylum Cyanobacteriota; class Cyanobacteriia; order Cyanobacteriales; family Nostocaceae; genus Brasilonema. The sequence continues at coordinate 4,335 of JAAUSC010000033.1, forward strand.
TGGGATTTTGGTAACCTCCTTCTAAAGTTGCACCTCTACCTAAGCGCATTTTGGAGTCCAAGCCAACCTCAGTTGCAAACTTTGCCAGTTGCTGTTCATCTACCAGTGCAGAACGCCGACGAGTTAGTTCATCTTCTTCTTTTTCTGGATAACGACGATAAAGGTATTCGCCACTTAAAAAAGTCAGCAAAGCATCACCCAGAAACTCAAGACGTTCGTTATGTTCTCCTTCTTGCGGGTTTTCATGGACATAGGAACGGTGTGTCAGCGCACGGCGCAAAAGAGAAATATTCTGAAAGCTTTGTTGTTTAATAATTTCAGCCAATCTTTCTGTGTTCTGGGCTTTTTCGGCTTGTTTAGAATAAAGTATTCCTAAGATTTTGTGTTTGTGCTGTTCTACAAGATTTGCCTCTGGTGCAGAGATCGCTTTCAGAAGTCGAGTCATTGTGTCGAAAGCACGATAAATGTCCTCAGTTGAAAAGCGAGATTGATGCGCCCAAGTCTTGCTGATTTCAATGAGTTCACTCACTAACGCACGTTCAGCGTAACCTAATTTTTGGCTGAATACCTGCTTCCACTGCTCAATTATGATTTCTAATAAAGCAAAAACATCATCACGTAAAACGTCTTCTGGGCTAGGCTTAATGGTTGAGTCATAAGACATATATGATTGGGCAATTGTTAGCCAGCGCTCACCATAGACCGTTTGCATTTCTCTTTTTACATATGGGTATAAGCCTTGATTTAAAAGAGTTAAACCTCTGCTAACTTGTTCGTGGTTGATCACAGCCATATGTGTATTGAAAGTAACATTTCTTAGGAAAAATTATTTTAGGCACTTTATTTGCTCAAAGGCAAGCGGATTCTTGCCTTAACAAGCATTCTTATTCAGTATAGACGTGGTAATAATGACTTTGTTTTTCTAAACTAAAAATAAAATAAAGAAAGAACCACAGGCACTAAAGTACCTCTTCTGGGGTTGCATCGACTGTCTGTTCACGTAGTGTGAAGTCATATTCAGAGCTTAACACTTAACTTAGTTTCATCGTTTCATCAAACTGGTTTTTTGAGAAAAAAGATTCCACAGAGCTTGAGAGAGTTTGAGAGAGTTTAAGAAAAATTTTAATGACAAAACTATCTAGATGTTTAGTATTAGGAATTATACTTTTTTGCATAACTTTTATGACACCTGTATCTGCAAATCCATCTATGAATCAAGAGAATATTCGTGTATTGCTTGAAAAAGCCAGAGATGCTTGGGTTACTCAAAATGCTGATGCTCTCGTCCAGTTGTTTACAAAGGACGGTGAACTCATAGTACCTGGGAAACGTTGGCAGGGTCAAGAGAAAATAAGAGAAGAAATTATCCAGTTTGCTCAACAGTATTCAAATGTGAAAATTGACATTAAAAGGATTATTATCCTGGGAAATCAGGCAGTAGTTGAATGGTATTACGAAGATACTGAAAAGGCATCAGGTCACCGCAACAAAGCTGATGATGTTATCGTTGTTGATTTCAAAGAGGGTCGAATTAGCCGTTGGCGCGAATATATTGACACAGAAACACCAGCTAATAAGTAACAGTTTAGAAACAAAACTCAAAGAATTCTGACTCTAGTCTGACGTTAAGCTCCAACTGTAGGATGACTTGCTTGGAGCTTTTGATTTGCTACCTTAGTAATTGAAGCATACAGTACTGAATGGAGGTTATATCGCTGTGCTCCATTATTGCACATCGAAGGAGAGCGGCGTCAGGTGTGTAAACAGTACAGATGATTGATTTGACATTGACGGTGTGGAGTTTTTGTCGCTTCCTCCACTTTGTTATCACCGAGGGAAGGCTAAACCCTTCATCAGAGCGGTCTGAGGTGGTAAGCGTCAGGTGTTGATTGTGCAACTAGGTTTTTATAGTCTTTAAAACAGCCTCAGTCTAATTTTGATTGAGGCGGTTTTGTCATTTGGGATGAAGTGATGAAGTATTGATGCCAGAAAAAAATAATCCCTAGCCCAGCTAGGGAAACTGTATTCTAAACCGTGATTGATAATTCGCAACTAAGTTACCACTGAGAAATTACGAATTACCTTTTCTTTCTGATTGTATTGATAACTGCACCTGTTGCTGCACCTTCGGCTGCACTACCAAGGGTATCTCTACCACCGTTAATAAGACCATCAGTCAGTGCGCCGGCGGCTGCACCTACTCCAGCATCTTGAATGATGTTGCGCTTTGCTCTTGCTCTACGAGTGCCTCTAAGACCATTCGCACCATTGACAGCAGCGCCACTAGCACCGCCCTTAATAGCACCTTTTATCACATTACGTCCTCTAATGACGCCTGAGACAGCGCCAACACCAGCTCCAATGCCTATATCCTGGAGAACCTTGTCATCAGCAGACGCAGGTTGAGCTGGAACCAAACTAACACCAGCTAAACTTGCAGCCAAGAGACTAGGCATAAGTGTACGTTTTAAAATCTTGTTCATAGATTCTCCTTCTCAACTCATCAGATGACTATAAAAAAATTGAAGTTGTTCCAGTTTTTTACCTTTTCTCCAGTCTAGACAATAGGAAACTTTTTCTGGATGAAAATACTTTCATAATTACCGTACCTTTTATTCAAAATGCCTGAATCCACTCTTTGACAGAATATTCAGTCCAGATGCCATTTTGCCAATAAGGATCAGCCTCAACTAACTGGCGTACGGTCGTTTCGTCTTCGGCTTCGTAAATACCAAAGACTTGAGTGACATCTATCGTAGGACCAATAGTAATCAACACACCAGATTCTTTCTGTTTTGCCAATCCATCTAGATGCGCTTGACGATAAGGGGCGCGTTTTTCTAGAACGTCTTCGCAGTAAGTTCCCCACATGACATATTTAGGCATAATTTTATACAATTCAAAATTCAAAAAATCAACATTCAACAAATAAGGAAGAAAGAAGAGGAAAGATTTTCTTTACTTTTCACTCTTGTTTCTTGTGGCTTAGCTCCTTAAGGTCACACCGAATTTCTCGACTAGGGCTTCGCGGACTTGATTGTGTACTGGTTCAACTTCGGTATCGGTGAGAGTGCGATCGCCTGAGCGATAAATCAAGCGAAATGCCAGACTCCGCTGTCCTTGAGGGACGTTCTCTCCCCGATATTCATCAAACAATTCCACAGACTCCAGCAATTCTTTGCCTGCTTTGGTTATGGTTTTTTCAATTTCGGCAACTGTCACCTTAACAGGTGCAAAGAAAGCAATATCTCGGTCTGCAGCTGGATAAATGGGGTAAGGGTGAAATTGCGGTACTAAGATTTCATCTTCATCCAAAGAATCCAAAAGCACATCTATATCCAACTGGAACACGTAGACTGAATCTGGTAAATCTTTTTCTTGCCGTAATTGGGGATGCAGTTGACCAAAGATACCAAGTCTGTTACCCCGTACCCATAGGGAAGCTGTGCGTCCTGGGTGCAAGCGGGAATCTCTGCAATCAGGTTGATATTCTACCTGCAAGCAAAACTGTTTAAATACATTTTCTAAAACACCTTTGGCTTCAAACCAGGTCATGGGTTGCTCGCGACCGTTTCTTGTCCACTTGCTGGAGGATATATCACCTCCCATAATGCCAGCAATCGCGTCTGTTTCTTGCAAACCTTCTTCTTGCCAGAAAATTCGTCCAATTTCAAAGCCATTGAGCGAACCATTACCTTGTTCTAAATTGTATTGAAATGCATCAATCAATCCTGACATCAAGTCAGTTCGCAAAGCAGAATATTCAACAAATAACGGATTTGCCAGCATGATTTGTCTATCTTCCCCTGGTTTTACCAAGGAATAGTGCATTAATTCTGTCAATCCTTCTGCTCGCAATAGAGCTCGTAATTTGCGTACTAATTCTTGCTCAACAGGCAAATAACCTGCTTCTGCTTTTTCTGGTAGGGTATCACAAAAACGATCATAGCCATAAAGACGAGCAATTTCTTCAATTAAGTCTATTTCCCGTTCTAAGTCGCGGTAACGATAGGGAGGTACACAAACTGTCCACCTCTTCTCATCTATAGGAGTCACCTGACATCCCAGTGCAGTGAGGATGCGTTCAACATCTTCGCTTTGGACTTCTCCTGTTTGCTCACCTAAATCAATTGGTCCGAGAACCTGATTCACTCGATCCAAGCGTAATTCAATGGAACGCGACCAGGTAGAACGCTCAGGACGAGAATCAGCAACTTCTTGATGGACTATAATTCCCCCGGACAGTTTGCTGATCAGCGATAACGCACGACGAGTTGCGACTTCCAACTCAGCGCGGTTGACTCCCCGTTCGTATCTCCCAGAGGATTCGCTTCTTAAACCTACGCTACGCGAAGAACGGCGAATTGCGACTGAATCAAATAGTGCTGCTTCTAAAACTAGGTTTTGAGTTCCGTCATGCACTTCGCTTTCTTCGCCACCCATGACTCCCGCTAACGCAATAGGTTTGTTGTGAGCGGTGATGAGTAAATTTTGTGTAGATAGAGTGCGAATTTGTCCATCTAGAGTTTTGAGAGTTTCCCCAGCGTTGGCAAAACGGACACCAATCGCGAGATTGTCACTTTCAGCAACGGATTGTAAACGGTTAGCGTCAAAAGCATGCAGTGGCTGTCCCCATTCCAACATCACGTAGTTAGTAATGTCTACAATATTATTGATAGGTCGTACTCCAGCAGCACGCAAGCGCTGTTGCAGCCAATCTGGTGATGGTGCAATTTTTACCTGGTCAATCACCGTGCCAATATATGCTGGGCAAGCTTGTGTATCAGCGATTTTTAAAGTTAAATGAAACGCACCTTGAGAAATCGGTACTTCACTTGGTTCAGGAAGTGTTAGCTTTGCCCCTGTCAGGGCTGTGACTTCCCGCGCTATACCAACCATACTTAAGGCATCAGCACGGTTAGCAGTCGCAGTGACATCTAAAATGACATCATCTAAACCTAACAGTGGACGCACATCGGTACCTAGTGCCAAGTTCTCTTGAGGAAAAATGTGAATCCCATCTACATCACTAGGTAAACCCAGTTCCTTAAGGGAACAAATCATCCCCTGTGATGGAACTCCTCGTAGTTTTGCGGGTTTTATTTTTAAATCGATGTTTGGTAGGTAAGTGCCTATTGTTGCCACTGGCACGTAGATATCTGCCCGGACATTGGAAGCACCACAGACAATATTTAAAGTTTCACCCGTACCGATATCGACTTGGCAAACACTTAACTTGTCGGCGTTGGGATGCGGTTGTCGTTCCAGCACTTTCCCCACAACAACGCCCGCAGCCCAAGTACGGCGATCTTCAATATCTTCCACCTCAAACCCAGCTAGTGTCAGTGTTTCTGCTAGTTCCTCTGGGCTAAGTTTCAATTCAACGAGTTCTTGCAACCATTTCAGTGAGATACGCATGGTCTTGTGTTGTTTTGTCTGAAATCTAAGCTAAATCACAATGCACAGACTATTCTAGAACTATTCCACGAAGTTACTCTGTACTAAGATAGTTTTTTTGAAAGCCTTAATCAGGGTTAGAAGCTGTAACTTGATTGCTGGACATAAGAGATTTAAATAGATCCTACAAAAATGAGAGACAAGTCCGCTAACTGTTCAGGCATTGCAATCTCCAAATAGAAATTAATATCAATGCAATGCATGAACGCCATAATTTTAGAGTAGAAGAGGTTTCATTGCATCCTATTTTTAATACTTTTTACATCATTCTTAATGATTAACTATGACTAATTACGACATCATTAAGCCAAATGCGTAAACACTATTTTGAGTAAATCTGCACGAGTAAAAGGCTTAGTTAAATATCCAGAAGCTCCTACTAATCTTGCTTTTACTCTGTCTATAAGTCCCTTATTCCCTGTTACCATAATTATGGGAGTTTTTTTGAACATTGAATTATTGCGGACAATTCGGCATAATTCATAACCATCCATGCCATCCATGTTTAAATCTAGCAAAATCAAGTCTGGTTTGTACCTAATAATTGACATAACTGCTTTCAGTGGGTCATTGATTGTCACAACAGAAAAATTTTCATCTTCTAAGAAGCGGCTAATTTCTTTAAGGATAGTGGGACTATCATCTACAGAAATAACTTTGTAGACTTTTCGTGGAGTTTCAGTAGCGAGAGCTTCTGCCTCATATTCAATCTTCTTGTTATTTGATGTTGTTAAGTCTTTCACTTGCTCTTTCTGAGAAGAAATCGGAGTTTTCTTCGTGGAAGTAGCAGAGTTTTCCTTAGAGATGGTGCGATTTGATGCTAGTGCTGAATCAACGAATTTAGTATCAGCTGATTGAGTAACATAACTAGAAGCTTTTACGAAATCTGTAAATGTTTTTGGTAATTGATCAAAGGGTGGATCTGGCTCATGCAATAATATAGTGCCATCTAAAATATGAGGATATAGTATTTTAGCTAGTTCAACTTCGTCTTGATTCATAATCACTGACAAATGTCGTAAGCTAAAACCTTTCATCCACTCAGTTAGCTGAGGGTCTATGCCTGATATCTTTTTGGGATTTTTTGTGGCTTTAATTAATAAATATGGACGTTGATAGGGAGAAGATATTTGGGGACCCAATAAATGCCAATTATGTAACTTTTTTTGACAACGCTCTACAATTTTTTCGACATCAAGCTTGCAAATAGTTGGAACTCGATAATGAGAATTTTGTAATGTAAAAGTTCCTTGCTTGATTAAAAGATATGACTCAAGTACTTCTTTGACTAATTCCTGAATCAGGATAGCTGCTTGTGTAGAATGCAAATATCGTTCGCTTACTAACCAGCAGATAGCTTGGTACTCAGGAGGTAGTGGGGGAGGAATCGATTGCGCGTGAGTATTATTGTGATATCCTACAGGCTGACTTTTTGTATCCGGTTCAAACATTAAACGTAATTGAACACGGACTTCACCGATGATGCTAGGAACATGATGGCTTAAGCGACGCAAATGACGTTCCAAGCGGTCAAATGGTTCAACTGAATGAGTCGCGTATGTTATTCTTCCCTGCTCTAGATAGACTGACCAGGAAACAGAGTTGCTAAGTGCTTGTAAACAAGTACTTTCAGAAGAATTAGATAGGTGTCTCAATAAACTCAAAGGACTCAGTTTGGTAAATGTGCCAAAATTATTCATTTCTCTAGAGATTTTCTAAAAAAGGAGACCGATTGTTTGAATTTTCGAGTGATCGGTAATAATGGTATTCCTCTAACTTTGAGATTTCTCTATACAGAAATTTTCTCAGAATTTTGGTTGTATACATATATTACAAGCTGTAAAGAAAATATTATAGTTAGTCTGTGACATTTTCTCGTAACATAACTAACAAGGGATATTTTTCAGTTTAAGTTTCTTGAAATCTTAATGAGTTAATTAAGGTAACAAACGTGTCGTTATATTACTGAATTGAATGCACTCACTTAGTTACTTTTATCTAAAATATTACCTTTCTACATCGAATCTTTAAATTCCTGTGTCAGTAAAGGTACTAATCTAGTATATCGTATACGTATTACGTATCAATTTCGCTATATGTTGTACAGCAGGTCATCCCGACTCTTTGTGGACTCAGTTTTCTTTAAAGATATATCGGATAGGATTTCACAAATTTGTAAGGGATTTGGCAGCAGAATTTTGTTAAAGAAATAGTAAACTGTCTAAGATTAAATAACTTACATATAGTTTTGTCAGTGCTATAAACTATATACTTTGAGGAAAAGGAAAGCTGAGCTTTGGACTTTAACATAACACAAAAAGTTATGCCGGATACATTAAAACTTGATGAAGTAGTGGAGTTTGCTGAAAATCCAGAACCCCGTTGTCCTTGTGTGCTTCTTCTAGATACATCTGGCTCAATGCAAGGTATGGCGCTAGATTCATTAAATCAGGGCTTACAGAGTTTCAAAGAAGAATTAACGAAAAATTCCTTGGCAGCAAGAAGGGTTGAAGTAGCAATAGTTACCTTTGATAGTCATATCAGTGTAGTACAGGACTTTGTAACTGCTGATCAATTCAGTCCACCGGTACTGACAGCACAAGGACTGACGACTATGGGCGCAGGAATTCACAAAGCTTTGGACATGATCCAAGAACGAAAAGCTCAATATCGTGCCAACGGTATTGCTTATTATCGTCCTTGGGTATTGATGATTACTGATGGTGAGCCACAAGGCGAGTTTGAAGATGTAATCGAACAAGCATCGCGGCGTCTACAAGAAGATGAAACCAGTAAACGTGTTGCATTTTTTACTGTTGGAGTAGAAAATGCGAACATGACGCGCTTAAGTCAAATAGCTGTGCGTACACCCTTGAAACTTCAAGGACTCAATTTCGTTGAAATGTTTGTTTGGCTATCAGCCAGTATGTCAGCTGTTTCTCATTCTAAAGTAGACGAACAGGTGGCACTACCACCGATTGGCTGGGGTTCTGTTTAGTAAGGATGTGATTGAATGCTCAAAAAAGAGCAGTAATGGAATATGATTTATGAACACTTCTAAACAGAAACCTCATTGGCGGGTAGTAGCCGCCTCAATATGTGGTACGAGTCACATCAAAAACAAGCAATTGTGTCAGGATGCTCACCTCTGGCAGATTTTGCCAGATAATATCTTAGTTGTTGCTGCTGCAGATGGTGCTGGTAGTGCAAGCATGGGCAAGGTAGGAGCAATGGTTGCTGTAGAAACAGCGATAGAAAACATATCTATCAAAGAATTTTCTCGACGAACACTGGTTGATGATAATGCTGTACGATCGCTTTTGATTGAAGCAATCATTTGTGCCAAAAAAGCTGTCGAAGAAGAGGCTGTTGCTTGTCAGAAGCAGTCATCGGATTTAGCAAGTACCCTGATTGTTGCCTTGGCAACACCAGAAGTTGTTGCAGTCGCACAAATCGGGGATGGTGTAGCAGTCGCAAGGGATGTTCAAGGAAACCTCGTTGCACTGACCATACCCGACAGTGGTGAATATATCAACGAGACTGTTTTCTTGACCTCACCGACAGCCCTAGATGCGGTGCAAGTAAGATTATGGCGTCAAGCAGTAGTCAATGTTGGTGTTCTAACAGATGGACTACAAATGCTTGCCATGAATATGGCTGTGGGAGTACCTCATAAGCCGTTCTTTGTTCCACTGTTCGACTTTGCAGCTAATGCAGATGACAAGACAGTGGCAAAAGAGCAGCTAGTGAGATTTTTACGCTCAGAGCGAATTATGCAACGTACAGATGATGATTTGACACTAATCATTGCTGCTTTTAGCAATTGATAGAGTGTTGGGGAATTTGTCTGTCTGGAAGTGTATACATTTATAGGGTATCTCTAAGAGTATATTATGCAGGTACTACGTTGTCTTCCCAACCAAAAAATTAGCAATGTTAGTCTCTCCGTAAGTTTGGGACGAGGCGGTGAAGCGTGTATATACACAGTGCCAACAGATGCTGGCTTGGTGGCTAAGGTTTATCACAAACCAACACCTTCCCAAGCTCGTAAACTGGAGGTTATGCTTACTCACCCACCGGAAAACCCAACTGCGAGCTTAGGGCATATTTCAATAGCATGGCCCGTTGAGTTGTTGCGATCGCCCGAAGGAAGCGATGAGGTGATAGGCTTTTTAATGCCGCGCATTCAGGGAATGCGTCCAATCATCGACTTCTACAATCCTAGAACTCGCCGCCAGCACTGTCCTTTGTTTAACTATCAGTACTTAATCCGCACTGCTCGCAATCTGGCTTCGGCTTTTGCTGCGTTACACGCTAGCGGATACTGTGTTGGCGATGTGAATGAGTCTAATATCCTCGTTAGTGACACCGCATTGGTGACGATAGTAGACACCGATTCATTCCAGGTAAAAGACCCAGACAATGGAATGATTTACCGCTGTCATGTGGGGAAACCAGAATTTACCCCACCAGAACTTCACAACAAAACTTTTGCTCAGTGCGATCGCAATTCTACCCATGACTTGTTTGGGTTAGCAGTATTGATATTTCAACTGTTAATGGAAGGTACACACCCATTTTCAGGCATTTATCAAGGAGCAGGTGAACCTCCGCAATATGAATCACGTATTGTTAGTGGACATTTTACTTACAGTCAAAACCGCCGCGTACCGTACGTTTCGACACCCATTGCACCTCCTTGGGACATTCTTCCTCTAGGTTTGCAGGAACTTTTTATACGTTGTTTTGAGGATGGTCACAACAACCCACAGATACGCCCCAATGCTCAAACTTGGCTCACAGCACTCGCTGATGCTGAAAACAGCCTCATAAGCTGCACTATCAACCCTCAGCATCGCTACAGCAACCACCTGGACAGATGTCCTTGGTGCGAACGTACATTGCGATTAGGTGGACGTGACCCATTCCCATCTCTAAAAGCAATAGCAAATAAAGAACATTTACAACCGCGAGTACAAAAGAAAAGACGCCAAGTTCAAGTTCCTCGCACACTGCAACCAGCAATTCCATTTACTCAGACTCATTATCGTCATCCAGTCATTCCCCACAATGTTTCTTACTATAGACCTCAGAAAAAGCGGAATTTCTACCCTATTGTTTTCTGCTTGCTTGGTCTTTTTGGTATCTTGGGGTATTTGGATTTAATGGTTAAATTCACAAGTCGCCCCTTTATTGCTCAAAGTTCTTACGCTCAACAAAATTTGATTTCTTTACAAGAAGATAGAAACGACAAAAATCAAAATTTTGCTGATTACTACAAGCAGGGTCATGCTTCATACAAAGTCAGAGATTACGAACAAGCAATTGAAAATTTCAGTAAAGCAATACAAAAAGATCCAAAACACGCAAAAGCTTATGTCAACCGTGGCAATGCTCACTACAACTTGAAAGAGTATGAAGGGGCACTTGCAGATTACAATAAAGCAATCAGCATCAATCCCACGGAAGTCAAAGGGTATGTCAATCGAGGGAATGTGCGCTATATGCTTGCCGAATATAGCAGCGATCCAGACAAAGAGTATAGTCTAGCAATTGCAGATTATAACAATGCCCTGCGTCTGAATTCAAATGAAGTAGAAGCATACATAAGGCGAGGTGTTGTTCGCTCCCAAATTGCTAAATACAGTGGCGATTCTCAAGATGAGTATAAAAAAGCAATCACTGACTTCAACCAAGCACTAAACCGAAATTCATCCAGAGCAGAAGCCTTCTTTCAACGAGGTTTGGTGCGTTATCAAATTGCTCAATATAGCAATGATTTTGAGCAAGAATACAAACAGGCAATTGGAGATTTTAACCAAGCATTGAGTATCAATCCTAAACTGTCAAAAGTTTATATAAAACGAGGTGTCATTCGTTACGAACTTGCCCAATATGGAGGTGGCAAATTTAGCCAGTACCATAAGCAAGCAGTTGATGATTTGCAGAAAGCTGCTAAAATGTCTTTGCAACAAGAAGATATGGAGAATTACCAACAAGCACTAAGCAGCATCTGTGTTGTTATGGAAAACAAATGTGATACTTTTTTACAAACCACGAATGTGTCACCGCAAAGCAACTGAGTGCAGTTTCTCATATCTCAAATCCATAGCATCATGCTCATAGTAAAGCTTCTCTTTGATTAGCCTGACTATGAGCGTGATACACCTTGAACTGTGACATAACATAATCAATGAAATTTTCTAATTAATTTTTTAGCAATCAATTATGCTTCTTCATTAGTTTATTCAAAGGCATTAATTATAGTACATAATTTTTTTATCAAAAAATGTTTTATAAAAAAAGTAAAAACTGATTGTGACACTTGAAAACACAAAATGTCAGTAAAATAGCGTATTGACAACATTTTTCGCTAACATATAGTTACAAAAAAAATAGGTGTGATTCTGTACTAAGAACAAGCTAATTGCACAAAAAAACCTTATTCTGCTAGAAAATAATCCTTTTTACTATTGATTATCTTTTGTCTTCTTCATTACGTAGCCAGTTATTTTTGACTATTTTGAAATAATAAGAGTTGGTTATTTTGCATTTTTTATAAACTTCTTAAGTAGCGTTATCTCTAGGTTTAAAGTATCTACAAAGCTTTTTCATTCTTTTTCATTTTTTCATACTTAATATGGGTTTATTTATCTTGTCTTCATACTCAAGTGTCAATTTACGGCTAAATTATATACTGAGAAAATTAAGAAACAACTTTTTCTCTACTTAACCCCTAAAAAATTGATGACTCATCTACCTAAAAACCTAGAGATAATCTTATGAAAGCAGTGATTTTGGCTGGAGGTCTTGGTACACGCCTAAGCGAAGAAACGAGCATCAAACCCAAGCCTATGGTGGAGATTGGTGGAAAGCCAGTACTATGGCATATTATGAAAATATATTCCTCCTACGGCATTAAGGAATTTATCATCTGTTGTGGTTACAAAGGTTACGTTATTAAGGAGTATTTTGCCAACTACTTCTTGCATATGTCAGATGTCACCTTTGATATGCGATTTAACCAGATGAATGTACATGCGGGTAACGCAGAACCCTGGCGTGTCACCTTAGTAGATACAGGTGATAATACAATGACGGGTGGACGCTTGAAGCGAGTCAGAGAGCATATTGGTAATGAAACCTTTTGCTTCACCTACGGTGATGGTGTCAGTAATGTCAATGTTGCGGAGTTAATCAATTTTCATAAGGAACAGAATACTTTAGCAACAATGACAGCAGTTCAACCACCTGGACGTTTTGGTGCTATTGTCTTAGGGCAAGAACAAACAAAAATCACGAGCTTTCGGGAAAAGCCAGAAGGAGATGGAGCTTGGATTAATGGTGGCTACTTTGTGTTAGAGCCAGAAGTCATTAATCTCATTAATGATGATTCCACTGTTTGGGAACAGACCCCATTAGAAAAGCTAGCAGAAATGGAACAGCTATCTGCTTTCAAGCATTATGGCTTTTGGCAACCAATGGACACTTTACGAGATAGAAATTATCTCGATGAATTATGGAAGAATACTAAGGCTCCTTGGAAGGTGTGGTGATAAAAAATAAGAAAAAAGGGACTTGATTTTGCACTGTTCGCTCCTCATTTTTGACTCATCATTCTTTTCATTTTTCACTCTTCATACTTCTATATTCCAGGAGCTAGAGTACTCATGTATGATTTCGCGATTATAGGTGGAGGAATTGTTGGTCTTTCCACTGCTATGGCTTTGGGTAAACGCTATCCCAATACTCACATTCTAGTTTTAGAAAAAGAGAGCAATTGGGCTTTTCACCAAACTGGTAACAATAGTGGTGTCATTCATTCTGGTATTTACTACAAGCCGGGTAGTTTTAAAGCTAAATTTTGCCGTGACGGTTGTCGTTCAATGGTGGAATTTTGCCAAGAACATGGAATAGAGCATGAAGTTTGTGGCAAGGTCATAGTTTCTACTAATGAGACAGAGTTACCACGCCTAGAAAATCTTTACACGCGAGGTTTAGAAAATGGTATAGATGTTAAGAGAATGACTCCAGAGGAAGTCAAAGAAATTGAACCTCATGTGAGTTGTGTTGGAGGAATTCTTGTTCCTTCAACTGGTATTGTAAATTACAAGCAAGTTTGTCAGAAATATGTTGAAATTATCAGACAACAGGGAGGAGAACTGCGTCTTAATACCAAGGTTGAAAAAATAATCGCCAGTGGCAAACATCAGATATTAGAAACGAACAGCGGTACTTTTGAAACTCGCTTTGTGATCAATTGTGCCGGATTACATAGCGATCGCGTTGCCAAAATGGGCAAAACTGATCCGAAAGCAAAGATTGTTCCTTTCCGGGGAGAATATTACGAACTGACACCTGAAAAACGTTATTTGGTCAAAGGTTTGATTTACCCAGTTCCTAATCCAGATTTTCCCTTCTTAGGTGTCCATTTTACACGCATGATTGACAAGAGCGTACACGCTGGACCAAATGCGGTCTTGAGCCTGAAGCGTGAAGGCTATAACAAAACAGACTTTGATTTGCGTGATTTTGTAGAGGTTATGACCTATCCTGGTTTTTGGAAACTTGCGGCAAAACACGCTGACGAAGGAATTCAAGAAATTATTCGCTCATTTAGTAAAGCAGCTTTCACCAGAAGTTTACAAAAACTCATTCCCGAAGTTCAACAAAAAGATTTAGTTCCCACTCACGCCGGTGTTCGCGCACAAGCACTCATGAATGATGGCAAATTGGTGGATGACTTTTTGATAGTTCAAGGTCAAAACTCCGTTCATGTTTGTAATGCTCCTTCCCCTGCAGCAACATCTTCCATAGAAATTGGCAAAGCAATTGTTGCCCAAATTCCTGAACAGCCGCATCTTAAAGCTGTAGTCAATCAACACTAGAATATTTTGTTTGCTTGTGTTTGCTTAAGTTACTTGCTTCAGTTGATGGTTTTAAGAAAAAGCACAGGCATTCTGCCATTGTTTAATGTGTGAGAACATCTAGTTTAAGGTTGTCATTTATAACGAACTGCAGCACAATCCTTGCGTTATTCACTTTATAAATTTTTCCCAACCCTGGTACGTAGGATTGCGAGAAGAATGTAAACATCCCAAAAAACATTTGTTCTTCCAATATCTTGACATGACGGACTGGTCAACCCCTTCGGGGAAGTCAAAAGTCAAAAGTCAGGATGGCGAGATACGATTTGGAGGCGGCTTTGGAGAAGATTTACGGGAGAAAATTTATGAAAGTAACATCATTGACCACCTCAAAACTTTAAACATAATGTATTACGATGCATAACGTGTGTATCAAAGGTGAGTAAAGCGATAATTTGTACACTTAAAAAAATCTTATAAATTAGAGCAAAAAAACCATCTTACATAGAGTCATGCACTGTAACTCACTAAGATTATTCATTTGCGACACGAAATTAAACTTCAATAGGAATTGAAATCCATGAAAATTCTAGTCACTGGTACTGAAGGTTATCTTGGTAGTTTGTTACCTCCTTTGTTCATTGAACGAGGACATGAAGTTATCGGAGTAGATACTGGTTTTTATAAAGTAGGTTGGTTGTACAACGGTACTCAGGTAACAGCGAAAACTCTCAACAAAGATATTCGCAATATCACCTCAGAAGATTTGCAAGGTGTTGATGCTGTGGTTCACATGGCGGAACTGTCGAATGATCCTACAGGACAACTTGCACCGCATATCACTTACGAAATTAACCATAAAGGCTCAGTTCGTCTTGCCGAATTGGCAAAAAAAGCTGGTGTGCGTCGCTTTGTGTATATGTCTTCTTGTAGTGTCTATGGTGTTGCTACTGAGGGTGATGTCACAGAAGAATCTCCTGTCAATCCTCAAACCGCCTACGCAGAATGCAAAACATTGGTAGAGCGAGATGTCAAGCCACTAGCAGATGATAACTTTTCTCCTACCTTTATGCGGAACGCCACTGCTTTTGGTGCTTCCCCGAGAATGCGCTTTGATATTGTTTTGAATAATTTGTCAGGTTTAGCATGGACAACCAAAGAAATCAAGATGACTAGTGATGGTACGCCTTGGCGTCCATTAGTTCACGCACTGGATATTTGCAAAGCAATTGTTTGCACAGTGGAGGCTCCTCGTGATATCGTACATAACCAAGTCTTCAACGTGGGAGATACAGCAAATAATTATCGAGTCAAAGAAATTGCCGAAATTATTGCTCAAGTTTTCTCAGATTGTCAATTAAGCTTTGGTAACCAAGGTGCAGACAATCGCAGTTATCGGGTTTCTTTTGAGAAAATTAACACTGTTCTACCTGGCTTTAAGTGTGATTGGAATGCTCAACGTGGAGCACAACAACTGTATGATTTGTTCTCTCAAATCGATATGACTGAAGAAGTTTTCTTGCATAGAGGTTTCACTCGGTTGAAACAGCTAGAGTATCTGATTCGCACTCAACAAATAGACAAAGATTTCTTTTGGAGTAAGAAGTAATCAGATAGTCGAATTTCTCAGTAACGAAGTAACTCAGGATTCCGAATCAAATATTTGATTCGGAATTCTTTCGATCAGGAATGCATCATCATTCTGGCAGTATGAAACACCAATTAATCTACATTCCACGATGAAGAAATTGCTCACTATCGCGATTCCTACTTACAATCGCGCCGGACTACTTGATAAGCAACTGGCATGGATTGCTCAAGCGATTAAAGGCTTTGACTCTGAATGTGAAATTTTTGTTTCAGATAATTGTTCAACTGACAATACTCAAGAGGTTATTCAGAAGTGGCAAAAAAAACTCAGTCAGATCACATTGAAATCCAATAAAAATTCTGAAAATATTGGTGTCATGCGGAATATCATTCTTTGCTTAAAATCCGCAACAACAAAATATGTTTGGACAATTGGTGATGATGATCACATTCAGGATAGAGCAGTTGCTTACGTCATCAACAAACTCAAACAATATGACGATTTGTCATTATTGTTCCTTAATTTTTCTGGTCGTAACAAAAAAACTGGTGAACCCGTACACCCCCCCACAATAGTTGGTAACCGTTGGTTTGATGTTGATAGTGAAGAGGGAAGCGGTGACGGTAAAGCAATATTTGAACATTGTTTTTCAAAAAGTATTGGTGCAGTCATCTTTCTCACAGCTTCCGTCTATCGTACTGATTTGGTACAACGCGCTCTTCAAATTTGGTCAGAAGCTGAGAAGAACTGGATATCTTTAGCATATTTAGCTGGGTATTGCGCTGCTAATGGTAGGATAATTGTGACTAAAGATACCTACATGGAATGTATTGTTGGTGTGAGTTATTGGCAAAAAGAGCCAAAATCAGCACTGTTAATGCAATACAAGCACTTACCTGAAATTATAACGAAACTGGAGGAAAACGGATACTCTAAACAATTCTGCCGCCGGATGATTTCCCAGAGTTTCAAAGAAGCTAATTTGAAAGTTTTCTTAGGTGCTTTGAGAAGATGGCCTGTATTCGCCATTCAGACAATAGTTCCCTTTTTGACTTTAGTTGGTCTCTCTGTTTTTGACGCAGTTGCAACTAAAGAATTCAAAATGGCAGAAACAACAGAAGCCTCTAGTCAAGACTTACGAAAATATGAAGGTTAAACTGCCAAATTACGACTAGCAATGAATCAAACGAACAAGGTAGCTATCCCATGTTTAACAGTATTACAAACAAAATATATCAGTTGAAATCTGAGTTAGGTTATAGAGCAGCGCTTGTAAACCATGCAAGAAAATTGCCTGCTTTGGAAGAAGGCGATCGCCTGATTGTCGATCGCCTCAAACGCGATGGAGTTTATGTGACAACACTCGAAAAGTTGGGACTTGGCTCTACATCTGGTCTTCTCAAAGCATCTTACAATCAACTCTCTAGAACGACAGGTGGAAACAATAGCCACCTCACCAAAAGACTCCCGCAAATTTACACAGTCACAGATTTACCACAATTTTCTCAATGGGGAGGAGAACAAAAGCTACTTAACATCGTCGAAAATTACATAGGTCTTCCGGTTGCCTTTCAGGGCGTACATTTACGTAAAGATTTTCCTAACGAAAATCAATTTGGGACACTGCTATGGCATAAAGACTCAGAAGACCGCCGGATGGTTAAAATCATTATTTATTTGTCCGATGTAGAAGAAAAACACGGTCCTTTTGAATACGTTCCGGTATCTTTGACCCCTTTACAAAGTCTCAATTATTACCGAATATACTATAAGCTTTGGCAATCAGGTTACTTAGGAATCACTGATGAACAGCTTAAGGAAGTCATCCCAGAACACAAGTGGAAATCATGTCCAGGACCAGCAGGTACTGTGATTTTTACAGATCCAAAAATTGCTTTACACCACGGAACCTTACGGACAGAAGACAGATCAGCGCTCTTTTTTGTTTACACTGCAAACCCACCGAAGCGTCCAGAACTTTGCACCCAGTATTGGGATGATACTTTTGCAAAACCAGAATCATATCAAGAATCTGATTCTGTGACAGTCCTAAGATAGTCGGGTTGTCCCGTTGAAAAATATTTTTGTGTTCTACTCTCTCTGAAAGCCACTGCGCTTCCTCAGCGACTTCTTAAAGATTTGATGAAGAGCACGAATACCAATCAGAAATGATTGAGTTCTACGATGTAGTCATAATTTATCGTGAGGTTACCCATGATTTTTACAGAAACCGAACTCAAAGACGCGTACATCATTGACCTAGAACAGAAGCAAGACCATCGTGGTTTCTTTGCCCGTACTTTCTGCGCTAAAGAATTTGAAGCACATGGTTTAAAGCCAACGGTTGCCCAATGTAATCTGTCTTTTAACCATAAGAAGGGGACGCTGCGGGGAATGCATTATCAAATTCTACCAGCAGCAGAAACGAAATTAATTCGCTGTACTCAAGGCGCTATCTATGACGTGATTATTGATATGCGTCCCGAATCTCCTACTTACCTTCAACATATTGGTGTGGAATTAACCGCCGAAAACCATCGCGCTTTATATGTTCCAGAAATGTTCGCCCACGGTTATCAAACACTGACAGACTCTGCTGAGGTTGCGTATCAAGTAGGAGAATTTTACACACCTGGATATGAGCGGGGGTTACGCTATGATGATTCATTTTTCAATATTCAATGGCCTGTGGAAGTGACTGAAATCTCTGAAAAAGATAAAAATTGGCCTTTGATGAAAATGATGACCGTTGGAGGAAATGTTTAGTTGTTAGTCCTGAAGGGTTATGGAAAAAACGACTAATAATTAACAATCAAAAACTAACAACTCACAAATATTCTAGGAGTTTAAACAATGATTATTGTAGATCGCGCCTTACAAGCTCGTGCAGAAGCAGGTAACCCCATCAAGGTTGGGATGATCGGTGCTGGCTTCATGGGACGGGGAATTGCCAATCAAATTAAAAATTCAGTTCCTGGTATGGAGTTAGTTGCTATCTCCAACCGAAGTGTTGATGCAGCCAAGCGAGCATACTCAGAAGCAGGTATTGAAGATAGCAAAGTCGTTTCCAACGTCGCCGAATTAGAAGACGCGATCGCCCGCAATCAATACGCAGTCACCGAAGATGCAATGTTACTGTGTCGCGCCGAGGGTATTGATGCTCTGATTGAAGTCACAGGTGCAGTGGAATTTGGCGCTCATGTCGTGATGGAGGCGATCGCCCATCACAAGCACATCATTATGATGAACGCCGAATTGGATGGAACCATCGGTCCCATTCTCAAAGTTTACGCCGACAAAGCAGGAGTTATCCTCACCGCTTGTGATGGAGATCAGCCAGGGGTGCAAATGAATCTCTACCGTTTCGTCAAGAGTATAGGCTTAACTCCACTGTTATGTGGTAATATTAAAGGCTTACAAGACCCCTATCGCAATCCGACAACACAGGAAGCATTTGCCAAACGTTGGGGTCAAAAAGCTCACATGGTCACTAGCTTTGCTGATGGAACAAAAATATCCTTCGAGCAAGCAATAGTTGCCAATGCCACAGGTATGCAAGTTGCCAAGCGAGGAATGCTGGGATACGACTTTAACGGTCATGTAGACGAAATGACCAAAATGTACGATGTCGAACAACTCAAGGAACTGGGCGGAATCGTTGATTATGTTGTTGGTGCAAAACCAGGTCCAGGGGTTTTTGTCTTTGGAACTCATGACGATTCCAAGCAACGTCATTACCTCAACTTGTACAAGTTAGGTGAAGGTCCGCTCTACAGCTTTTACACTCCTTACCACCTCTGTCACTTTGAGGTGCCATTGTCTGTTGCTCGCGCTGTCCTCTTCCAAGATTACGTCTTAAGTCCTTTAGGTGGTCCCCTGGTAGATGTTATTACGACTGCCAAAATCGACCTAAAATCCGGAGAAATCTTGGATGGTATTGGTTACTACATGACATACGGTCAATGTGAAAATTCTAACATTGTTCAACAGCAAAATCTCTTACCCATTGGTCTAGCGGAAGGATGTCGCCTAAAACGAGATATTCCAAAAGACCAAGTTCTGACCTATGACGATGTAGAACTGCCAGAAGGTAGACTATGCGACAAACTGCGAACTGAGCAAAATGCCTATTTCACCCAATCCAAAACTTTAGCAGCAGTCTAAATCATTTCTTCATCCGAAGTTAACTCATCCTTAATGTTAGGATATTGACTTCGGTAGCAAAAAAAGCATAGGTTGAGTAGTAAAGAATCTCTAGTCTTATGCAAAGGTTATGCAAAGGCTATGAGGTTTTTCTTTCAATTTGATGTTATTCCAAATATTAATAATTGTTAACGACTCTTCCAACTCAGCAGACTTATGGCATCTCAGTTAGTTCAACGCACAGTTAGTATTATTAATCGTCTATGAGCCAATATTAAGTCTCAAGTTCTCGATTTACCCAAAGGGTTACTGACCTCTTTCTTTTTTCCTTACGAAATATTTATTAAAAATTAACACTATAAAAATCACGTTTTAGTATCTTGGGAACAAGTAGGGGCTTGAGTCAGATTTGCATTTAGAGTCTGTAAACTGCTAATGGTCGGTGCAGTATTCGGAGCAAACCTATCACTTGTAGACAGTTGTATAGAGTCAATCCACAACAAATCATATGAAAATTGCTTTGGTGCATGATTATTTAACCCAGAAAGGAGGGGCAGAGCGCGTTTTTGAATTACTCTGTAAGCGCTACCCCGAAGCAGATGTTTTTACTTCCTTATACGATCCCGAAAAAACCATTGACATTGGTGAGCGCATTATCAACACAACCTTCCTGCAAAATATTCCAGGAGCAGCGAAGTATTTTCGGTTGATGGCTCCCTTGTATTTTCCAGCTTTTCGTGCCTTAGATTTACAAGACTACGACCTTATCATCAGCAGTAGCACCAGCTTTGCTAAAGCCGTGCGGAAGAACCCACAGGGGTACCACATTTGCTTCTGCCATAATATTACCCGTTTTTTGTGGGATACAGAAACTTATTTACGTGAGTACGGAGATTATCGATATTTTGCTCCATTCATCGAACAAGTTTTTGAAATGATGAGAAAGGTAGACCTTGTTTATGCACAGGAACCTGACCTTTATATTGCTAACTCTAGTATTGTCGCTCGTCGTATTCAAAGTACCTACGGCAAAAAAGCTATTGTTATTAACTATCCCATTGACACAAGTAAGTTTGTTTTTTCAGATACAAAAGAAGAATTTTATCTTGCCTCAGCTCGGATGATCAGCTACAAGCGTCTTGATATAATAGTCGAAGCTTTTAACTGGCTGGGATGGCGGTTGCTAATATCAGGAAATGGTCCAGAAAGGGAGAGGTTAAAGTCTAAAGCATTATCTAATATTGAGTTTTTAGGACACGTAACTGATACACAACGCACTCAGTTGTTTTCTAAAGCAAAGTCTGTTATTGTTGCAGCCCTCGAAGATTATGGATTAGTTCCAGTAGAGGCAAATGCCAGTGGAACACCTGTCATAGCCTTTGGAGCGGGTGGGGTGTTAGATACTCAGATACCTGGTAAAACAGGAGTCTTTTTTAAGAGACAAACACCCGAATCGCTGCAAGCTGCACTACTAGAAGCCAGGGAAATCTATTGGGATTACGAGAACATCCGTAATCATGCAGTGACAAACTTTTCGGAAGAGGCTTTCTTTAAGAAAGTCCAGCAAGTTATTGAACAAGCTTGTACTGTAAATACATTATCCATTTAATTTGTTAGTTGAGGGATAGTAAAGGTGGTTCAGAACAGTCTTAGCCCATATGTCAATCCAGTCACTGAATCAGAACCAGGTTACGGACAACTGTTTGCGGTTTTAATACGCAGATTTCCTTGGTTTTTAGCAGCATTTGTGGCTTCTATTGCTATTGCAGGTGTGATAACAAAAAGAACACCTCCTACCTTTAGAAGCTCAATGCAGCTATTGGTAGAACCTAACTATCAAGGAACAGATAAAGGTGGTAGCAATGGTGTAGACAGTGAATTTACCGATCCTAATGTTGAGGTAGACGTTGCAACCCAACTGAAGTTGATGCAAAGTTCTAGTCTACTTAAAAAAGCAGTTGAGCTACTCAAGCCCGAATATCCAGACATGACCGTAGTTCAGTTGCAAAGCTCTTTGGCTTTGAGTCAAATCAAAAACAAAGAAGATAATGTTGCTACTAAAATATTTGAGGTGCAATATACCGATAAAGATTCAATTAAAACACATGAAGCTCTCAAAGCAATTCGGAAAGTTTATCTAGATTACAACATTAAGCAGCAGGATGACCGTTTAAAAAAAGGGCTTAAAAATATTAGAGAACAGTTAAAGGGAGCCAACGAGGAAGTTAGTACAGCTGAGGCTAAATTACAAAGGTTTCGCAGAACACAGCAACTTATAGATCCAGAGTCCCAGTCAAAAGCTATACAGGACGAATTGAGCAGGATTTCGCAAGAGCGCGGCACAACTCGCTCTCAGTACCAAGAGGCTGATGCTACATATAAATCTTTACAGGAACAACTTAAAAGCACCCCACAAAACGCTCTTGTCGAAGCTCGTCTGAGTCAATCGACTCGCTATCAAGCATTACTGAACGAAATCCAAAAAACAGAACTGGCTTTAGCACAAGAACGCTTGCGCTTTACAGAACAAGCTCCGAGTGTGCAGAAGTTGGCAGATCAACTTCAAAGCCAAAAAGCATTATTGCAGGAAGAGCAAAGAAGAACCTTAGGAGCAGAGTCTACTCAAGTCAGTAGTCAATCACCGTCTCTGCTACAGCAAGGACAGAAGAGCCAAATTGATCTCAGTCTTGCAGCGAAGTTAGTGGACACAAAGACCACAATAGTGTCTTTAAGCGCTCGCGACCAAGTTTTGGTGAAGAAAGAGCGAGAACTACGTGAAGAACTCACAAAATTTCCCATTTTGTTAGCGGAGTACGGTCGTCTACAGCCGCAAGTACAACTTAGCCGCGAAAGATTGCAGGAACTTAGGAAAGCAGAACAGCGATTACAGCAAGAACTTGCTAAGGGAGGATTTAATTGGGAAATGGTGGAAGAACCCCAAAGGGGCGCACAGTTGGGTCCTAACCTCCAGCAGAACCTGATGTTAGGTGCAGTGGTTGGGTTAATGTTAGGAGGTATTGCTGCCTTTATCCGTGAAGCAGCTGATGATTCTGTTCATACCACAGCTGAGTTGGAGAGACAGGTTGCTTTACCAATACTGGGAACAACTCCCAAGTTACCACCTGCTAAAACCAGAGAATCAGTTATCAAGTTACCTTTCGGTAAGCCAGACGTTCCTGCTCCTTGGACAATTCAGGTATTGCAATCCCCACCGCGTTGGGAATCTCTAGATCTAATTTATAAAAACATTGAACTTTTGAACTCTGTTTCTTCGTTCAAATCTTTGATGATTACCTCAGCTTTATCAGATGACGGGAAATCCGCTTTGGCATTGGGTCTAGCAATGAGTGCTGCTCGTTTACATAAACGGGTACTACTGATTGATGCCAACCTACGTGAGCCCAGTCTGCACAAACAGCTGAATCTTCCCAACGAGCAGGGGCTTTCAACTCTCTTAGCAAGTGAAGTCGCAATATCGAATCAGATTACTATCCAATCCTCAGGCTCCTCCTACATCGACATTTTGACCGCTGGACCAACACCAGCTGATCCAGCTAATCTGCTGAGTTCTCCTCGGATGCAGCAATTAATGGCAACATTTGAGAAAAACTATGATTTGGTACTTGTAGATTCAACTCCAGTTATTGGCTTAGTGGATGCGATGCTTACGGCATCATCTTGTCGTGGCGTGGTTATGGTAGCTGGTATTGGTAGAGTGACTCGATCTCAATTGACACAAGCTACAGCTATGCTCAGCAGGTTAAACTTGCTTGGAATTGTGGCAAATGGGGTCTCAAACTCTAGTAGTACATTTGTGCCATATGCACATCAACAGCGATTTGCACTGCAACAAGCAATGGAGAAATAAAAGTACGGAAGCCGAATCCTAGATAAAGCCCAGCCTAACTCCTAAGCCTATGCCTGCGGCACACTGCCTTGAACATGGCTGGCTCGACTAATGGGACTTTAGAACTTTCTGGTATCAAAAGTGCCCCAAAGCCTTTGTGTACAAGGTAAATACGTCAACTCTGGGAAAAAAAGTGCCTCAACCCCAATTACGATAAGGCGTAGTGCTAAATCGATGTAAAACTCTTGTCAATTCTGGAATTGAGACGATTTTGAGCCTAGTTTTTTACAAAGTCCCACTAACGAGACGGTAAAAATGCAATCCTTAAGGCGGCATATGCCACCGTAGAAGAGCATATGCCATATTTTATTCTCATACCATAATTTCACCATTTGTATCGCAATCCTAAATCATAAGCCCTACGGGCACGCTACAAAGAACGTGAAAAACAAAATCCCCGACTTCTTAGAGAAGTCGGAGATCTGTGTCTTTCAATTTATGCGCTACGCGCAGGAACTTTCACACAATTCATATAGGATTGCTAAAAAGATGATTTTGTATTAGTACATTTTCTTAAATTCACTGAATCCAACTTAAGAAAATATATAAATCCAGATTTTTTCCTTTTATTCTTAATCATGTTCTTAAAAGAATCTCAACTGACACCTAGATAAGTGTATAAAGTTTAGTTTTTGTTACTAGTTGTGCTCATGAAGCTTTTTTGAATTGCTATCATCAGATTTTATTAAAGTTGTGTAATGTGACAAATAAGAAGCTTATTTCGTAATAATACCAAGTTAGATTATTCATGACAACTTAATAATTATCTGAAAAAAGTGCTTAATATTTAAAGAGTAAATAAAGAATCTTTTGATGTAACCGTTATCCTTACTGCATCTTATATCCTAGATATTAAATACCCCTAAAAAAACAAGAGTGGAGTTTCTTAGATTTCTCTGAAAACTACAATTGTTGTCTGATATACATTTTGGTCAAGAAAACTAACCAAGATGTCCTATTCTTAATAGGGGTTGTGTTATCTTTTTCCACTTAATTACTTTCAGTTTTCTTTCGAGTAAGCAGTGAAGATGCTGATCGCCTTACTAGGCTTTAACAGCCTTTAATATTAGGTCAGCAATCTACCATACTATGAGTGAAAATACATATGACAACTTCAATAATACCAACATTACAGAATTATTATAGTGTGAAGCAGCAACAAGATAATCCCTCCCAATACTGTACGCTTCAATGGCGACAGGGGCAGTTGCTGGTCATGCTTCCTGGAGTGATAAAACAACCTTATATGCCTTCAATGGATAAAAAGGAATCGTTAGTGGAGTGTCTGAAGCATTCTCCCGCAAATTTGATACGTATAGATCCAAAACTTGGTGAAGCAAGGTTAAAATTTTGGGCAGATGCATGCGAGGAAGCCAACAAACCCATATTCCTGCGCATACCTTCTAGTGATAAACAGTCGAAACCAGTAGACTCAGCATTGTGGTGGTTAAAGCGTCTTACTGATTGGATCACAGCGTTGATATTTCTGCTTACTGTCAGTCCAATTATGT
This sequence comes from Scytonema sp. RU_4_4, assembly GCA_012031965.1. Lineage (GTDB taxonomy): Bacteria > Cyanobacteriota > Cyanobacteriia > Cyanobacteriales > Nostocaceae > Brasilonema. The sequence goes on from JAAUSC010000033.1 coordinate 29,811, forward strand.
TGGGATTAATTTTGTTGATGTGTATTTCCTCCCCAGAACCAAAGCTACTTTTTTCTTGCCAATGGCGTGTTGGAGAACGAGGAAGACTCTTCAAGGTTTTCAAGTTTCGCACAACGACACTCAGCAAAAAGGCAATTAGAGATGAAGCGATCACTCAAAGCACCACACTCGCATATCAAGATAATTTGTGCGATGGAGAAAATAGTCAGAATCTGACAACACTGGGACGATGGATGCGTAAGTACGGATTGGATAATCTGCCACAGCTATTGAATGTGTTACGTGGTGAAATGAGTTTGACCGGAGTTCGTTGCTGGACTTTGGAAGATGCAGTACGGCTAAATCCAGAAGCACAACGACAGCTCAACAGATTACCAGGAATTATGAGATCATGGGAAGTTGAAGCAGAGTCGAACCTGTTACACCTAGATAGCCAAATATTGTGATTGACTGGTGCGTAGTAAGTATATGCTGCTAACAATCAAAAAGATGTCTCAAAATTTTGTTGATGGCAGCAAGCCCCACATACAAGTATTGGCAAACACGATTCACAGTTTTTTGTTCTCCCCAAGTCTGAGCCACTAAATTATGATCTTCTCCTATGCTACATTACTATTGAACAATACCAATGCATCTTAAAATTTCCAGACCAGTCCGTAATCTGTTCAAAAGTATGATCCAGACGACTAAGTTCTGGAAGGAAAACTATTTGATATTACGAGAGTTACTACACTTTCGTAGAGTGACCACGTTTGCTATAGTGTTTACCTTCCTCGCAGCTACGTTCGAGGGTATCAGTGTTGGGTTTCTACTTTCCTTTTTACAAAGCTTAACAGATACGACTGCCGCAGCCAAGACAGGTATTATCTGGTTGGATATTTGGATCGCATCTCAACCCATTAGTCCTCTGTATATAATATCTGTTTTGATTTTATTGACTACCTGGACTCGTGCAGGCTTTAATTACTTGGCAGGAATTTATACGGAATCTGCTCAATTAAATCTTGCAAACCGCTTACGTCAGCAGATTTTTGAGCAGTTACAAGCTTTACCATTGGGTTACTTTACGGAAGCTCGCTCTGGCGAAATCATGAATACGATGACGACAGAAATTGAAAGGCTGAAACAGGGTTTCAGTGGAGTCGCTTTTGTATTTACTAGGGCGCTGGTAGTAACTGTCTACTTTATTTGTATGTTTGCGATATCTTGGCAGTTATCTATCATTTCAGTCATAGTATTCTCACTTTTAGCAGTAGGCTTGACAACGTTAAATGCTAGGGTACGAGAAAGCAGTTTTGGAATTTCCAGAGCTAACGGTCAGTTTAACTCAACAGCATTAGAATTTATTAATGGAATTCGCACTGTACATGCATCTGGGACACAAGAATTTGAGAGGCAGCGTTTCTACAAAGTGAGTCAAAACTTACTGAATGCTTCTATCAAAGTTGTGTATGCTTGGACGCTGGTGAAACCAATAGCTGAAGGTGTAGCGACTACAGTTCTTATCAGTTTGATTATTATCTCTTTCACTCTATTTACATTACCAATTGCTTCATTATTAACATTTTTCTTTGTCCTTGTTCGCGTCGTACCAAGTCTTCAAGACATGAACGGAACACTGGCATTTCTCAGCACTTTAAGCGGTTCTTTAGAAAACATTAAGGAACTTTTGAGAGAGGAGAACAAGGTATTCTTTAAGAACGGCAATATTGAATTTTTGGGCTTAAAGCGCTCAATTGACATAATATCTGTTGATTTTGGCTACGATCCCACTAATCTAGTGCTACATAATATTACCCTCTCAATTGAGCGGGGAAAGATGACGGCATTGGTGGGTTCCTCTGGTGCTGGTAAAACAACAGTAGTAGATTTAATTCCTCGATTTTACGATGCCACAGAAGGGCATATCTTCATTGATGGAGTTGATGTGCGACAGTTTGAGGTTAACTCTCTACGCCGCAAAATGGCTGTAGTCAGTCAGCAGACATTTATTTTTAATACTTCTGTTTGGGAGAATATTACCTACGGTACACCAGGAGCAACGGAAGCAGAAACTAGAGAAGCGGCTCGACTAGCAAATGCACTAGAATTTATCGAAGAAATGCCTGAAGGCTTTAATACAATATTGGGCGATCGCGGATGTCGGTTATCAGGAGGACAGCAACAGCGGATTGCTATTGCTCGCGCCTTGTTACGTGATCCAGAAATTCTGATTTTAGACGAAGCAACAAGCGCTTTAGATTCCGTATCAGAACGGTTAATTCAAGAATCAATAGAAAAACTTTCTGTAGGTAGAACAGTCATTGCGATCGCCCATCGACTCTCAACAATTGCTAAAGCAGATAAGGTTGTTGTGCTTGAGCAGGGACATATTGTCGAGCAGGGAAATTATCAAGAACTACTGCAACAACACGGTAAGCTTTGGAAATACCACCAGATGCAGCATGAGTTAGGTCACACGGGCTAAAACAGTAGAGAACTTACTTTCTCTTGCTTTCTCTTGTCGGGGAGTTAAGGTTTTTGGCTCTCACTCAACCGTATTGTGCTACAACGGTGGGAACCCTGGCAGGTTGGTTGTGAGTATCCGCAACAATTGCGGTGGATTCACTATGAAAAGAAAGCGGATGGTTTACTCAATTGAAAGTGTTTTATGGTGTTAGGACTTACGCACCACCTTCCTTGAAACCCGGTTTCTTCGTTCGTATTTGGTTGCGAAACAGACAATTTTTGGTAGAAACCGGGTTTCTTTGCGTAAGTCCTGGATCCTGGGTGTGTTCTCTGGTTTATTTAGTATGATTTATGGCAACTTAAAGTTTTAATTAAGAAGATTACGATTAAAATTTTGATTCCAAAAGTAGGGTAAAACTTTTCCGATTTTCTCTTTTACCTCTGTTATAAATTATAACAACATAAAATATACATTTAAAGACGAGTGTATTTTATGCCAAAAATGTCTGAATGCCATGAGAAATTATAAACATTGAATCATGGCTCATATCGGTGTGTCCTGATAAACCAAAACAACGAAAGTGTCCATCATATCCAACTATAACTATGCTTGGTATCTACCATCAGCCATTGAATCTGTCATAGATCAGATCTATAAAAACACTGAAATTAACACTGAAATTATTGTTGTGGATGACGGTTCCAAGAACGATAGCTGTTAAAAAATTGGTCACAAGTACAAAGTTGACCTCTCTGGTCATCTCTCGTCATCTCCAGTATCAGCGCACAAACTATTACAGACGTGGCAAATGGGACTTTAAAGAAGCACGAGCTATTTCATATTTGATATTAGGGTGGCGATTCTACAATCTACAAGAACGAATTTACTATCTTGTAAAGTTTTGGCTCAAGAATGCCCAATTTATTGTCCGCTAAATTTCTTATGCCAATTCCTGAAAATTCTCTTGAGGTTCCTTATGAATCAAGCACATCCTTATCATCCCGTTATTCCACCAGTTCCAAAAGAAGTACCACGTCCGCTGTGGTCTGTCATGATTCCAACTTACAATTGTGCCGCATATCTGCGCGAAACACTTGCTAGCGTACTAGCACAAGATCCAGGACCTGAGGTGATGCAGATTGCGGTTGTTGATAATCACTCGACTGAAGACGATCCAGCAGCAGTTGTTGAAGAACTGGGAATGGGACGTGTAGAGTTTTATCAGCAACCAATGAATGTAGGTAGCTTGAAAAACTTTCAAACCTGTTTTGAATTATCTCGGGGACATTTGATTCATCTACTACACAGCGACGACTGTGTGCGTGAAGGCTTTTATCAAAAAATGGCACGACCCTTCAACGAACACCCAGAAATCGGTGCTGCTTTCTGTCGCAGTATCTACATTAATTATCGTGGAGATTGGCAAGGTTTGTCCTCAATGGAACTGCCTGAAAGCGGTATTCTACCTAGTGATTGGATAATGCGAATTGCTGAGACTTGTTGTATCTCAGTACCAGCAGTTGCTGTGGTGCGCCGTGAGGTCTATGAAAAACTGGGGGGGTGGGACTATCGCTGCGGTTTGAGTGGAGATTGGGAGATGTGGGTAAGAATTTTTCTCAACTATCCGATGTGGTTTGAGACTGAGCCTTTAGCTATGTGGCGCAGTCACATAATGTCTAACAATGTCACTCACGCCAAGAATAGTACTTTCATCCAGGAAAACTTTAAGACTGTTGAAATAATTTTTCAATCGTACATACCCAACGGTATGAAGAGTAAAAGTTGCAAGCTAGCAAAGCAGAATTGTGCTTTCTTGGCCCTTGAAGCCGCCGAGTCATTGTTTGCCAAGGGTGATATATCTAGAGCGATCGCTCTGATTCAATTAGCGCTCAAATATAGCAGTTCTTTTAGAGTTATCCAATCTGCGAGCAGGATCGTTTTATGGAATGGGATACTATCGCTGTTGCGAAAGGTAGGAGGTGATAACAAATCTCAAAGTCAATTAACAACTGACGCAAACTCTGTCGAACTATCTAAAACAGCACCATTATGAACTTGACTTTTTTACAAACCATAGAGAGTACAGAGAATACCGAGGAAAGAGTCCTCTTCCCTTAAAGCTGTCAAAAGTCATTTTTCCTTAGTCATTTGTGAGTACAAATGACTAAGGACGACCCAAACGAGAGTCTCACAACTCAAATAGGACTGCTATATTTATATCTGTCTCTAAGTAAAAAGTTAAAAGTACTAAGCTGTTACGCTTACAAGTTGCACTTTTTGTAGCCGGAAGCCTTTACAGAAGGGAGTTCTGGCAGGAAAATCGTAGATTTGACAGCTTAATATAGTTACCTTGACCAAAAAATAGTAATCCTATGTCTATGATTGAGACTATGGCTCATAATACTGACACACCAAAACCCTTAGTTAGCATTATTACCCCTACTTACAACCGTCCAGAATATTTGAAAGCAGCTTTAACAAGTGCAGTTAAACAAACTTATCGCAATATAGAGATTATAGTTTCCGACAATTGCAGTCTAGAGAATCCGCAATCAATTGTTGAGTCTTTTGATGATTCTAGAATTCGCTTCTTCCGCAATTCAACAAATTTGGGAATGTTTGCTAATGCAATGAACGCCTTTAAAAAAGCACGAGGCAAATATGTTGCGAGTTTACTTGATGATGATATGTGGGAAGAAGACTTTTTAGAAAAGCTTGTCTCCCCATTGGAGGAGCATCCAAATATAGTTCTCGCTTTTTGTGACCATTACATGATGAATGCTGATGGTGAAATAGATTATGCACTTAGTGAGCATTGTTCAAAGTTATTTCATCGGGCTGCTCTCAAAGAAGGAGTTTACCAACCTTTTTGTCAGTTGAGCCTGGTAGATAGAGCAGTGTCCACAGCAACTGCGGCTGTCATTCGTCGAGAAGTTGTAGATTGGGATAGCATTCCACCGGAAGTGGGAGGTTCGTGGGATATGTATTTGAACTATCTGTGTTGCCGTTCCGGTTTGGGAGCTTATTATTATCCTGAGAAATTGACTCGCTATCGAGTTCATGAACAAACAGACACAATGCTCAGTGGTGGTCAAAATTATCAGGCAAAAATCAGGAAAGCTCGAGCTGATCTTTTTTGCTACGAACGGTTTATGGAAGATGAGAAACTCCAGGAACTCAAACCATATTTTCAGCAGAAATGGGGCTTTGTCAGCACAACTTTAGGAATCGGTTTAATGCGGTCTGAGCAACTAAAAGAGGCACGTCATTATTTTTGGCGTTCCTTGCGTCATAAGCTCACTATGCGGACATTAGCTGCACTTGTACTCAGTTTTACCTCTCCAAAAATAGCAGCTAGATTTTAAAAGATAAAGGAAACGACTAGAGAGCTTGTACTCTTGAAAAACGGAAAATAAACTAACTTTGATATCAAGGGAAAAATATGCGATTATCGGCTTGTATCACAACAAGAAATCGACCGAACAACCTAAATGAATGTTTGCAAGCACTGTGGGACTCTAACATAAAACCTCATATGGTAGTCGTCTCCGATGACTCTCCCAGCTTGGAAACGCAGCAGCAAAATTATCAAATCGTTCAAAAATATCCAGGAACGACTTATATTCTTGGTCCCTGTCGTGGAGTCTGCGCTAACCGCAATAATGCAGTCAATGCCATACCAGCTTCGGAAACGGATTTTGTAGCTTTTATTGATGATGATATTTGTGTCAAGCAAGACTTCATTGCTGGCGCTTTAGATCGATACAATCAGATGACTGCTGAGCAAAAAAATGACACTATTCTTTCAGGTGTCAGTCAAAATCCAGATGCTACCTACGAAATGGTTCCAGGTAAACTCTCTTTTCGCGGGTACTTCTGTTATGCTGATGTTCCTGAGTCTGTAGCTATTCATGCTGCTGTATTTCCCCGTTTATTCTTTGAGCAAGAACAGTGGGACGAGAACATATTTTTTGGCTATGAAGATGCAGAACTTTGTCTGCGAGCTTTAAAACGCGGGTACAAAATTTTATCCTGTCCTGAATTGCGAGTGATTCATGCAGGCGCAGGTCATAAAAGTACTTTGCATGAGCCTGGAATCGGTAGCATGACAAAGTATGAAATATCAGTAGAAGCTGCTAGGCTCTACGTTGGTATCAAACGCTATAAAGATTTATTTCCCAATCCAGTCAAACTGATAGCTTTTCTCACCCTATACTTTGCTCATATGACAGGATATCTCTTAAAGCGAGGAGCACTCCACGCTTGGCCTGAAATTGTTCGTCTTTCTCATATTCAACGGTTATGGCAGCCTTCTGTTGTTTGAGTTTTAATTGAGTTCTGACTTTATTTTGCAGGATAGTTAAGCGTGAAGCTCTGCATTGTTACCCACAGTGTTATAAAAGGTGATGGACAGGGTCGAGTCAATTATGAAATTGCTACCGAAGCACTTCGTCGCGGTCACCACATTACCCTAGTAGCAACTCAGGTCGCTTTGGAATTGCAACAAAGCGACCATGTACACTGGGTCGTCATTCCAGTTGAAGGATGGCCTACCGAATTGCTCCGTAACTTAATTTTTGCTTGGCGCAGCGCTCATTGGTTGCGTCGAAATCGCTCTCAGGTTGATGTTGTAAAAGTTAATGGTGCAATTACTTGGGGGAAAAGTGATGTCAATGCGGCACATTTTGTGCATGGTTCCTGGTTAAAATTTTCCTCTCAACAGGCTCAGCCTAAATCACTTTGGTCCGTATTCAATATACGCAAGATTTTATATAACTTTTACCAGTGGTTTTACACAGCTTTCAATGCAAGCTGGGAAAAAGTGGCTTTCCGACAAACGCAAGTTGTCGTAGCAGTCTCTAACAAGATAGCCAAAGGTTTGTTAGAAATCGGTGTACCGCCAGAGTCAATTCAGGTCATTCTCAATGGCGTTGATTTGCAGGAGTTTTCACCAGGTGTTGCTGATCGCAAAAAGTGGGGTCTTCCTGAGGGAGTCACCCTTGCACTTTTTGCAGGCGATATCAGAATTCCTCGGAAAAACTTAGACACAGTGTTGCACGCCTTAGTGAAAGTGCCTGATTTGCATCTAGCTGTTGCAGGCATAACCGAAGGTAGCCCCTATCTTCAACTCGCAGCATCCCTGGGATTAAATGAACGGGTGCATTTTCTAGGATTGCGGCGTGATGTACCAGAAATCATGAAAGCAGCAGATTTCTTGGTCTTCCCCTCACGTTACGAACCTTTTGGCTTAGTCGTGATAGAAGCAATGGCAACAGGGATACCCGTGATAACAGCAAGCTCAACAGGGGCAGCAGATTTAGTGACAAAAGAAGCTGGAATAGTTTTGCCAGATTCAGATGACACCGAGGCTTTGGCTGTTGCGCTTTTGTCCTTGGCAAGCAATCAACAACTGAGGAGGCAAATGGGTCAAGCTGCTCGAACCATAGCTGAACAACACAGTTGGGATAAAATGGCGCAAACTTATACGGATTTATTAGAAGAATTAGGAAAAGGTTAAAAGTTAAAGGTCGTTCGCTAATGACCAAAGGAGTCATTTCTATGCAAGAATTGCCCTCAGTTGCTGTCTGTATACCCACCTATAATCAAGCTCAATACTTGATCCATTCTGTAGGGAGTGCCTGTTCTCAAACTTACAGCAACGTAGAAGTATGGGTTTCAGACAATGCTAGCACTGACGACACACCTGAACTCATGGCACAGATTTGCCAGAACTTTCCCCAAGTGCGGTACCATCGCCATCCACAAAATATGGGGATGACAGCTAACTGTAACTGGGTTTTGAGTCAGCCAGATACTGAATTCGTGATTCGCTTGGACTCAGACGACGCCATGCTACCACGCTATGTGGAAACTTTAGTCGCTCTCATGCAGAAATATCCAGAGGTTGGTTGGGCTCATGTCGCGACACAGGAGATTGATGAATACGGAAAACAAAGCGTTGTACGACGAGTCTTGAGAAAACATGAGTTTCAAAGTGCTGAGGAGGCATTAAGAGCCTCAGTTTCTGGTCTGCGGACGGCTTCTAGCATTTTCATGTTTAGAACCAAAGCTTTACAAGAAGTCGGGTTTTATGGCGATGGTCACCTAAAATACAGCGAAGACTACGATCTGGCAATCAGAATGTCCGATGCTGGCTATGGCAATATTTACTCAGACGACATCTTGGCTGAATACCGCGTTTGGAGTGATGCCGAGCATACACGTCCGAAGCGAAAAGGCGATCAGCTCAAAGCTTATCTCTGGATTTATAAGAAATCTTTATTGCCTGCTTTTCAAAAACGCGGCTGGGATACAAAGGTCATTGATAAATATCGGCGGAAGATGGCATTAATTCATTCTGCGGCTTGTTTCTCTCCCATTTTTACAAAAGCAGAACGAGAAGAACTTATTGGTTTGTTAAAGGAATTAGGCGATTCGCCTTCTTTGCGGCTTCGTCTTTTTGCGTTGTCCCTGGGTCTTGCTCCTTTGTTTGAGTGGCAGCACCATACAGAATTAAAATTAAAAGGTTTCGTGAAAGGGTGGTTAAGCCAATTTCAAGCTGCTTTCAAACTCAAAAAAGTAGAATCGGTATAAACCAGACAGAGACTAGAAAAGGAAACTTAGCTGGAAAAAGTGGGTTGCATTTATTTTGGGAAATTACCATAATAAAACTGACCTTTGGTATGAAGACAATCCTTGCTTTGTAAGTCAAAAAGGACTTTTGTCCTCAATGCGAACTGAAAATTGATTAAATGTCGTGTCACCTGACTACTTAAATATGACTTCAATGCTAGAATTGCCCTCAGTTGCTGTCTGTATACCCACCTATAATCAAGCCCAATACTTGATTCATTCTGTGGGTAGTGCCTGCCGTCAAACTTATCCAAATGTCGAAGTATGGGTTTCAGACGATGGTAGTACTGACGAAACAGCCCAAGTCATGGAACAGCTTTGCCAGCAGTTTCCCCAAGTACACTACTACCGCCAGCCCAAAAATCTTGGTATTGCCGGTAATAACACTTGGTTGATGAGCCAGCCAAAAACTGAGTTTATTGTTCGCTTAGATTCAGATGATGTTTTATTGCCAAATTATGTAAAAACACTCGTAGCACTGCTGCAGAAGTATCCAGAAGCTGGTTATGCTCATGCTGCTATCCAAGAAATTGATGAGTATGGAAATAACCGTTCTGTAGGACGACTCGTGAGAAAAGAAGAGTTTCAAAACTCTGAAGAAGCACTCATGGCAGCAGTTTCTGGCTACAGAGTGGTGGCAAACATTGTCATGTTTAGAACAAAAGCTTTACAACAATTAAGATATTACGAAAGTCGTCCGGAATTTGTTGAAGATTACGATTTATCTGTAAGAATTGCAGATGCTGGCTACGGTAATGTCTATGCAGATGAAATATTAGCCAAATACCGAGTTTGGACTGATGTTAAAAAAACACGTCCCAAGCGCAAGCATTTGCAATTGAAAGGATATATCCGGATTTTTGAAGAAAGTTTTTTGCCAGCATTTCAACGACGAGGTTGGGATACAAAAGTCCTAGAAAAGCAGAGACGCAAGTTGGCTGTCTTACATTCAGCATACTGTTTCCTGCCTATTTTCAATGAAGCAGAACGAAGAGAACTTATTGCTTTGTTAAAAAATTTAGGTGATTCGCCTGCCTTGCAGCTTCGCCTTTTTGCATTGTCTCTAGGTCTTGCTCCTTTCTTTGAATGGCAACTCCATACAGAATTAAAGTTAAAAGGTATAGTCAAGGATTGGTTAAGCAAATTCAAAACTCGTTCAACGGTGAAAACAGCAGGAACTACCTAATTCATAATTCAGTCATAATTCATAATTAGTCATCAAATCATGAATTATGACTCATTCAATTGATTTGTGAGTAAACAACTCTAATCCAGACATATATTCATGATCACCATCACTGCTATCGTTCCCACCTACCATCGTCCAAAAGACTTAACTCGTTGTCTGGAAGCGCTCAAAGGGCAAACTCGTCCAGCGAATGAAGTGCTGATAGTGGTGCGTGATACCGACAGCGATACTTGGACACTCCTCAAAGAGTTCAACTACGAACCCTTGAGGTTGCGTACCGTGACAGTTAAAGTTCCAGGCGTCGTCGCCGCCCTCAACGTCGCCCTCCATGAAGCTAAAGGGGATGTGATTACAGTAACTGATGACGATGCAGCACCTCATAGTGATTGGTTTGAACGCATAGAGAAGTATTATTTGTCAGATGACCATATAGGCGCTGTGGGTGGACGAGATTGGGTGTATTGGCAAAACAAGCTGCTTGATGATGGCACGAGTGAAGTTGTCGGTCAAATTCAGTGGTTTGGGCGTGTTGTTGGGAAGCATCACATCGGTGTGGGTAAAGCCCGTGAAGTCGATGTTCTTAAAGGCGTGAATATGAGTTTTCGTCGAAGTGCGATCGCCTCCATTGGTTTTGATCAAAGGATGCGAGGTACAGGAGCACAAGTTCACTTTGAGATGGCGTTATGCTTGGCATTGAAGCGAGCAGGTTGGAAAATTGTCTACGACCCTGAAATTACAGTGGATCATTATCCAGCGTTACGTTTTGACGAGGATAAGCGAGACAGGCTCAATGAAACTGCCATACGAAATTCAGTACACAATGAGACCCTAGTTTTGCTAGAACACTTATCACCTATACGGCGTATTGTGTTCATTATATGGGCTATATTGGTAGGAACCCAAGAGGCTTTGGGTTTAGTACAGTGGTTGCGATTTTTACCCAGTGAAGGAAGCTTGGCTGGGAAAAAGTGGTTCGCATCTCTTCGTGGACGTTGGCAAGGCTGGCTAACCTGGCAAGCAAGCCAAAACCAATCACCAGCGAAGATGATGGTAAGTCAATAATTAATCATTGACCTTGGAGTGGCTTAGTGATTCAAAGGCAGTTCATCTCAAATACTGACCCTGCAGCAAGTGATATCAAACGACCGCCACCCTTGTATGCTTGGATAGCAATTGGAGCGCTGATACTTTTTACAGTAGCTGGCATTGCAACCCATGCTGCTAGCATCCTGCGCCCAGGGTACATAGTCGTATCTTTGGCTGTTGCTATTTTCCTATATCTGCGATATACCGCCCTCTATATTGGTTTTACCTGGTGGATATGGTTTATCACGCCGCTGGTTTCTCGCTTAATTGATTATTACAGTGGTACCTTTGATGAGTCTCGTTTGTTACTTATTTCACAATATCTGGTGACATTTGTCACCATGCATACCCTTATCAAAGACCTTCCCAGGTTTTCTCGCCAAGGTGGTTTACCTTTTATCTTAGCTTTTATAGGTGTGGTTTATGGCTTTCTCATTGGATTGATTCAGACCTCACCAATTACTGCTGCTCGGTCTATTCTGGACTGGTTAGTTCCTATTCCCTTCGCTTTTTACTTGTTTGTCCATTGGCAGGATTATCCTCACTATCGCCAAAGCATCCAGCGCACATTTCTCTGGGGCGTATTAGTCACAGGAGTTTATGGAATTGTGCAATACTTGGTTGCTCCAGAGTGGGATCGATTCTGGCTGATCAGCACAAAAATCAGCAGCTTTGGAGATCCGGAACCTTTGAAAATCCGGCTTTGGAGTACAATGGCATCACCTGGACCTTATGCGGTGATGATGATGGCAGGTTTGCTGTTGTTGCTCACTTGCAGAGGACCGTTAACCATTCCAGCCGCTGGTGCGGGCTATCTGAGCTTCTTACTAACGATGGTACGTACTTTGTGGGGGTGCTGGTTGATGGGACTGCTTAGTATGCTCACTTCAATGAAGCCACGCCTGCAAATGCGCCTATTTGTCACCATTTTGGTCATGGCAATTTGTGTCGTCCCATTAACCACTATGGAGCCATTCGCTGAGGCAATCAACTCTCGTCTGGAAAGTTTAACTGATCTTGAGCAGGATAACAGCGCGAAGGTCCGAAAAAAAATCTATGAAGACGGACTCACTAAAGCCATGACAAATTATCTAGGTAACGGAATAGGAAATACATTTATCGTTGATAAAGATGGTAAACTTATGCCAATTGTTATTGATAGTGGTTTCCTAGAGACATTTTTCACCTTAGGTTGGGTTGGAGCTATCCTTTACTTAGGTGGAATGATTATGCTCTTTTTTACAGTGTTCCAATATTCTGAGTTCCGCTTCGATGCGTTTATGGCTGCATGTCGTGCTGTTGCTCTTGCTTGTTTCGCGGCGTTACCCGGAGGTAGCGCGATGCTATCGTTTTCCGGCATGATTCTTTGGGGCTTTTTAGCCGTTGTTATGGCAGGACACAAATACCATCAACATCAAAAAACGATTACTTTTCATCAAAATATTCATCAAAATATTCATCCAACAAGATACCCTTGATATTCATACCAAGTTGCAGTCAACAAAGCGTGAAGCGTATCTCCTGCACAGACGCAATCGCGTTCGGTCAGAATGACATATTTAAATGCAACTTAGTATCAGGATATTGATGAATGTCCTATGGGGGGGTTCAGAACAGTTTGTGTATTTAGCTCTCCGTTATTCATCAAGTCTTGCATCAATCTTGATTTTTCAAAAGGGTTGGGTTCAGACTACGGAAAAAAGTTGCCAGGTGTTGTTAATTCCAAGTATACCGACATAGTTTCATCATTGACTCGCATAACATTCAATCGGTCTAAGTTCTGTTGCGCCAGTTTCTTCCACTGGTGCATGAGGTCAGGACTACCTAGCAGTTGCTTAAGAGCCTCTGCTAAAGCTTGGCTATCTGCTGGGGGTATAAGAATACCTGCCCGTCCATCATCCAAAGCTTCTGGTATGCCATCCACATTGCAACCTATAATCGCGCAACCAGCTTCACGAGCTTCTGGAATCACAAGCGGAGAAGGATCACGGTGCGAAGCCAGTACAAATACATCACATCCGAGCATATAGGATTGTGGCTCTTTTTGGAAGCCAGTAAAATGAATCCTGGTAGCAAAGGGAGTACTTTGTGCTTGCTGTTCAAACAAAGTCTTGTCAGGACCATCTCCCACTAAGTAGAGATGCGCGTCCGGAAAATGACTAGCGATTTGTGTAAAAGCACTGATTAACTCGCTAATCCCCTTGCGCTTATACATCCCTGCCACTGTTACAATAGCTGGTTTTTGTAGTTTCATCGCCACGTACTCTTGAAGGTTTCGCATACGGACACTCCCCAGCGTCCCATTAGATATGACCTTCAACTTGTTTTGCGGAATACCACGCCGTGCCATAGACTTAGCAACTGCATGGCTAACTGCTATGATGCGATCAGCGTAACCCATAAGCACTGCACTACGCTGGAACTCATTGTGTACTGTAGAGACGAGAGCATATTTAGAAAAACCTTTCCAGAGTCTTGCCAACACGACTCCAGTCATCATATGTGCATGGACAACATCCGGTTGAAATTCTTGGATGATTCTTTGATAACGCCAAGCAGCTTTCATGATATTAATTGGTGTTCTTGTTTGATTCAAGTTGAAGTGTTTTACAGTGTATTTGGCAAGTAATACTTCATACTCTCCACCAGCAGATACTACGCTGACATTATGACCATTTTCTGCTTGTAGACAAGCTAAATCGACGGCTACATTGACAATTCCATTACCAACTTCTTGGACGTGATTTAAAATGTGTAGAATTCGCATTTATCTTCTCTTTATATAAGTTTTAAGTTTAAGTACACCAAATAAATCAAAAAAGAGTTGTAGCAATCCGGATATTTTCGCCAATTTCTTACATATATTTACTCAAGCTAATATTCTCAATATCTAGCTACACTGATCACTCTACATATTGAGAGAGCATTTATAAAGTAAATCTTAACTTTGTAGCGTGCGTTGCGCAGCGCAACGCACCATTCCTGATAGTGCGTTACAGCAAAAAAATTTATTTTCGCTATCTAGAGTCACCTTGTACCGTAACACAACGGCAATGAGCGCGAGAACTCAGAGCGGCGGCTTGGGCCGATCTGAAGTTCGGTGGGGAGGAACATCCACTTAGCGCGCTTTTCCTCCCCTACTTATTTGTTTATAAATAGCCTCTGATAAGCCAGGAACTTAAGTTCCTGGCAGATTGAGGAGAAATGAAAGAACCCTTATTTAAGCCCGAATTGATCTGTGGAAATATCCTCATGACTCAAGACAGGACGATAACTCTTGTGAGATTTACCTTTAGGTTTATTCACAGTTAATCATTCTTAACGCTAGAACTCGATATCACATTACACTGATTGCATTGTAGTTAGTTAATAATTCGCGGTACGTAGCCAGTGTTTCCTCATTGACCCGCGCAACACTAAACCGCTCTAAATTTAGTTTTGCTTGGCATTTCCACTGGTGTAATTCAGAAGGGTCATTGAGTAATTTCGCCAAAGCCTCTGCCAAGGCATGACTATTTTTAGGTGGTACCAGAAGACCAGCCTGTCGATTATCTAATGTTTCAGGAATACCGTCTACATCGCTGGCAACAATGGCGCATCCTGCTTCTCGCGCCTCTGTCAAAACTAAACCAAAAGATTCGCAGTATGAAGCAAGAACGAAGATATCACTCGCCAGCATATACCTTTGTGGCTCTGGCTGGAAGCCCTCAAAATGAATACGATTGGCAACAGATGTACTTTGCGCCTTTGCTTCAAATATTGCGCGATCAGGACCATCTCCTACCACATACAGATGAGCATCAGGAAAATCAGTAGCAATTTCTACAAATGCATCAATTAACTCACTAATGCCTTTGCGTTTATACATTCCTGCCACAGTAGTAATAGCAGGACGGTATAAGGGTAGGGGATGGTATTCTGTAATGTTGGGATGGCGAGGACTACCTAATGTGCCGTTGGAGACGACTCGTAATTTGTGCTTAGGTATACCACGCCGTTCCATTGAATCGGCTACTGCACTGCTGACAGCAATAACGCGATCAGCTAATCCCATTATTATTGCGCTTCGCTGAAACTCATTATGTACTGTGGACACTAAACCATACGATGACGTTCTAACAAGTGCAGCTAGCACAACTCCTGTCATCATATGGGCATGGACGATATCTGGCTGAAACTCTTGTATGATACACCAATAACGCCATGCTGCTTTCGCAATATTGAGCGGTGTCCTCGACTGATTTAGTTGAAAGTGCTTGATACCATAACGTTCCAGTAATGTTTCATACTCTCCTCCAGCAGATGCTATGGCGACATCATAACCAAGTTTGGCTTGCAAACAGGCGAGGTCTACTGCAACATTAACGATTCCGTTGCCTATTTTTTGGATATGATTTGTAAGATGTAGTACATGCATTTATGTAATCCCCACATGAATCGTTCGTCACACATAGTTAATTTTATATCAGCACTACTAAGCACATACACACAAAAAAGTGACGCCAACCAAGTCAGCGTCCTTTAGGCTGTGACGACCTCTATTGAACTGTGAAGCGCAAGAAGAAATGATTTTGGCATGTCCGGGATAGCTTAGGTTTGGAGCAATTAACACAGCTAGCTGTGTTTGAGTTTCAGCGCTGCACCATTTCTGAGTGTATCCGGAATGCGGGAAGCGATAAGCAAACTTTTGGAGTTAGCTCCTACCACTAAACTGATGTATTCATCTGATGCTCACCAAATTTCTGAGGTGTATTATTTGGGAGCAAAATGGGGGCTTCAAATTTTGGGAGAAGTGTTAGATCAGGCAATCCGGGATTGTGATGCGACTGCGAAGGAAGCAATGGAGATAGCTCATGCTACATTACGCGAAAATGCCCTCTGTTTGTACAACCGACATCTCGCACTGTGAGCTTGTGTTCAGAGTGAAGAATGGCTAATTTTTTCATTCTTCAAAGTATTAATAACCTTCCTTACAAAGCCTAAAGAATTGTATTTGTTTGAAGACTGGCACTTTTCTCGATTCATAATTCATATAGTAGATTCTGTTCGTATTGTTTACACACTGCACATTCGGAGGTGCTAAAATGGTTCATACCTACGAAGTATTGGTGGATATTAAAGAATTTTTTGACCAAACGAACAATACCTGTCAAAACGGGACGACACGATACGAAATCGACGCAGAGTCAAAACAAAAAGCTGATAACATGGCACTTTACCAAGCTAGAAGTGAACATCCAAAAGGTACTGAATATGACGTTAGGGTGACAAGGTTACTGAGATAAAGCTCTCACTGGATGGAATGGTAGAACTCATTTTCATCATTCTCATCATTATTGATAATTTATTTGTTAATTTGGACAATGCAAAAGTGCTTTGTTGCACATATACACCGCGATTTATCTCGCGGTGTGTTTAGTTTGGTTCTTTTCG
>JAAUSC010000034.1 GCA_012031965.1 Scytonema sp. RU_4_4
GGGCGGATGTGCTCAACCGCGCTAACCTGGGTATGGAAGTGATGCACGAACGTAATGCGCACAACTTCCCCCTCGACTTAGCTAGTGGTGATGTCGCTCCTGTTGCCCTGGGCGCTCCTGCGATTAACGGTTAATACCTAAGAATTGAATAAGTCAAAAGCGCTCTCCTCAATGGGGGCGCTTTTTGCATTGGTTGTTTGGAAGAAGAATTCAGTAGCGGCAATTTAAGAAGAACACATAGGTCAGAACGCAGAACGGGCTGCGCCCCGCGATGTAGCGGGCTTTATAAGGATGGCTGGCTGGCTGAAAACCCTTGAGAAACAGCAACGTAGTTGCGAATTTCGTACTTCAGGCAAGGGATGAAAGCCGCCATGAGGTGTTTACGCCTCAGTCACGGGGTCTTACACGTAAAAAAATGGGGCAGGCTTTTTTTATTGATCTGTATACCGAACACGATTAATCGTGGGGCTTGATAGCGTAGCGTGGCGGAACGCCATAGCCTGCCCCATTTTTTAGGGGTCGAGGTCTCTGTAGAGGGAAGGGGAACCTTTCTCAGTTGATCTGATTTGCAACACGGGTACTCGTGTTATTAATAAGGTTCCCCTTCCCTCCAGACAAAGTGCGCCTGACTTTGCGTCAAAAAAAGATATAATGAATACGTCAGTACAAGACGTTAAAACCTACTCCCGGACTGGGAGAAAGTCTACGCCCTCGGAGATATCAGCACGCTATGCAGGCAAACGTGTTGAGCCTGGGAACCCTAGTAATAGGGATATTAAGACCGAAATGTCTTAAGAATCTCCGATCCTTTAGGACGGAGAGTGTCAACTAACGACTTGATTTCTACCGTTTCATCGAAGGACTGAAAAATCTGCCAGCCTCATTACAAGTTAACGGGTTTAGAGTCCACGACCTTGACGGAAAAATCGCCCCGAAAGTACTGGTATACAAAAATTACAATCTTTCATAGGGCGATTTTTCCTCTGGCTCGGCAGATTTTTCTAGGTTTTTTCCCAACCGAGCGTTTGTTTGAGCCATGCTGTTGCCTTAAGAGCTGCTTCTTCTACAACCTCTGGTTGGTCGTAAAACGCAATGTGATTTGCTGTGGTCATCCAGTGAATATTTTTCTGATTGGTTGGTATACTCTTGAAGAAGCGACGCGCACCATCTGGAACTAAAGCTGTATCCGAGTGGATGACCAAAGTTGGAGCTTTGATATCACGACCAGCATCAATGGCATTAAATTGTAAGAAAGGCTCAAAGAACATTACCGCCGAACGATTTACCCAACCAGAACTCGCACCACGGTTCGTTCCGTAATAGTCATAAGCTTCCTGTCCGGGCATTGCCACGTTTTGGTTTTTTGGATCTACGTTCGTCATATAATCAACTTGACCCGTTTTTTCATACTTCATACGAGCTTGTTTTCCCATTTTGAGACGTGCTTCGTAGTTCTTACCCAGCCATTGACGCATCACTTGAGGATCATGATAGAAGCCTGCTACAGTCACAAGGGCATTAATCGATTTATCCATTGCAGCAGCTTTAGCTGAATATCCACCACCCGAACAAACACCCAATAAACCTACCGCCGAGTGCTTAACTTCTGGTAACGCCCGCAAAAATGTGACTGCACTGTGAATGTCCTGAACTTTCATTTGAGGATTTTCAAACTGGCGGGGTGCGCCACCGCTTTCACCATAGGTGCGGTGGTCGAAAGTTAGGGCAACAAATCCTTGCTCGGCTAATTTACGAGCATATACAGCAGGAACTTGTTCTTTTACACTCGACTGAGGACCAACCACAACAACTGCTGGCTGTGCTCTAATGCTTCTACTTGTAGGAAGATAGAGATTACCCACCACTAAAGTACCTTGGCTCTGGAATTGAACTTTGCGGATAGCAATATTATTGGCTGTCTTTGTTTGGGTAACAGTAGGCATTAGGGATTCTCCAATTTTTTGGCGTTCGGCATTGCTCATTTGAGGTAGAGTCAGCAAACCAACAGAAGCCACTGTGAGTGTTGTTAAAGCGAACTTTTTAAGTGAAAGCATGGCTGTTTCTGGTGAGCGTTTTTTTTATTTTTTGGATTTGTGTCTCAAGTCGGCTTTGTTGTTTGCCGATAGTCAAATAATCGCAGTCCTCAGCCGAGAAAAACTTGGAAATTCTTGCTCAATTTTTAGAGTGTCTTAGCTCTCAAGAAACACATTTGGTAAAGCTAGAAATAGGGATAAGTTCTAAGCCAAACGCTTGAGCTTTTTTCTTAAGATTTTTAAGTACCCGGTCTCGATATTGTTGTTCGTAGGCATCAATACCAGGGTCATGATATGCATCACCAGATGTCCAAAGGCGATAAAAAATACGCGCCAATTTATGAGCAGTCGCAGTGATTGCCTTGGGAGCGCCCATACGTGCTTGCATACGACGGTAGTAACCACCCAAAGCAGAATGACTACGACATAAAGTTTGTGCAGCCATTCTCAAAGCAGTTGCAGCACGGTTGACGACAGGACGAGTTTTAGAACTTTTGACTTTGCCTCCAGTGACGCGACTACCAGGACATAAACCAAGCCACGAGGTAAAGTGCTTGACTGTAGGAAAACGTGTTGGATCTAAACCAACCTCGGACGAGTCATTGAACCGACAAAAAATGAGCCAGCCTTCAATAATTAGACTAGCCCACCCGTTAACGAGTGGGGGACGTCCCAAAACCCTTTGGGTTTTGGGACAAGGCTGGCTCATTTTTTGTAAACGTTTTAGCCCAGACAGTAATACCAGTACAGTTAAAGAACCCAAACCATCAATAGCTGTAAAATCGACACCACTAATTGTAGCGAACTGCAAACATAAACGCTTCAAACCGCAAACAAGGCGATTTTGAAACCACATTAACTGCAAATAAGGGGGGTCTCAAAACCACAATAATTGCAAATGAAACTGCAAACATAATTTTCAAACTGCAAACAAGGGTTTTCAAACCACATTAACTGCAAATAAGCCGTAACCTTTGCTGTGATTGGGGTACAGAATTTATTACCTCAATTGTGTCCAATTTATACGAACTTTTATACTGGACATATATGTCTATTTATTTAGATATAAACTGAACACAAATAAAACAGAAAAACTTTCTATGAAGTATTTCTCGGATTAATTTAATTTCCCTCTGACGCATACAAGGGAATTCCAATTTTTAACATCTGGTCTCTCAAATCTTGGGTTCGACCAGGAGGCAACTGAGCGTGTAAAAAAGAATTCACCTCGCTTACTCGTATATTTAATAACTCAGCTAGCACTGTCTTCGTGTAACCATGCCGTATTAAGCGAGGTTCTAAATCGTTAAGTCCCACAGTCAAGACAGCTTCAGCCATACCAAGAGTGACAGGCTTCGTTGCTGCTTGATAAGCATCTTCAAAAGCCCTCTGCAAATAATGTTCGATTTGCAATGGAGTAGTCAATCGTTCTGCTAAAAATGCAATTGCCTCATTGGTAATTAAATCTTCAGGTAGATAATCATCGTAAATACACTCGCTCAACAGCCACTTTATATACTCAACCTGATGTCCTCTAATACCTTCTAAACTAAAAATATTGGTTCTAGCACCAATCTCTTCCAAAGATGGTCGGCGCAAATCATTTTTCAACTTGGGATGTCCCAGCAGCACTACAGATAAAGTGCAACCATTCTGGCGTACCAATTCAATTAAACGCTTAATTTTGACTAACGTACCGTGATGAATATCATGAGCTTCATCCACAAAAAGCACTACAGGCTTACGGCATTTTTGAATCAAAGCTAAGAATTTTCGTTCTCTGAGTTCTGGTTGGGTCGGTGGTTTAGCGTCCTTTTCTGTACTTAAATCGCAAAACAAAGCACTCATCAAAACCCCGACGCTGACCTTATCTTTGTCAATCGCAAGGCAACGAGAAATAATGATGTCTTTTTCGGAGGACAATTCTAATTGCAGTCGTTGTAAAGTCGTTGTTTTACCACAACCAACAACACCTGTTAGAGCAATCAAACGACCTTGCCTAATTTGGGGTTTGAGTTCTTTGAATAGATTTGTCTGCTCTTGGGTCTCAAAATAGCCCACATGATCTAAGGTACGTTTAAGGCCAAAATAAGTCATGACATCACTCAACATGGCTCGTACCTGATAAGGGGTTAAAGAAATCTCGAATTTGTTTCATTACCTCCTGCTTATTGAGAGTAGACAGGAGAACAGCATCAATATAAGCCATCTGTTCAGGGGTAAGTTTGGCTAATGGGCGTGCCAAATAATCGGCGATCTGCGCTTCGCAGCAGCGCTTCGCTATCGCCAACTTTGCTGCAATCACCGTGCTGAATGTCAGTTCTTGAAATGGATTGGGGTCAACAAAGGGCTGCACCTTTAATTGGGTTGTACTACTCCCGAATTCAGGCGGGTTGCCTTTACCAATAGCAGAGTTTGGTAAAGACAACTGTTTTGCCAAAGATTCAATTCGGTCAGCCCGTTTCTGTGTTCGTGTTTTCTTAAAACTACGGTAGCGATGTAGGGGGATTGGGCCATCCACAGGCAGAAACGGCCCATAGCGACGTTCACCATGTTCTACGTACAGTTCGTTATCGAACAAGCCCCACCACAGAACTACAGTTTCTCCAGCCAAATCTGGCTCCACCTCATAAGCCACCCCCTCAACCGTAACGCGAGCATCGATGCCTACCTTACGGCGTTCGGGTGAGCGTGCAAATGTACAAAAACGCTCCCAATTACACATTTGACGAATACCTCCCGGAGGTAAATTGCTCACCCAGTCTTCCATCCGGGAATGGGGTTCGCTGCGATGGGGTCGGCTATTGTAATGGAGCAAAAACTTCATCAACCAAGCGTTTGCAAGGGCTTCGGTCTCCGGTTCATGCAGGTGGTAGAGAGTTTCGTGCATTTCTTTAACAGTGCGAAACGGTCGTTCCACCTTCCCCTTAGAACGAGCTGTTACTCGTCGTCCATCCTTGCCATTCGGTAAATGGGTACGTACTTCAATTCCCAAATAACCCATAACTTTTTGAAACACCAAGCTCTTGGCAATGGGCCCATTGTCCATGTACAGCATTTGGGGAATGCCTTGAAAGGGAAAGTCTGTCTCCGACTTGGGTGACATGGCGGCAAACATAAACCGCAGTGCTGCCTCCACATCTTCACCGTAAACACCGTGGTATTCTTGGTATGCAACACCACTTCGGTCATCTCCGACACTATAAAGCATTAACAGCGGATGCCCACGCCCTGGTTCTAGGAAGGCTGGTGCTTTAACGTGCTTGAGATCTGATGGACTGAGGTCAAAATGCCAACATTGATTGCTATATTCTGCCTGGAAGCAATTCTGTCAGGGCTGGAAACAGTAAGTACGGTCGAGGAGTTACGTCAAATCTATCACAACACAACGACCTCCTGAGAGCAGACGCTCACAACAAAGCGATCGCCCTGCATAGCACTACGCAAAGAGCGCGATGGCGCAGAGCGCCCGCTGGAAGCGATAAGCGGAGCTTACTGCCAAAGGCAGATCGCAAGGCGGAACAAAGTAAATTAACTTACCCCTTTACATCACAAACTAGCTTTGTGAACTACCCACCACTAACCGCAAGCGGTATGGTGGGGGCTTCCAACTTCACGGAGGAATGCCGCATCTTAGGCTTACGCCCGCGAATTGGTCTTACTTCCTCTCCATTGGCGTTAGCCTCCCCCGTCCCAGAGGAGGACAGCATCCTGATACCTTCTGCTCTAATATTCATCGCAGCATTGCCATCTCTATCGTGATGTGTACCGCAACTTGGGCAAGTCCAAGTTCTTACATCTAGCGGCAACTCGTTGATTTGATAGTGACAATTGGAGCAAAGTTTAGAGCTAGGGAACCACCGATTTATTTCTATCAACGTCCCGCCATTGCGTTCTAGCTTATAGGATAGGAAGTTGACGAACGTTCCCCAACCTGTATCAGATATTGCCTTTGCTAGTTTGTGGTTACGAACCATGCCCTTGACGTTTAAGTTTTCAACTACCACAACGCAGGTTTTATCAACTATCTTTCTAGATAGTTTGTGCAAGTAGTCTTGACGGACATTGCTAACTTGTTCGTATACCCTAGCTACAATTTTTGTTGCCTTTCTACGACGATTGCTGCCTTTTACTTTACGTGCCGCAATGCGTTGTTTCTTGGCTAGCTTTTTTTCATATTTGCAAGCGTGTTTAGGATTTGGATATTTGGAAGTTTTTTCGCCGTCATAAGTGATTGCAAAATCGGTGATGCCTAAATCAATTCCTACAACCTTGCCTTCTGTACTTGATGTTGGGTATTCGCCTTCATATTCCATTAGCACAGAGGCATAGTACTTACCCGACGGGCACTTACTAACGGTGACAGTTTTGATGGTTCCATCAAGTAAGCGATGTATCTTGGCTTTTACAACGCCTAACGTTCCAGGAAATTTCAAGCAACTATCAACTTGTTTTACGTTCTGAGGATACTGGATTGATTGACGATGATGTCTTGACTTGAATTTAGGGTATTTTGCTCTACCTTCAAAAAAGTTCTGATATGCACGGCTAAGATTGAGACTCACAGACTGCAAAACTTGTGAGTAACATTCTCTTAACCATTCAGTTTCTTTATCTTTTTTGAGTGGCGGTAACAACGAATTTAATCCAGATTGAGACAAGCCTTTGCCGGTTGCTTTATAGGTTTCAATGCATTTGTTCAACCCATAATTCCACCACCAGCGAGCGCATCCGAAATGCTGTGCAAGTATCTGGACTTGTTGCTCTGTGGGGTACAACCTAACTTTTACGGCTTGCCGTCTCATCTAAACTACTCCTAAATATCGACCTCTTACTATTATATACATTCTTAGTAAGGTTATTCCGGAACATTGGCAACTTCGCGCTAACGCGCCGCTGGGCTAACATGCATCTTTTCCCTGTCTTCCCTACGGGAAAAATTGGTCAAAGACGCAATCGTCGCTGCCCGCCAGAGCAATCCCGGCACGCTCACGGAGTACCGTTATAGTGCGGGACGAGGGCGCGAAAAAGTTAAACAAAGATACTGAAACAATAGCTGTCTTAACCAAACTCTGAGCTAAATTAAAATCAGAATCACCCGTAACTAAAAAATCCGCTTCTGCTGCTACAGCACAAGCCAAAAACTTTGCATCCTTTCTGTCTTGTGGAAAATCAATTTCTACATTGACTTCAATGAGTGTCGTCAAATTATCCAGAATTTCAAACCACTCCAAGCGGATTTGTGAAGTCAATTTGAATTTCGAGCGACTCAAAACCTCCTTATATTCTGTTAAAATTTCTTCAGACACAATCCACTCACAATCTGGATTGTCAACAACAAATTGAATAACTGAAGAGTGGTTCTCTCCCCTTAAGTACAGCAGAAACTAAAACATTCGTATCAATAATAATCTTCATTCGCCCCGACGGTAAGCCGAAATTTCTGCTGCTATATCTTCTTCTGTAATCTCTTGTACTCCCGGAAGTAACTGCGTTCTATCAAATAAATCTCTCATTTTTTGACTCATTGCAGACCTTTCATTATCTTCTGCCAAAATAATGACTTCTACTCGCTGTCCTCGCTGAAATGGTAAATTCGATAAAACAACATTATTTGGGTCTTCAATCGTGACGTATATTTTGTAAGCGTTCATTGTCATTTAATCCTTGTCATTTGAAAGAATTGCTCACAAATTTACTCTATATTTTAATTACCTTCCTCTAAAAACATTAGATACTCATACTTTTAAATCAACAGTAATACTTACGTTGAGCTTAACGAAAATCTAACAATATTACCATTAACTTTTCCCATCGTCTTAAATACCAAATACTGCTTTTTTAGAGGTTCTCTAATCTACTGTTTGTAGCTAACCATCATAAACACCATGCCCAAGATAGTAAATCGCGCCACCGCACATCCTCACCGTTGATAATCTCTTTTTCAGTTCTGGGGGAAACGTACCTTCAAATAGCTGTACAATTTCTACACGCTGGCACATACACAAGTATAGACATGACACGATTGGAGCGGGAATCAATTAACTTCAAACTCCCCAAACCCTTAGCAGCAGCGCTACGCAAAGCAGCAAGAGAACGTAAAACCACCGCAACTGATTTAGTCATTCAAGGGCTGCATCACATTTTGGGGGATGTACCAGGTACAGAAGTGAGTGTAGAAACTCGTCTTGCCCAACTTGAGGAAGAGTTTTTGCACATTCGTTCTAGTCCCGATGCGAAAAACACAAACCCCCATCATGAAGAAAGACTAACCAACTTGGAAGGAAAACTTGATGCAATCGCAAACCGACTGGCGCAGTTTGAAGGAGCATTAATGCAAATGCAACACAGCCTCAATGCATCCAAATCGCGCTATAAATCTGGTGGCTACCCCTATCAGCACAACTCCCAACCACCTCAACTCCAACCCTTTAACGAACAAAACTTAGCATTGCGACTCAATACTACTGTCTCGACGCTCCAGGAAAAACGTGCGGTCCTTTCGCAGAAAGAGTTTGAACTTTGGACTCGTGAGCGCGACTCCAGTCAATATGCGTGGCGATTTAACTCAAAAGATGGGCTGTATCACCCAGTTAAGTGAGTGTGATTGCACCCAGTTCTGGGGGAAAAAACAGCGGCGATTGCAGAAAAATCAGCCACCAGAGCTTGTTTACCTCAGATCTTGCATGAAGTGAAAAACCGGGTTTCTTGAGAATACCTGCTCGTAGAAACCTTAATTTATGGTTCAGAAACCCGGTTTTTTGGGTCTTGTTGAGAATGGTGCAAGATATCAGTTACCGCGTTTTTGCAAAATAAACAGCACCGCCTGGGACGTTAGTTTTCGCACCACCACACAACCAGCTTTATTAATATGACCGACGCAAAAAGCGAAATTTTTTAGAATCAGATTGCCACAGTTAGCAATTCCCTAGTGCATTCAGTCCTAAAAAAGTGACCAGCCGTATTTACCCACGAGTAACCGACTACGCCGACAGATCAACCCTGACGGCTGGTCACTTTTTTCTGCGTCTCCCCACTAGTGCATAAAAATTTCTAGTCACCCTTATGAAATAACAGAAGCGGTTCAACCGCTCAACACACAAACAACTAAGGGAAGCTAGAACAATGGACACCAAAATTTTACTCGAACAATGCCAACTGGTAAACTCTCAAAAAGGAAAGCATATTACAATCCTCGGCGCAGGAATCGCAGGCTTAGTCGCAGCATATGAACTCGAACGCCTAGGACACACAGTAGAAATTCTAGAAGGTAGCCCACGTATCGGTGGACGAGTCTGGACACACCGCTTCGGTAACTCCCCAGATGCACCTTACGCAGAACTAGGCGCAATGCGCATCCCCAGCGAACACGAAATGACACTGCATTATGTTCATGAAATGGGACTAGAGGACAAACTGTGCAAATTCATGACAGTCTTTGAAGAAAGCAACGCCATGATGAACATCAACGGACAAGTGCTGAAAATGAAAGACGCACCCCGTGTTCTTCAACAAACAGAAGGTGGAATCTTTTCTGACACACGTTACAGTGAAAAAACTCGCACCTTTGCAGCTTGGCTCAAAACTATTATTAATACTATCGCCCCTGGTAATCTCCGTTCTGAATTTGCACGTGACTTACAATCTCACTTAATGGATGAGTTAGAACGCTTAGATTTAGATCCCTACTTCAGTGAAGATGGTGAAACTATCGATTTAAACTCCTTCTTGAAATCAAACCCAAGCTTCCGCGCCAAATGTTCTCAAGGATTGGATATATTCCTGGGTGACATCATCACAGAAACCAGCCATGACTTGTTGCAACTCAAAGGTGGAATGGATCAACTCATTCAACGTTTAGCAGCTTCAATTACTGGTGAAATCAAGTGTAACTCTGAAGTTGTCGCTCTGAGCGTAAAAAAAGACCACGTTGAAATCACAACTAAGGAAAATGGTCAGTTGCGCACACGTTACAGTGACTACGTACTATGCACCATTCCTTTCAGTGTACTGCGTAAACTAGAATTGAGCGGCTTTGATGATGATAAACTTGATTCAATTCACAACACTGTTTACTGTCCCGGTACAAAAGTGGCGTTCCACACTCGCGAATCCTTCTGGCAAAAAGACGGTATCAAAGGTGGTGCTTCTTTCAGTGGTGATGGTGTACGTCAAACATACTACCCCTCAGTTAAGTTCAACCCAGAACGTGGTAGCGTGATGTTAGCGAGCTACACCATTGGTGATGATGCTCAAACTATGGGGATGATGTCTGAACAAGAGCGCTTTGAGTATGTGCAAAATACTGTGAGCAAGCTTCATCCTGAACTAAACGCACCTGGTATGATTGTGGACAAGGCGTCTATTGCTTGGGGTAATTACAAGTGGAGTGCTGGTGGATGCACGATTCACTGGGATGATAGCGAATCTAATTACCTGGCTGCACAAAGACCTCAAAATACTCTGTTTTTTGCTGGTGAACATTGTTCAAGATTTCCTGCATGGTTGCAAGGTTCAATTGAGTCTGCTGTTGAAGCGGTTTACGATATTGTTAAGCACAGAGGTGCTGTGCAGTCTACTGCGATTCCTGTGGCTGTCTCTGATAAGAGTCGTGAATTGGTAGCGGTTGGTAGTGCTTGGTAGTTATAAATCTGCTCATCTTAAAGAGCGTACACAGTAAACAGTAAACAGTAAACATTAAACAGTCGGTGCATGCGTCATTCACATGCTGTAAGTACTGATAACTGATAACTGAAGAACTGATAACTGAAGAACTGATAACTGATAACTGATAACTGATTTCTGTTCATGTTTCATTCTGCCTTACCCTTTTTGTGTGTTGTGCCCGCCACGAGCGGGCTTTATTGATTGCGGTGGGACTTCTACCAGTAGGCTAAATAGTTGCTGGTTCTAGTAGCTTAATATTGAAATAACCGAACTCAGTTGTTGTGCTACTACCATCTTTATACTCTTGCACGACTTGCTTAGTCATCACATAGTAATTGCCTATCTTCTCATAAGAATCTTCAAATTTAAGAACACTGGTAACTTCATTGGTTTTCAAGTTACGGAAAATAGCATCATAGTGAGTCGCAAGGTAACCAGAACCTATTTCTATGTTTTCGTAGGTATCAATAATAAAAGCCATGCGACCCAAAACTCGACTGACCTGACAAATTTCTTTCCCCCGGACTTTATAATTTGAACCCATCGAATCGCCATTTACCACGATTTCTATTGCACCATCTGGGTCTTGTTGACCAAGGCTAAACGCATGCTTTCCATGAGACTCATCAAAGCTTGTATGTTTACGGTGGGTGACTATATCTCGCAATTGGGTATAAATTCCTTCTTCTACTTGCTCATCTGCAACACCCGTAACTTCTACGCTTAAATCGCGGTTGATACGAATCTTACCTGTGTAAACTTCATCTCCTTGAACCAGTTGCACATCTGCACTATAGCCAGGAAAGTTTTCATCCCAAGTGTAACGACTTTCGTAAGCGGTTTGGAATATCTGACGGGCTGTTGTTGGATGTGTCATATAACCACTTTGACTTCACCTTCTTTTTCAGTTTAATCTACTGAGGAGGTAAATCTGTTGATCAACAAAGAACTCAGTCCTCAGGAGCGTTCCCCCTGCCTACGCTCCGCCAAAGAGTCAGAATTGCTGGAGGTCTTCTGCATCTGTTTATTCTGAATTCTGGATTCTGGATTCAGTATTTTTTGAAAATTAACTATTCTTGTGAGTCGCTATCTGATGATGAAACCATAACTGGTTGTTGGTAGAGCGGTACGGTGAATGTTACTGTTGAACCAAGCCCTTCACCCAAACTATAAAAATTGACCTCACCTCCCATCGCCTCTACCAGCTTTTGGGATATTGCCAATCCCAAACCAGTACCACCATACTGACGAGTGCGGGAGCTATCTACTTGACTAAATAATTGAAACAGTTTCTCCTGTTTATCGAGAGAGACACCAATCCCAGTGTCTGCCACACGCACTCTCACCATACCAGGAAATTGTTGGTCTTGAAATGTCACTTTTTTACGAACGACATCGGTGTTAACAGTGATACCACCTTCTTGAGTGAATTTGATAGCATTACCAACTAGATTTAGCATAACTTGCTTTAAACGTTGGTAATCACCATAGACGATAATTTCATCAGAAGTAGCAGGCATATTCATTTGGAAGCTGAGGTTTCTTCCCTCTGCTTGAGGTCGCATAAAACTTTCTATATCAGTAAACAGCTCATCTAACTTGACTGATTGCAATTCCAGTTCCATTTTGCCTGCTTCAATTCTGGCAATGTCTAAGATGTCGTTAATAATATCAAGCAGGTACAGTGATGATTTATGAGCTTCTTCAAGAAATTGCCTTTGTTCCTCTGGATCATCTGCCATCCCTTCCAAAATCAACTTTAAAAACCCGATAATGCCATTGAGTGGTGTTCTCAGCTCATGGGTAACGTTGGCGAGAAACTCTCTGATGCGGCGAGTGGCTTGTTCGGCTTGTTGACGTGCTTGTTCCAGTTCTTTGTATAAAGTTGCGTGGGCGATCGCTGTCCCTAGCTGATCTGCCACATCTTTTGCTATTGCAAGTTCCTCTGCGGTTATTGCATAGCATTTCTTGCCCAAAGTGACAGCAATCAATCCATTGGGTTGGTCTTGGTGACAAGTCGCAACCACTAACATTTTCTGCTGGTCGAACTGAAGATGTTGTGGTTCTTCTGCCAAAATAGGTTGTAGAGTTGCTAATGCATTAGCAAAGCCCGGCTCAGAAGCTATATCTATTTCCAAGCCAAGCATAGAGCTTAGAGATGGTTGGCGATACTCTGCTATCACCTGCACTTTCGTACTAGATGACTGGTAGGGACAAATGATACAGCGTTCCAATTGCAGCGCTTTCCCCAAACTATCCACCGTTTGCTGCCAAATAATATCCAAATCCAATGTCCGCCGAATATTTCTGGTAATTTGGTTTATCAGTTTATAGTGGCGCTGTGAACGTATCGCTGAATCTTGCTGTACAGGTGTTTGAGATGTCAAGTTTTTTTCTGTGCTAACTGCTGCTTGCAGCAGTCGTCCCATGACGAAAACCGTTGTTGTAGTGCTCGACAAGGGGGGCATTATTGGACTTATCACCAACTCTAACTCAAACAACTGCTGACCGTAGCTAAACCAGCACTGATACTTTTGGGGTATCAAAGTTGTGAAAACCCGCTGCAACCTTTCCATATATGCAGCCTTATCCACTGGGGTGAAGGCATATTCTTTGCTGCTTTGGTCTTCAACAATTTGCTTAGAGTCAAACCCGAGGCATTCACTGTGTTCCCACCAGAAAGTCAGGTAGCGTCCTGTACTATCTTGCGTGTACACCAACTCGGCTCCTAAATGTGCCCATGAGCCATTAGTGTTACTGGTAATATCTTTTAGATTTTCTGACAATATGTTCGACCTTTGAGAGTTAGCAGTAATACTCATGACTTGAGTTGGATAACATAGAAGCCAACCCAAAAAGAAGCTTTGCTATTCGCTGCTACAGTTGGGGATAAGTTTTTACAGCTCTAGCACACTTGAGCGGCGATTTTTGATTGTTCTAAGAAGTCATATCGAAAATTTTACATTTTTTAATCCTCCAGATGTGTCTTATTTTTTACTTTTTTTAGTTTTTTGAGTTTAATCGTTCCATTCCCCTCGAGATGGTAAAGGTTTACGTACAGGTGTGCGCGTCAGTTCATCATCTCTTGGGCTTTCACCCCTCAACCACTGACGGATCGCCACCTCAATCACTTTGCTTGGGTCATTGGTGAGATGGTGAATTTGTTCTAGTAACTCGGAGTCTAAGCGAATAGCAATCTCTACCTTATCGGCAAGTCTTTGTTCCGCATCGGTAGCTTTTTCTTTCATATTCATAGGAAGATATACTCTGAATTCGTTTTTCCAAGGCTTTGTAAAGTCGCTCTATTCAAACCAGTAGGGCTATTGCGGGTAGCCGTCGCCCATGAAGTCCGTATTTTGTACTTCTTGTTGTTTATTGTACGCCTCTAACTGGTAAATACGAGAAGCTATGGATAGACCTTCATATCCTCTTTTGAAAGTCTACAAGTCAATATTCATTTGTCAGTAGTCATTAGTCAATAGTCCTTAGTCCTTAGTACAGCATTTCATAAATTCGTGATGAATTGAATGATCCACTGGTAAAGCTTGAGGAGGCTTAATAACGCTACGAACTTGTGAAATCTTGTACTTAGTCATTAGTTATCTCACTTGTCCCCTTGTCCCCTTGTCCCCTTGTCCCCATCACCTCATCTCACCTCCCAATAGCACCGTCTTAGCTAAGAAAGCATTAAAATACGTTAAGTATATTGCTGTTTTATTCCTTGTTGCTGATAAAGCAAAGAAGTCTATGACTGACGTCCCCGCAGTTCGCATTCGTAATTTTTGTATTATTGCTCACATTGACCACGGAAAATCGACTTTAGCAGACCGCTTACTACAAGTGACAGGCACTGTAGATCAGCGGGAGATGAAAGAACAGTTTCTCGACAACATGGATCTGGAACGGGAGCGCGGCATTACCATTAAGCTGCAAGCTGCCCGAATGAACTACAAGGCAAAGGATGGTCAGATTTATGTACTTAACTTAATTGACACTCCAGGTCATGTGGATTTCTCGTACGAAGTGTCTCGCAGTCTTGCTGCTTGCGAAGGTGCGCTTTTGGTAGTAGATGCTTCTCAAGGAGTGGAAGCTCAGACCTTAGCAAATGTTTACTTAGCTTTAGAGCATAACTTGGAAATTATCCCGGTTTTGAATAAAATTGATTTGCCTGGAGCAGAACCAGAGCGGGTTATCAAGGAAATTGAAGAAATTATCGGTTTAGATTGCAGTGGTGCAATTCTCGCCTCTGCGAAAGAAGGAATTGGCGTTGATGAGATTTTAGAGGCAATTGTCGAGCGTTTACCACCGCCACAGAACACGGTAAACGACCGCTTACGAGCATTGATTTTTGATAGCTACTACGACAGTTATCGAGGAGTCATTGTTTATTTTCGAGTGATGGATGGCACACTCAAGAAGGGCGATCGCATTTACCTGATGGCTTCTGGCAAGGAATACGAAATTGACGAGTTAGGAGTGCTTTCTCCCACCCAAAAGCAGGTTGAAGAACTACACGCTGGGGAAGTCGGTTATTTAGCCGCAGCAATTAAAGCTGTGGCTGATGCACGGGTGGGAGATACAATGACCTTGTCCAATGCCAAAGCTACTGAACCATTGCCTGGTTACACAGAAGCTAACCCAATGGTCTTCTGTGGGATGTTCCCCATTGATGCTGATCAATTTGAAGACTTGCGCGAAGCCTTAGATAAGCTGAAACTCAACGATGCAGCATTGCATTTTGAACCAGAAACCTCAAGCGCAATGGGTTTTGGTTTCCGCTGCGGCTTTTTAGGCTTGTTGCACATGGAAATTGTGCAAGAACGCCTAGAGCGAGAGTATGACCTAGACTTAATCATTACTGCTCCCTCCGTAGTTTACAAGGTGCATACCATTAAGGGCGAGGAAGAGTACATCGACAACCCCAGTCACCTACCCTCTCCCAACGAACGGGAAAAAATCGAAGAACCCTACGTTCAAGTGGATATGATTACGCCGGAAACTTACGTCGGTACTTTGATGGAGTTGGCGCAAAATCGGCGTGGTGTTTTCAAAGATATGAAATATCTCACCCAAGGACGCACGACACTCACTTACGAATTGCCCTTGGCAGAAGTTGTGACTGACTTTTTTGACCAAATGAAGTCTCGCTCACGCGGATATGCCAGCATGGAATATCACCTGATTGGCTACCGAGAAAATCCCCTTGTTAAACTCGATATTTTAATTAATAGCGAGCCAATTGATTCTTTAGCAATGATTGTCCACAGAGATAAAGCATATAACGTTGGGCGGTCAATGGCAGAAAAACTCAAAGAATTGATTCCTCGCCATCAATTCAAAGTACCAATTCAGGCAGCTATTGGCAGTAAAATTATAGCTAGTGAACATATTCCGGCATTGCGGAAAGACGTGCTTGCCAAATGCTACGGCGGTGACATTAGCCGGAAGAAGAAACTCTTGCAGAAGCAGGCAAAAGGGAAAAAGCGAATGAAATCTGTGGGTACAGTGGATGTACCTCAGGAAGCTTTTATGGCAGTGCTACGTTTAGATCAGCAGTAATCCTCTTCAGCTTCTGACCCTGTTGACGGCTGTGCATGACTCACATCTTTATTATCGTTACTAGGTTGAGCCTGGTGACGTTTTCACGGAAGCTCAGCCTCCCGTTATGATAGAGAAAAAGAGCCAATATGGCTCTAGTTTGTTGAGAACTCTCCAGCACCAACTACTCGTTTGCGAACGGAGGAGCCAACGAACGACGAGGTGTCCCGCCACCACCAACGCTCTGTGAAGTGTTGTTCGCTACTACCTGAAGGTACTTTGGCAGTACTTGCAGACCTTCCCATGGAAGCTCGTTGACCTCTTCGTGCGCTGAGGGTTCGGCGTACAGGTTAAGGTGTCCGCGATCCACCACGTAGGCACCGTAGTCCTGGAGGGCGCGAGCGAGTTCGTAGAGCGGTGTGCCCTGTGGTCCCGCAATAGCCTCAATGTCTACGTCCGGCGGGATTGCCAGCAACGAGCCCATGTACACATTTCCCGTCCCTGTATAGCTTCTGCCATCGCCGTCGTCAGCCCAGTTCGCAGGCCATACGTAAGGTTTTCCATTAGGGGTGTTCTTATTTAAGACGTCAGTCGTGATGGAAATTCGCAGTGCGTGTTGGATCCCGTTGTGGAGCTCTCCCTTGCGGATGAGCCCAGCCGTACACGACCCGCCGTAGGCACACGATCCGTGGTATTTGTCAAAGACCCCAGCGCCCTTCAAGTCAATTTTGTTGGGGTACGGTGCTTCAAGGTTACCATCAGCCCGCCTCTTTGCCCAGAGCATCTCAATGACGAAATTGTGTGTTTCGTCGATGATGTGCAGATGACCGTCCTCCATAGAATCAGGTGCAGCGGAGTCTGGTACGCGCACCTCGAAGACGGTGTTGGGGTCGTCCATACTGTAAATTTTACGAACCGGATCAGATGCTTTGGCGACAAAATCGGGATAGTCCACTCTGTTGAATTGATCATCAGACCGTACTTCAGCGCCTCCGTTGTCCACTGGGGCGAACTCACTGGCTTGAACTCCGCTCCAGATCCGATGGGCATGTTCCACGGGCTCTTCGCATCAAATGGCCAATCGGCAGGATCGCGTGTCTTGCCCGTCATGTTGCTACTGTTCGACACCAGTAAGAAGTCGGCTTGTGGGGTCTGCTTGCTCTCCTGAGCCATGATTGGTAGCGTGCAAGATAGGACAAGGGTGATGAGCCCCAGCAGAACGAGCCATACACGCCTACAGGGTGTGACGCGGTGTGAGCGTTGCACTAGTGTGCGTGGTTGGAGGTCGTAATGCATCATCAGTGTAGCCTTCATAGACAGTGATTCATCCAGCATACGACACGCTTACAAAGTTGAAGTTGAGTAATTTTGCCCAGACAAAGATTGGGAGTTACTCGCAAGCGTCGAAGTGTTGACGCTTTCCAAGCTGGTTGTTGACTGACCCTGAGTGTTGTTTACGTTCCAGTTATCCTGACCTGACTGGCTGAATGACAACTGAGTTGGACTTAGAGTGTCTAACAAGCTTACATAGTCTTGTCCACAGTTCCAGTTAGAATTCCATTCAGAGTTTAGACCAGAAGTGAGCGTAGAGTTGTCAATTCCCTCGCCTTCTGTAAGAGTTTGTTGGCTATTGGAGTAAAGATTATCGTTTGCAGTGAGATCACCACACAGCAGGCAATCGCTACCAATAGTGAATACAGGAGTACTGCTGTTAGAGCCATCGTTACTGGTAGGCACTTGAGTCAGACTACCATCTGAACCATTGTCAGAGCTATTTCCATTAAGAGCGCCAGAAGTCAGGCTATCATTGGCACTATTGCCTGTGGGGTCTACAGAAGTAGTGTTGTTTGTAGGGTCTACAGAAGTAGTGTTGTTTGTAGGGTCTACAGAAGTAGTGTTGTTTGTGGAGTCTACAGAAGTAGTGTTGTTTGTGGAGTCTACAGAAGTACCGTTACTTGAGCTATTGTCAACAGATGCTGGAATAAGGTTACTTGACGTACCAAGGCTAGAGTCATTGCTACTAACAGAATTTTCTCCACTTTGGGTAGTATTTTGCAAATGACTTAAATCGGGCTGTGCAATGTTAATAGATGCTGTGACATTGATGTCAGTGGGATCATTTGAGTTTTTGGCTGGCCATTGGGTATTTCCCCCACCATCACTTAATTGCTCAGTCACTTGGTTCTTAATGTTCCAACCATTGCCTCCATTATTGCCAACGTTATCTGCAAAGGTTGAGTTTGTGACAGTGGTGGATGAACCTCCTCCAGAAATACCTCCACCTTGCCACCCGGCGTAGTTGTTAGCAACGGTCGTACTATCAATAGTGACGGGATTGGAGCCATTAGCCAAAGCGATTGCTCCACCCAGACCATCTTTGCCGTCAGCACTCTCGGCTCGATTACCAGAAAAAGTACTGTTGCTAATGGTACCTGAGGATTCTTCCCCTACCCACAAACCACCACCTTGATCAAGTGCATGATTATCTGTGATGTTGGTGTTGTTGATAGTAAACTCAGCGTTACCAATTCGCAGACCACCGCCGAGTGAATCACCTTGACTGTCCTCAACGACTTCATTGTTGGTAATTGTGGAATTTTCAACAATGATCTTGTCTGGGGGATAAGCATATAGAAAGAGTCCTCCCCCTTGTCCGGCAGCTTTGTTGCCCTCAAAATAGCTATCACGAATGGTAATTGTGCCCCCTTGCGAACCATGATCGTAATTTTCTCCAGAGGCATTTGCTCCATCAGTATAGATGGCACCACCGTAACCTATGGTATTGGGACCTATCGAACCTCCAGCGGTTGAGTCGTTATTGAGGAAAGTAGAATCTTCTACTGTTAGTGTGCTCAATACACTGTTGATTGCACCGCCATTAGTTCCTTTGTTATTGGTGAACTCACTATTTTTCACAGTGAGAGTACTATTATTTAGGACAGCAATCGCACCGCCGCCGCGTTCACTTTTACCAGCAGTGCCATCATTACTATCAAATACACTGTTAGTGATTGTGTTAGCGGTGTTAAAGCCTGCCCAAATCGCACCCCCTCCATCTCCTGAAGAGCTGTTATTCTTAAACGTCGTGTTCTCTACGTTGAGAGTGGTGAGCTGATCACTAGTGACTGTCCGAATTGCACCTCCGGAACCTTCTTCACCTTCTCCACTAGCTTTTCCATTGGCAAGGGTCAAATTTCGCACTGTAAAACTTGAGCCACCTTCTGTGACATCAAAAATCCGGCTAGTATTATTGCCGCTAATAGTTAGACCAGTTGTACCTGAACCATCAATTGTTAGGTCTTTTTCAACCGTGAGCTGACCTGAAGTGAGGGTAATGGTTTGATTGGAAAGACTGGAGTCAAATTGAATCGTATCATCTGATTGTGCTTGAGCGATCGCCTCTCTCAGAGAACCGGCACCATTGTCGGCATTAGAAGTAACGGTAATAGTACTCATGTTCTATCAATCCTTATTTGTTGTTTGTCTTGACCAAATAACTGATGAGCAATAACCAACAAAGTGGTCTAGATGTAAGCGCCCCACGAGGGGGAAGTCAAAAGTCACGCATTCAAAAGTCAAAAGTATCAAACCCCCTCGCAACTTTTGAAAGAAGCACATTTTTATTAGCTTTGGTGAAAGCCTTGCTGTATAAGGGTTATAAAATGTGCATCTTAGGAGTAAAGTACCCATCGATTCAGATGAAGTATCGATAAGCAACAACCTTCTGACCATGCCTATCAAGTCATGGTCATAATGGTAGGTTTATTTACGCGCCCGGTGTACTAGTCACCCCTAAGAACAAAGATTTCTCAACCTCCAGTTTCCGGGTAGAAGCACAGCAATGCTATGCCTGTGCAGAGATTCTAAATTTTGCAAGTGATTTCATTCACGTTCCTTGGCACAATCAGAACCACCATAGAGCCTGGTAAGAACATCTGATGTTGATGCTCTTGCCTACTCTTGTTAAGTTAAGAAGCAGAGTGGTTTTTATTTATCAGTTATCAGTTATCAGTTATCAGTTACGCAAACATGTGAATGACGCATGCACCGACTGTTTACTGTTTACTGTTTACTGTGTACTGTGTACTGTTCACTGATTGAGGGTTAGAAACTGTCACTTTATTTCTGTACACATCTGTACAAATCTGGTCATTTTGTATAGGTCTAGGCATAGTCGTAGCCATCTTTTCGATGAACAGGTGTTAAATACTCCAATTTGATTGACCTCCGTTTTTTGTCGATAACAAACTCACCGTAACCATGAGACATTGGACAGACTCGTGCTGTAAAAGTCCCGGCGTATTTACCTTTTGGAACATCAGCACGAACAATGTCACCAGTACAAAAACCGAATATTGGACGCAATGGACGATGCTTTTGTGGATAACCAAACTTGTCTGTTTGGCATCGTTGCCTGCCACCAAAACCAGTAGCTTTCACTTTGAGGATTTTGGTTGTAACAAGTTTGATTGCATCAACCACACCAACACAAGCCGCATCAATCCAGTGTGCTTTTGGTAGCTCAAACCGAATCCGGTTGAACTTAGTCTGACCACCTGTCCCTGTACTGACAAGGAGTCCAAAAGACTTTAAAGCGTTGAATAGTGACCATCTGGTACTGTTTACAGATGCTGTGTCCTTTAAAGGTGATTTAGCTTGTCTCAGTACTCGATGCAATACATCAGGCTTACCTTTGAGAAAATCCTTGATATCTCTGCTTCCTTTGCGCTGATTACACTTGTGGCAAGCCAAACAGAGATTAGAGATGCGGTCTGAACCACCTTTTGACTTTGGCTGAATATGCTCTATCTCTAATGGAACATCTTTGACTCCGCAGTAAGCACATTGTCGGTTCCATTTTTCTAACAAGTACTCACGGCACTCGTAACCATGCAAAGTGCCTTGTTGATATTCAGTTCCAGAAATCTCAGGATTTTGAATTGCTTGAGTGTCAAACTTAACCAGTTCTTGAACAATTGAACCAATGGGAGTAAACTTTTGAAGTCGTTTTACCCAGGTTTCAGTTGTCAAGACACGATGCCGTAATGATGGAGCCAACCAGCCCGCCTGACGTTTGCGATTAAGGAAACGTGCTTGCCGATAACGAGTGTTTCGGTTTCTCCTTCCTCTACGCACTACTCTACGATGTTCCAGAGCATCTTTGATTTGTTGACCACGGTGCTGCAACTCCATTCCCCATATAACTTCCCCACCGTTTGTAATCAGCGCGATGCCAGTAAACTTAGAGCCTGGGTCAATTTTGAGCGTCAGTGGATGCACCAATGGATTTTCAACAACTCGTTTCAGTATCAAAGTGAACGGATAACGACGGAATACCGCTGCTTTCCCACAATCAAGTAACTTCCGCGCATGACTTGGATGAACTGGATTAAGCGGAGTTTTATTCGCATCAATAAGAAAACAATAATTTGACATATTCTGTCATCCTTATCACTAAGTAATGTTTGCCTCGACAATGATTTCAGAGCTTGTTGAGAAGATGGCACTACAGCTATAAACCTGTTCACTGATTGCTTAACCATCTTCGACAGAGGAGGCAGCGCGGTCTTGGGGAGGCAGTGCGTTGCGGAGCCAGTACTGCAGTCCTTGTTTCCCTCACGCTTGTTCTGGCGTTGAGGTTCCTCCGAGAGTGCCACCTGCCGTGGTTTCCCCCATGTTAGCGGAGCGAGCCGTAGGCTGCGACTGCCGTCTACAAACTGGCGTTCATTTGTAGGTGTCATGACTCAAAAATCGTAGACTCGAAAGTCTTAGTCTGCACGCTCCGATTTTGTACAGCTTTGTCTATATTTGACTAGTTGTGTATAGGTTTTTCGGAGCGGTTTGTTTGTTGAGTTGGGTTGTCCCTAATTGCTGACTTTCGGACTGTTGGTAGGAAAGGGACACCAGAGATATTTAGATGTGGGATAAACATTTTGACAATTTGTGCGCTTTTGTTCTCTGTAGTGTCGAGGACAATCACCTTGGTTTGTGGTGTAACGCTTTTAGTCACTTTCGTGACCTTTGCTAGTTGAGAGTCAATCAACATTGGACTAGTTCTAGTGAAAGCCCGAAGCATTTGGTTGTACATAGTAAATTCTTGTGATTACGGGTTTGCTGCAAAGACACTTGACAAAGCAACCATCAGCATCTGTACGTCGCATTAGGATTCCAGCGGTTGAAAAGCTTGAGAAGCTTTGGCTGGCGGTAGACACCCGTTATTCAGTCGATTTACTCTGGGCAAGCAAGTTGTTGAACTTTCTCGCTTGGTACCGTCAAAGAACACTCTTTACTCTTACTCAGATGAAGCTTTAAAAGCTGAAGTTGTCTGAGAAGGTATGCACCTTGAATATTATTTGCATCTTTTTCTACCGAAAATATCAATTCCTTCTAAACTTCATGAAGCTTTTATATTTCTTCATAAAATCTTTGCAAAAACTTCTTAATTAAGTTGCTCAACCTAATTGACTGGAGTTTGAAGGCGTGCAGTTCTTGAAACAGGACTTACGCAAAGAAACCCGGTTTCTACCAAAAATCGTCTGTTTCGCAACCAAACACGAACGAAGAAACCGGGTTTCTAGAAGGTGGTGCGTAAGTCCTATGAAAGAAACACCTGTAATACCGTACTTGGCTCTATCATTGAAAATTTCTCATCTTTCCTATTTATCTTGTTCACAAAACGCCATAAGCATTTATACTTATCTATAACTTGTTGTTTGATTTGGAGAACCGCAGCATTTCATACTATTCAAAGCAGTCTAAGGACAGCCGTGGATGGGTGAGGTTGCGTTGTGTGTCACGATGAGAGGAGAAAAGCTTCCTTGTGCAAGGGTATGTCTGTTGCAGAAACTGCAAAATTTGGGCAACAAAATTCACTGGAGTCTCAGTATCCTTTCTCAAGTTCTCCGCTGAATATTATCGATACTCGCGATACACTGAGGTCAGCCCCCTTCCAGGGAATTCAAAAGTCAAAAGTCAAAAGTCAAAAGTCAAAAAAATCTTTTGAATTCATAATTTTGAATGTTTGAGCAGCGAGTGTGGAGCGAATGTTTGTTGCAATCAACCATAACAATATAGTTTCCCGTTGCAGTGTACCGTCAAAGAGGACGGTTCTGCTTGTGTCATTCATCTACATACAGGAATATCAACCATGACTATTGCTACAGCCAGTTTTCCTATTAACCTTAGTGCTTATAAGCAAATAGCACTGAACCCTGCGAATCCGACTCTGACCAATGAACAACGGGAGACACTCAAAGCCAATATTCAACTCTGTCGCGATGCGATCGTTTTCTTCACAGCCACAGGAGCTGCTAGGGGTGTAGGCGGTCATACTGGTGGTGCTTACGATACAGTACCAGAGGTCGTTATCCTTGATGCCTTATTCCGGGGAGCACCAGATAAGTTCGTGCCAATTTTCTTTGATGAGGCTGGACACCGCGTTGCTACACAGTACCTCATGGCTGTATTGCATGGTGAGTTAAGCGCTGAGCAACTTGTTCATTACCGCGAAGCTGATGCAAAACTACCTGGACACCCCGAACTCGGCTTGACACCTGGAGTAAAGTTCAGTTCCGGACGCCTGGGACACATTTGGCCTTACATCAATGGTGTCGCACTGGCAAATCCTGATAAGGTGATTGTCAGTCTTGGATCAGACGGTTCCCAGCAGGAAGGTAACGACGCGGAAGCAGCACGTCTAGCAGTTGCGAAAAATCTTAATGTAAAACTCATTATCGACGATAATGATGTCACCATTGCCGGACATCCTTCTCAATACCTACCAGGATTTAGTGTCGGTAAGACACTGGCTGGTCACGGACTGAACGTGAATGAAGGAGATGGCGAAGACTTGGATGATTTGTATCGTCGCATCTGTGAAGCAGTAACGACTGATGGACCTGTTGCTTTGGTCAACAAGCGCAAGATGGCTGTGGGAATTGAAGGTATTGAAGGTTCGACTCATGGTCACGATGTGATTCCCGTGGATAAGGCGATCGCCTACTTAGAAAAGCGCGGACTCACAGAAGCCGTTAGAGTCCTCAAAAGCATTCCAAAACCCAAGAATGAGTATACCTTCATCGGTTCCGGTGACAAATGGGGTTCTAACCGCAACGTCTTTGGTGAAGCAGTCGTATCCGTCCTCGGTCGCATGAGTGAAACCGAGCGTAAAGAAAAGGTGATGTGTATCGATAGTGACCTCGAAGGCTCCTGCGGACTGAAGAAGATTCACGACACCTACCCAGAAATATTCGTGAGTTCCGGTATCATGGAGCGGGGAAACTTCTCCGCCGCCGCTGGTTTCGGTATGGAAGAAGGTAAGCAGGGTATTTTCGGTACATTCAGCGCATTCTTGGAGATGTGCGTTTCAGAAATCACAATGGCGCGGCTGAACTACTCCAACGTCCTGTGTCACTTCTCTCACTCAGGTGTAGATGACATGGCGGACAACACCTGTCACTTCGGCTTAAACAATATGTTCGCCGACAACGGGTTAGATGACGGCTACGAAACGCGGTTATACTTCCCCGCTGACGCTGCTCAAATGAAAGCTTGTGTTGAAGCAGTATTCTTCGAGCCCGGACTAAGATTTATCTTCTCCACCCGCTCCAAAACTCCGAATATTCTCGATGCCAATGGCAAAGATTTATACGGCGAAACTTACACCTTTACTCCTGGTAAAGATGAAGTTGTGCGTGAAGGAACTGCTGGTTATATCATCAGCTTTGGTGAAGGATTATACCGTGCGCTCGATGCGGTGGAACGCCTCAAACAACAAGGAATTGACGTTGGTTTAATTAATAAGCCGACACTCAACGTTATTGATGAAGAAACGCTTGCGAAAGTTGGTAAAGCGCCCTTTGTCTTGGTAGTTGAATCATTCAATCGCCGTACAGGATTGGGTAGTCGTTTTGGTACTTGGTTACTTGAGCGTGGATTGACACCAAAGTTTGCTCACTTGGGAACTCATAAAGAAGGTTGTGGCGGTTTGTGGGAACAGTTTCCCCATCAAGGAATTGACCCTGAAGGCATCATCAATAAGGTGAAAGAACTTATCGGCTAATTGCATTATCCCCGTTTGTACAAATAATGCGTCGTGTTTCCTCCGTTTGGCTTTAGCCTGCGGAGGATTTCTGTAGGTTATTCATATATAGCAATCCTAGATGATTTTTGAAAAAACTTTTGATTGAATTAACCGCAGAGGCGCTCCAGAGCGCAGAGGAGGAAAAAAGAGAGTTGAGCGCTAAGGCGCACGCTCCGCTAACACGAATGATTTAGGACTGTTACCTATGCCAAACCAAAAAATGTAGCAATAGTCGGCAATACTTTACCGCAAACCTCAACAAGTTGAACTGTTGTAGGTAAGTCCGCAATTGTTCCTTTCAGTAATTTTATTGCGCTTTTTACCATTTTCTGCATTTTTAGGCAGATTCTAGGCGCGACAGCTTAGAAGTTGCTCACCCCGGCTCTGGCATCAACCAAAGCCGCAGTGGAATCAAAGTCTACTGGCATCCAAATGAGAACCGCTATGGATGCATAGCAGTTCTTAAGCTTGATTTGCATGAGTTAGCCTATGTCTTTAGGTATATTTTTAGTATCCTTGGCTCATAAATAGCTAAAAAAGGCATTCATTAACTTAAAAACAGAGACTGACGTGAGTTTAAGCGTTGTAACTCCTATTTTTTGTGGATAACATGGAGAATAGTTCTTTAAAAGCTTCTTTCACCGCGTTTAGCGTCAGTTTTTTTATGGACATTCAGTTAATCAACATCGGCTTTGGCAACATCGTGTCTGCCAACCGAGTAGTTGCCATTGTCAGTCCAGAGTCTGCCCCGATTAAGCGGATCATCACCGATGCGCGCGATCGCGGTCAACTGATCGACGCAACTTACGGTCGCCGTACTAGGGCTGTTATTGTCACTGATTCCAGTCACGTTATTCTTTCAGCGATTCAGCCGGAAACGGTAGCGAATCGCTTTGTGATCACTCGTGATCACCATCAAGCTGTAGATAATTGACTTAAAGGTAAATCTATAGTCCCACGCCTATTTGCGCCATACCAGCAGTACCATGTGAATTAAACTGGTTTTATGTCACCCAGACTACAAAACCTCGTTAGTCAGGAGTCATTCTACTCACGACTCAATGAATAGTATCTACTAATTAATTCACAAGCTAAGCGGATGATGCAAGTTATAACCACCAAAAGTGGTGCTACTACCAAAGAATGCCCTCCTGTTGGCAAGCTGA
This sequence comes from Scytonema sp. RU_4_4, assembly GCA_012031965.1. Classification (GTDB taxonomy): domain Bacteria; phylum Cyanobacteriota; class Cyanobacteriia; order Cyanobacteriales; family Nostocaceae; genus Brasilonema. The sequence continues at coordinate 26,487 of JAAUSC010000034.1, forward strand.
TTATCTTGACTGGTCCCAGTGGAGTTGGCAAAGGCACTTTAATGCGATCGCTCTTACAGCGTCATCCCCAACTGCATTACTCTGTATCTGTGACGACTCGTTCTCCTCGTCCAGGGGAAATGAACGGCAAAGATTATTATTTCGTCAGCCGTAGAGAGTTTGAACAATTGGTAGCTGCAGGCGAATTACTGGAGTGGGCAGAATTCGCTGGTAACTATTACGGTACTCCAAGAGAAGCCGTAATGAACCAAGTTCGCTCTGGCAAGAGGGTTGTGCTGGAAATTGAGCTAAAAGGAGCACGGCAAATTCGTGCTTCTTATCCTGGCGCCCTCAGCATTTTCATTTTGCCACCTTCTATGAGTGAATTAGAAAAACGGATACGTGGTCGCGCACAGGATTCAGATGAGGCGATCGCCCGTCGTCTACGTCATGCTCAAGAAGAAATCAGTGCTGCTGATGAGTTTGATATTCAAATCGTGAATGACGATTTTGAAAATGCTCTCAATTCCATAGAAGCAGCTGTACTGAGCTAACACTCCTTGGGAAAACAGCCAGGATGACTAATAACTAATTTGTAACGTCACCACAGCTTCCACCTGTTGCTCACCGCCAACTATCGGGGTGGAAGCATCTTGTGCTGCCAGCTTACCATACTCAGCACGCGCAACAGGTCTTGGTGGCGGTGGAGGTGCGCTGGCTCCATTCACTTCAATACTGACAACTTCTTTAGACTGTAAACCTAAAACACTCAAAACAGCTTGAGCTTGCTGTTGAGCATCTTGAGTGGCTTCCTTTAATGCTTGTTGTCGAGCAAGGGCGATCGCCTCATCGCTAGCAACAAAACTAATACCGCTAATTTGAGTCGCACCAGCTTTGACAGCTTCATCTAACAGAGTCCCAGCGCGGTCAGTCGGAATGCGAAAACTCACAACGTTAGAAGCAGCATACCCTGTAATACGCTGCACTTTATTGTCGTAATTATAAATTGGGTTAAGAGTAATGCCAGTGGTTTGTAATTTTTCCACATTACGGCTCTTGAGTAAAGCAACCACAGCTGATGATCTGCGAGCAGCTTCTTGTTGCGCCTGCTGCGCTGTTTTTCCTTGAACCTCCACTCCCAAACTAACTTGAGACAAAGTTGTAGGAATTGCCTCCATTGCGCGACCATTGACAGTCAGAGTACGCAACATCCTCTCTTTCTGCTGCGCCAAAGCAGGTTGGGTAAAACTGACACATACAAGCAATGTTAAAGATAGAAATTTCCACAAGTTAAGAGCATTTAACTGCGAACCAAATACAGCATTTGTATTCACAAAACGTTCACTCCTCTAAAAAGTATTCATTTATGGAGATTGGATGAAGTTGTGGAAAGTCGTGAGAGGTTAGCTCTCATCAACAACTAAGTAGCTCAACCTAATTAGACGTGAAATGTCATTACGTTAGCGCAGCGGGCAAGGGAGGGCATACGGAACGCAGTGTAGACGCGTTTGCGCAGCGCCCCCGAACGGGGCTAGCGGCTTCCCGATAGCCGTAAGGCGTGGCGTAGCCATAGGGTAGCGAAGTAATCGCAAAGACTGTATTTTACGTTTTTCAATGTTGACCTACTTAACCTCTCATTGCTAACAAAAAACAACACACAACTCACAACTCACACTCCCTAATCCATCCCTGAACAGACAACTAGCAATATGTCCATACAGGAGGTATGTTTTTACTTTGACACGACTACAGCCAAAAGTCTAAACAGTTACATTTTTAGAAACTGAAAAAGAGTTGTCACTTCACTGTTAAATGTCAATTGTTAACTGCAAACAAATAAAGGAGAATATTTGTGCCATACTGGCTGCTGAAAACAGAACCAGAAGAGTATTCCTACTGCGATTTAGAACGGGATGGCAGTACAATTTGGGATGGAGTGAGCAATCCATTGGCTCTTAAGCATCTGCGTACGATGGAAATTGGTGATTTGGTCCTTATTTACCACACAGGTAAAGAGCGGCGAGTGATAGGTGTAGCGGAGGTCGTCACTCAACCTTACCCCGACCCAAAATTAGACGATGGTAAACGGGTCGTTATCCAGGTACGAGCCGTACGAAGAGTACCTCAGCCAGTCACCCTAACCCAAATTAAGCAGGACGGAAATTTTGAAGGTTTTGATTTACTACGCCTTCAAAGACTATCCGTAGTGCCAGTGTCAGAGTCTCACTGGGAGCGCCTTCTCGAATTAACAGGCGTATCAATTCATTTATTAATGCTTTCTCTAGCACGTCTATGATAGTAACTTTCAACAAACTTGTAAATTGAAAGGGAAGGATTTTCCAAAATAACCGATGCAGTTAGATCTTATAACCTTCTCATTTCCCTTGTTAGCAACAGCGACACAAACAGCAGATAGTTCAATGGTACTGGCAGCAGTGCTGCTCAGTATAGTCGTCATTTACCTTGCCAGTAAAGTTGGCGGGGAACTATCAAACCGCTTTGGGTTACCGCCAGTGTTAGGGGAATTGGTAGGAGGTGTAGTAGTAGGTATCTCTGTTCTCCATCTGTTGGTGTTTCCAGAAGGGGGGGCAGATAGTTCCAGCTCTTTAATCATGACCTTCCTTCAAAGCACTGCTGGTCTGAGTCCAGACGCTGCTGATGCTGTCTTTACGGCGCAGTCTGAGGTCATTTCCGTATTAGCAGAACTCGGTGTCATCATTCTGCTGTTTGAAATTGGTTTGGAATCAAACATCAGAGACTTGATAGCTGTTGGTATGCAAGCGACTGTGGTAGCAGTAGTGGGTGTGGTAGTACCCTTTACTGCTGGTACGGTAGGATTGATGACTTTGTTTGGCATTCCAGCGATACCAGCGATTTTTGCTGGAGCGGCTCTGACTGCTACGAGTATTGGTATTACTTCCAAGGTACTATCAGAACTTGGGCGTCTTAACTCAAAAGAAGGGCAAATTATTTTAGGTGCTGCTGTTATTGACGATGTGTTGGGAATTATCGTTTTAGCAGTAGTGGCAAGTCTTGCAAAAGATGGTTCAGTGGATGTTGGCAAAGTCATTTATCTAATCATTAGTGCCAGTAGTTTCTTGTTGGGTGCAATTGTTCTAGGAAATCTTTTCAGTAATACCTTTGTAGCAATTGCTAACAAACTAAAAACTCGTGGTGGATTAGTTATACCAGCATTTATCTTTGCCTTTGTGATGGCATACTTTGCTGCAGCCATTCAATTAGAGGCAATTTTAGGTTCTTTTGCTGCTGGTTTGGTTTTAGACGAAACAGACGAGCGTGTAGAACTACAAAAGCAAGTTGTCCCTATTGCTGATATACTAGTGCCAATTTTCTTTGTGACTGTTGGCGCAAAAACTGATTTAGGAGTTTTAAACCCAGCAATTCCCAGCAACCAGGAAGGTTTAGTAATGGCGATTTTTCTGATCGTTGTTGCCATCTTGGGTAAAGTTGTCACTGGTTTGAGTGTGTTTGGTCAACCTCAACTCAACCGCTTGGCAATTGGTGTAGGTATGATTCCTAGAGGCGAGGTAGGATTGGTGTTTCTTGGTATTGGCTCCTCCATTGGCATTCTTTCAAAACCTTTGGAGGCAGCAATTATTATGATGGTCATCCTAACAACCTTTATAGCCCCTCCCCTTTTGCGGTTCGTATTTCCAGAACCAAAAACGGCACCTACAGTTACAGAGGAATTGGTTTTAGACGATTCTTCGGAAAAATCATTGGTCATGGAACCACCAAATTCTCAGGACGATAAATAAAAATCTAGAGTACAGACGCATTATTTACAGCGTCTGTACTTAGACCTGTACGGAGTTCTCAATTTCTCTGATTGAGGTTTTCTGTTTGTTTCTCTTTACCAATTTTGGCAACAGCTGACTCTGCCAATGGCTTTGTCGGTGTTGCGATTGTTGGAGTCTGTACTAGCGACAAAATCCCCGATATTTCCGGGCACATTCATCCAATGTCCGTATTATTTCTCATGGGTATGTGATGCTCCTTCAGGACATCGTACACCAAGCAGGTTGGCTATAGGTGATCCAAGCACTAGAATATGAAGAATTTGTAACTTTACTCTTTCCAATGGAAACTTTTATCCCTAAATCTTCGTCCCCTAAAATTAAAATTTTAAGGAGTTTGTTCTAAAACGTCACCAACATTGGGAATGTTCTTTGAAGTATAAAGTTAAAGTACAAGGTCTTTGTTGATCCTTTGCCTGTATCCTTCATACTTTATTCTTTTATTTAGGTACTGACTGGGATTGACTAATGATTTTAGATTTGTGATTGAAGAACAAAGCGTGAAAATTCAAAAAAATCAGTAGCTAACAATTCAATCAACAATCGATAATCTAAAATCAAAAACCTAACAAATCAAAAATGCCATAGCGGCAGAAAAAACTATTGGCGGCGTGCTAGAATTTGACGCCACTCATTCATTTTAGTTCCTGAGAAGGATTAATACAGAACAACTTCTACTCCTAATGGTAAAACCTTAATAAGTATTAGGGAAATGATACGCTTTCCTATCACCAAAATCAGATTGCATCTAAAAAATGACTACTATCACTGTGTCTTTATAAAAGCAGAAAATGATGCTTTTGCCACTAAAGCCAAGGTGCGGGCGGTGATAGTGTGAGGATTTACCGAAACTTTGACCAACAAAGAACTCAGCACAGTTATCAGTACACAAGTGTACTGATAACTGATAACTGATAACTGAATTCTACGTTTTGTTTTCTGGGTGCTTCTTAAGTCATGACGGCTCTCATAAATACGAATCAGGAGAAAACACTGTGAAAACCCACTGGTTACTACCTGGTACTTTTGTAACGACTAGTCTCTTGATGCTATCGTCGCCTGCTCAAGCAGCACAAGCAGCAAAACTTCAATCTTGGCGTTTTGATGCCAATCAAAACCGATTGGAAATTAACACTCAAGGTCCAGTTCAACCTCAGGCACAACTTGTCTTTAACCCTACGCGATTGGTTATTGATTTGCCAGGAGTTGATTTTGGGCGTCCACAGTTGACGCAGTCGGTAGGCGGTCCAATTCGGTCTGTTCGTGTTGGTCAATTTGACCCACAAACAACTCGTATAGTCGTTGAATTAAGTCCTGGTTATACCCTCGACCCCAAGCAGGTAAAATTTGAAGGGAAAACAGCGAGTCGCTGGACGGTACAATTACCAACACCACAAGCTGAGGGAGTCGCCTCCTCGCCACCATCTTCAAGCCCAAAAACTCCAAGTCCAAAAACTGAAGAAGTCGTCATCTCGCCACCAAGAAATGTTTACAGTGTGGTGACAATAGATTCTGAAGCTGAGAAAAAACCTGAGTTCTCTAAGGCTGTTGTTGTTGCAGAAAGAACAATTCAACTTGAGAGTCTACAAGTCACAGGGGATGGTTTTTTTCTGCGCACTAGTGGTGGAAATCCTCAGACTCAAATCATTCGCAGCCGCGATCGCAAGACCATCTTTATTGACATTCCTGGCGCCACTTTGTCACCTAATTTTGGCGATCGCGATAGATCTATAAATAAGCATGGTGTCAACCGTGTTGAAATGATTCAACTGCAAAAAACACCACCTGGTGTTCGGATGGCGCTGCGGGTAGACAAAGATAGCGCTGACTGGCGCATAAGCACAAGCAGTTTTGGTGATTCCAGTGGTTTGGTCGTTCTACCGAATCGTTATGCGGGTAACTTACCTAGAAATAATTATTCTGATACTTCATCAGATAATTCTTTCGCGGCTGCTGTGGAGATACCAGCAAGCAACGCAATCTCCACAATTGAGTCTGTGGAACTAGGCGCGACTGGTACGCAACTGCTGATTAAAGCAGACCAACGTCTCTCTTCTCCTCTTAATGCTGCTTGGGAGAAGTCATCTGGTCTGTACCGCATCACCATTCCTAATGCTAAGTTGGCTTCTTCTGTCAAAGGTCCAAATTTGGATGCGAGTAGCCCTATTCTCCGCATCCGCTTACAACAACAAGACCCCCGTACTGTTGTCGTCTACGTTCAACCAGCAGCGGGAGTGCGAATTGGGCAAATCAATCAACTCAATGGTCAGCTTCTGTCTTTGGGATTAGAGCGTAACCGTTCAATCGCACCCCCAATTGCTTTACCTGCAATACCACGACCAAACCCGCGACCTTTGCTATCACCGAATGTAACAAGCAATCCTCCCGCCCGAAATCCTCGCGCTCCTAAGGGACGAGTCATCATCGTTGTTGACCCAGGACATGGCGGTAAAGACTCTGGAGCACTTGGTATTGGGGGAATTCGAGAGAAAGATATTATTTTGCCTATCAGCAAACGAATCGGTGAAATTTTACAGCAAAATAATGTACAAGTGTTACTTACCCGCAATGCTGACTATTTTGTCACCCTTCCAGGACGGGTTGAGATGGCAGACCAAGCAAATGCTGATGTCTTTGTGAGTATCCACGCTAACTCAGCAGGTGCAGAGCGTCCAGAAGTGAGTGGTTTAGAGACTTATTATTATGACAGCGGTTTAAGCCTAGCTCGCATCGTTCATAACAGCATTCTCCGAAGTGTCAATGTGAAAGACCGTGGCGTGCGCAAAGCTAGATTCTACGTCCTCAGAAAAAGTTCTATGCCCTCTATTTTGGTGGAGACAGGCTATCTCACTGGTCGAGAAGACGCTGCTAAACTGTCAAACCGACTGTATCAAAATCAAATGGCAGAGGCGATCGCTCGTGGTGTGCTTCAGTACTTAAAGCAAAAGTAAAGCACTTAAAATGCCAGACTACCAGTTGGTACTGGCTGTAATCAAGCTCTTTACCGGAACTCAAGTTCCGGTTTTTATTGTGACATTATTTTGACATGATTTACGGAGGGTGTCAGGGAACACTGTTTGAAGTCATCTGACATCCTTGCCCTTGTTCAGATGCAAAACATCCATCGTGTCTCCAGGCTTTTACCAACTGACACCGGAACACTGGCTTACCTAAAACTACTCTTTTGTTTAAAAATTAAATATAATTTTTGACACAATAAGTCATTTGTTTATGCAATTGGGTAAAGCTCACTGTCATACGTCCTGCACACAAGCACTCTGGGGCGTAGCGTCTTGGCTACTCAGAAGGCGATGCTCCTTGGGGCGGCTCCAAAGGAGCATCGCCCGTATATTGCTGAGGGGTTTTTGGAGGAAACTCCTCCCTCGTTCAAAAAAGAACCAGGGAAAGTCAAGAAGCAACTCTAGGCAACAGGACATACTCTACGCCTTGGATTTTACTTTAGACAATATGTTCTCTTTACCACATGAGCTGACACCCTCTAAGATATCTAGCAATGACACAAATTAATATAAAGTTCTCACAAAGTTAAGCAAAAATGAGCAAAATTGACGACTCTATTATTTTCAAATTGGTGTAATCTAATGCTTTGCAAACTGCATTTTTTGTGCCATAAAAGCATACAAAAACTGAGAGGGTTATGCCACAGTTGAACGCCATCAACATCTTTATACCAACTAACCACGTATTTGCAGCTAGGATTTGAGCGGTGATAGTGTGAGGATTTTCTGAAACTTTGACATTTTGACAGCTCTGACAAGTACGAATCAGGAGAAAATACTGTGAAAATAAACTGGCTATTACCTGTTACTGTTGCAACTACCATTATCTTCATGCTGAAGTCGCCAGTTCAAGCAGCGAAACTGCAATTTTGGCGTTTTGATGCTAGTCAAAACCGATTAGAAATCAACACAGAAGGTTCTGTTCAACCTCAAGCGCAACTCCTCTTCAATCCCACGCGACTGGTTATCGATTTACCTGAAACTGACCTTGGACGTTCGCAGTTGATTCAGCCAGTAAATAGTCATTCAATTCGTACTATTCGTGTCGGTCAGTTTGATGGACAAACAACTCGTATAGTCATTGAACTTAGTCCAGGTTATACCCTCGATCCAAAGCAGGTGAAATTTGAAGGGAAAACTTCCAGTAACTGGACGGTACAATTACCAACACCGCAAGTTGAACAAGTTGCTTCATCTTCTCCAAACACTTCTTTTAATATCTACAGTGTGGTGAGGTCTGGCTCTCACTCCACAACCAGTAAAGACACTGGTGTCAATAGTGATTCAACAGCAAGTAAAGACACAGTTGTCAATACTATAGATGGAGCAACTCAAAAACAAACACTTTTGAGCAATACTCAAGGATTGACTCAAATTGAGAGCTTACGCGTTACGGGTGATGGTTTGTTTCTCCGCACAAATGGCGTAAATCCGCGAATTCAAATATTTCGTAGCAGTGACAAGAGTGCTATTAACGTTGATATGCTTGGTGCTGCTCTCTCACCACGTTTCTTGCAGCAGAATTCGCCAGTCAATAGGTTTGGTATAAAACGTGTTGAATTCACTCAACTAAAAACACAACCTGGTGTTCGTATGACGCTGTGGGTAGACAAAAATAGCCCCGACTGGCGAGCAAGTACGAGCGGTTCTGGCGGTTTGGTTATTCTGCCTAATGGTGATACGAGCAAATTGTCCAGAAATACTACAGATAATCGTAGTATACTTCCTAACTCAGAAACATCTGGGAGTATAAATCCCCAGAACTCTAACTTAATCCCAGCAGCTAGTGACTCACTATCTACAATTCAGTCTGTAGAACTGACTCCTGGTGGTACGCAATTGCTGATTAGAGGCGACCAACCTCTCAATACTGCTAATACTGGTTGGGATAGAGCTTCTGGTCTATATCGAATCATCATTCCCAATGCTAAGTTAGCTGCTAGTGTCAGAGGTCCAAATTTTGATGCGAGTAGCCCTGTTCTCCGCATACGCTTGCAACAACAAGATCCTCGTACCGTTGTCGTCTACATCCAGCCAGCAGCAGGAGTGCGAATTGGGCTACTTAACCAATTGAGTGGTCAGCTTTTGTCTTTGGAATTACAACGCTCGTTTTCTCCGTTAACTCCCCGTGTTGGTTTACCCCCTCTACCACGACCAAATCCACGACCATTACCGCCAATAGGTAACAATCCCTTATTCACTCCACAGCCACAGCAGCGCCCCCGAGTGCCTAATGGGCGCGTTGTCGTCACTGTTGACCCCGGACATGGTGGTAAAGACTCTGGTGCTCCTGGTTTGGGTGGACTGCTGGAAAAAGATGTCGTTTTACCGATTGGCAGAAGAATAGCAGCTATCCTACAACAAAATGGCGTACAGGTCGTGCTAACGCGTGATACTGACTATTTCGTTGAACTTCAAGGACGGGTGGACATAGCAGACCGAGCAAATGCTGATTTATTTGTCAGCGTCCACGCTAATTCTGTGAGTAGTCGTCCTGATGTGAATGGGTTAGAGACCTACTATTATGACAGCGGTCTAGATCTGGCTCGTGTTGTCCACAGTACTATTCTCCAAAGTATCCCTACTCTACGAGACCGAGGAGTACGCAAAGCAAGATTCTATGTTCTCAGAAAAAGTTCTATGCCCTCGATTTTAGTAGAAACAGGTTATATGAGTGGTCAGGAGGATAATCCTAGACTGGGAAGCCCTGAATATCAAAATCGCATGGCAGAAGCAATTGCTAATGGTATACTACTGTACCTACGGCAAAGATAGGTAGATAGTGGGTAGTGGGTAGTCGTAAGAAAAACTAACCACTAACAATTACCAACTAACTACTAACAAATCATGACTAATAGCTAGTAGCTAACAATTAACAACTACCACATTAACGATATCCGCCTGTGTTTCCATTTTCTACCTTTGAAGGCAATCTTGACGATTTTTCTGAAGCACCCCAACGTGCTCCAATTGGAATTTTTGACAGTGGCGTAGGTGGTTTAACAGTACTACGCCAACTCTACCGCCAACTCCCGAACGAATCAGTTATTTACTTTGGGGATACAGCTCGACTTCCATATGGCATTCGCTCGCAAGCAGAGATTATACAATTTATGCGTGAAATCCTCACCTGGTTGCAACAGCAGCGTGTCAAAATGGTCGTTATGGCTTGTAACACCAGTTCAGCACTGGCGCTGGAGGCGGTGCGTGAGGAGTTTTCTCTACCAATCCTCGACATTATCCTACCAGGGGCAAGGGCAGCAGTACAAAGTGGAAAGCGCATTGGTGTGATTGCGACACCCGCAACAGCCAAAAGCAATGCCTATCGCCATGCTATCCTAGAGATAAATCCCGAAGTCCAGGTCACTCAAGTGAGTTGCCCAGAGTTTGTGCCGCTTATAGAGCAAAACCGCATTCATGATCCCTACACAGTACAGGTGGCGCGCTCATATCTAGAACCCCTATTACAGCATGAGATAGACACATTAGTCTATGGCTGTACTCACTATCCTCTGTTGGGAACAGTCCTGCGATCGCTTCTCCCCTCGTACGTGAAGCTAGTTGATCCAGCAGAATATGTCGTTGCAGCTTGTGCCCAAGATTTAGAGATCTTGGGCTTGAGAAACGCCTACCCGCCTCTGCCAACTCGCTTTGCTGTCAGTGGTTGCCCACAGCAATTCGCTCAGTCCTCTGTACAGTGGATGGGTTATAACCCAGTTGTTCAGGCAGTGCAGTTGACAAATACAGCAGTTTCTAGTACATAATATCTAGTCATTAGCTATTAGTCAAAGTCTTTTCACCCTTGACTAATGATTAATAACTAATGAAGGCTTGTTGCTTCAGTAACCTTTGGTGTTACCGTAACTTCCTGCTTGTGCTTTCCCTGAGAAGCCAAAGAAACACCTGTAGGAGAGGTTTTTTTTCCGGTTCTCTTTGCTAGAGCTAGTAGCAAATAAACTGCTAACAAATAACCAGAAGCTAACATAAAAATCATCATAGGTACTTTTCCGTAAATCATTTTTCTACCAGCACTTCTGTCCAAGAAATATAAATCGAATAACATTAACAAACTGACAGCCATGCAAATTGACTTTTGGTAGCTGTTTTTTGCAATGCAAAATTCTAGGTAGAGCTTTATCTCTCTGCACTAAACTTGCTCATATTCAATTTCTCTTGCAAACTATACCTACCACAGTAGTCAGATTACCAAACTGCAACTCTGAACCACTGCTTCAGCAGTCTACCTAGTCTGCATTTTTCCGCAAACACTTGACCTTGTTGCGCAAGGTATGCGCTCTTGCTATGCTAAACAAGCATCGCATTTCCCCTTACGGGGAAGCGCATGGTTCGAACCTTAGAGGTTCGGACACCGAGGCTATAACCAATGAGATATATCTCTTGATTACAGTCCACGACAGTTTATTCAGACTCACAACACCAGATAAGCAAAAATACCGAGTGGCTATTTTTTTTGGTGGTGTGAATATCTCAAAAAATTTAAATCCCTTGATTTCAGGGTAACACAAGGACCCTGACTTTTTCGCTAATTCTTCTGCTAAATTTGAAATTTTCTAGTGCAGGTTATACAACAGTTAACTTAATTATTTTCTGAAAAAATAAGTCATGTGTCATAGGTGATGAGTAAAGGATGTAGGACTTTTTAGGCTTAGTTTTCACCTTTACTTGAAGAGTTGATCGTAGAAGATAAAGTTTTGGTAAAGGTACAGAGCTTTTGTCTACTGTATAAAAACTGTTACCCCTAAAAATGAAGTATTCAAAATATCATAGATACTAGAAAATATACTGGTAAAGAAACAAGTATAATTTTCTCTACGGAGAGAAAACATAAAAACAGTATCAAAGTTTTGTTGACCAAGTAAAGAACTTAGAACTGGTGGAGCGGAGTCACGCCTATGCTCCGCCAAAGAGTCAGAATTGCTGGAGAAATTCTGTATGAGTGGTGAACCCATAGGGGCGATGAGCTGGGGGGTTCAAGCAGTTTGAATCCACCCTAACTGCATTCTGTTAGCGCAGCGGGGCGTAGCCCGTTCTGGAGCGCTCCGCGCTCCGCAGTCCGTTCTGAATTCTGTATTCTTTTCAATCATGAAAACTTTGCGCTGGCACAGGGTTATCTTAAAATGGGTATAGGATATGTAAACTTTCGTAACTAAAGCCAGAGTCTGCCAATCCATGACCCCAGCCACCTCCCTTTTTTCCCCAGTGGAAGCTGACCTGCAAATACTAGCAGACAATTTGAAACAGCTAGTTGGAAACGGTCATCCCATCCTTTTTGCAGCAGCCGAACATCTATTTGGAGCTGGGGGAAAGCGCATAAGACCGGCAATCGTCCTCCTGATATCGCGGGCGACCATGCTCGAACAAGACATTACGCCTCGTCACCGACGCTTAGCTGAGATTACGGAAATGATTCACACAGCAAGCTTGGTACACGACGATGTGGTAGACGACTCTGAGATACGACGCGGTGTTCCTACAGTTCACAGTTTATTTGGTAACAGAATAGCGATATTAGCAGGAGATTTTCTTTTTGCTCAATCTTCCTGGTATCTAGCCAATCTCGACAATTTGGAGGTAGTGAAACTTCTGTCGGAGGTCATTATGGATCTGGCTACTGGTGAAATTCAACAGGGCTTGAATCGCTTTGACACAAACATTTCGATTGACATTTACCTGAAAAAAACTTACTACAAAACAGCGTCATTAATTGCTAATAGCTCAAAAGCCGCTGGATTATTGAGCAACGTTTCCCAAGACACAGCTGAACATTTGTATAGCTATGGACGTCATCTTGGTCTGGCATTCCAGATAGTAGATGACATTTTAGATTTCACAAGTTCGACAGATACCTTGGGTAAACCAGCAGGATCGGATTTGAAAAGTGGTAATTTAACTGCGCCAGTTTTATTCGCATTGGAAGAAAAATCATATTTGGAAGTCCTGATAGAAAGAGAATTTGCCCAGGAAGGTGACTTAGAGCAAGCTATGTCCTTGATACACGACAGTCAAGGTATTCAGCGCTCAAGAGACTTAGCTGATCACCATGCGAAGCTAGCTGTTGAGCATCTTTGTGATCTTCCACCTTCTGAATCTTGGCAAGCCCTGATGAAAATGGCTGACTACGTACTGAGTAGGCTCTATTAGGAGAAATGGGGAAGTCAGCCCCTTTTGGGGGATTCAAATTCACGCGTTCAAAATTGTTTTTGAACGCGTGAATTTGAGCGCAGCGAGTGTCTTCCCCGCCCCACTCCTCTTCTTAGGCAAGATCTGGAGGAATTTGTTTTTTTACTCGGTTTTGCTGTAAGTGTTGTTGAATTAAGTTTTGCAGGTCGGGTCGTCGGACTTCAATTGAGTCAGTGAGAATGCCAGAAGTTTCAAAAAAAACTATACTATCTACGGGTTCCATTGCTACCAATTGGAACAAAATCTGAATGACAGGGATGGGTGCAGCTATCAATTGAGGGTCAAGCCCAGCAGATGATTCCAGTGGGACATCCTGTATTGTAGGAAAAGCATAAATGACGCGCTTTTCCAGCTGTGGATTTGTGCGGTTGCTCAATGTAGTCAAAACCCAGTCTTCTTCCAGATTCTGGAGAATATAGTACTGGGAATGGCGTAATTTCCGAGCGATCGCGCTAAGAACAGGAGCGATTGCAGTGACAAGTTGCGGAGTAACACCATCTTGGGGTGCATTGTCAATTAGCAATTGAATTTGTGCTTGTAAATCCATAATGACCTGTAAACTGATGATTGGGTAGTGACGGTAACATCTATGAAAAGCAAACAATCAAACGAAACTTGGCAATAGTAAATTCAGCCTCATCCTATAACACATGATTTAGGCACGTTTGACTGGTAAGCAAAATCCAAAGGTCCAATCCCCTCAGTCTTACAGGTGGTACATAAGTATGTTAGGGTCTTTCTAAAAAGCAGACTATGAATTCAGCCGCAACCATAACAATTCAGGGAATAAGTTCTATCGGCGTGGAGGCGATATTTCAACTCCTTTTCAAGGAGCTTCAGCAATTAACCAAAGCTTCGGAGCAAAATTGCCGCGATGTGGCAACACGAATTGCTGCCGAAGTTTATAGAATTTGCAGTGAAAGCAAGCGCATCCAAGCTGCTGGTACTGTAGAAAATTCTGCAATGACCCTTGCCCGACATCGGTTGCAACAGTGTTTGAGATACTACGAGTTGGGTTCCAATCGAGGCAGAGTAGAGTTACACAGTACTTTGAGTGCGATTATTTATCGCTACATCAATCCTCCCCAAAGACAATTGAGTTATCAAGGGCGGCTCGTCGTCATCGAAGATTTCTTGCAGAGTTTTTACCTGGAGGCATTAAATGCCTTCCGACGGGAGAATCAACTAGGCACAACCTATCGTCCCCAAACACTTTTAGAATTAGCAGAATACATGGCATTTACTGAACGCTATGCCAAGAGAAGGATTCCTTTACCAGGACGTCAACAACAGCTCATTATTCTTCGAGCGCAAACATTTTCTCAACAACAACCGCCGGAAACCTGCGTAGATATAGAACAAGCAGCGGAAGGTAGTGGTAACGAAGCTGATGGCTCTTGGGAAGATCCTGCAGTGCAACAGTTACGAAGTGCGATGGCGACACAACCAGAGCCAGAACCTCAAGAAGACACGTTACGCTCTGTCGTGATTACTGAACTGATAAGTTATCTAGAAGAGCGGCAACAATCAGATTGTGCTGATTACTTTGCTTTACGTCTTCAGGACTTATCAGCGCAGGAAATAGAGTCCATATTGGGCTTAACTCCTCGCCAGCGTGATTATTTGCAGCAGCGCTTTAAATACCATTTAATTCGGTTTGCCTTATTGCACCGTTGGGAGTTGGTTCACGAGTGGTTGGAAGCTGATTTACATACAAATTTGGGCTTAACTCCTCAGCAATGGGAAGTTTATACGGCTCAACTGGACGAGAAACAACAGTCTCTACTAGAGTTGAAACAACAAGGTCATCCGGATGAAAAAATTGCTAAAACTTTGGGCTTATCAATGGCACAAATGCAAAAACAGTGGTTTAAAATTCTTGAACAAGCTTGGGAAATTCGTAACTCTTTAATTTCCGGATCAGGTGCATCTACTCATGAATAGTGACTCAGAATCCTTGCAACACCAGTTAATCGCTTGGTTGTTGGCAAAAAATGCCCAAACGAACGATCCAAAATTGGTCAATTGTGAGGACAATGAAGGGGGAAAACATTTTTATGAGACAGCCGCCACCCCAAACGGTGGCGCTTTTGAGTTAAGATGTATACCCCAAACCTTTCAACTGGGAGAAATTCCTACTGTGCAAGAACGTTTCCAAGCCGTCCTTAAACGTCGGTTACAAACTCAAATTCAAAACCACCCACCGCTATTCCCTTGGGAAGCGCAACTTACAGACTATCCCGAGTGCGTAGACAAGCCATTGCTTGAGTTGGTTCCGGTTTGGGGCTGGGCCGCACAGCTATCTAAGCTGAATCTGCCGGTTCCATTGCCGGAAAAAATTTTCCAGCATTTGCTAGAGAAGTGTCAGGCGATGATTACCTCTTCTATGCCATTAGGGGCAAAGCTTGTTCAGGCTGTGGATAGCCTCTTCCCTGACGATTCTCAAACGTTAAATGACTTAGCAGGATTAGTGATAAGAACTCCCTATCGTTCTGTGGATGCTCTAGAAACTATGCCGAATCTAGAGAATGATTATTCCAATTTACAGCCACAGCAACAGATGGCGCTTTCGTTGCTGGCGGCAAAACAACTGCTAGAAAATCTCACTCTGCCAGTTTCAGTTACCAATCCTGTGGTCGAAAGGCAATGGCTAACGAGTGTCGGTGTTCTTACCCTGAAAGTAGAATATCAAACTCAAGGTCAAGTGACGAAGCTTAGAGTTCAAAGTGAACTGCCTTCTAAAGCGATTGTCAAACTCCAAGGAGATGCCTCGCAAGCAACCGCTGAGTCATCAAGTCCGGGATGCCTAAGTGTAGAATTACACAATACGCAACCCAATCAGACTTATACCTTGGAAGTTGAGTTAAAAGAAATAGACCAACGGTCGCTTTTATTTGTGATTGTTCCCACCGTGTAGATAAGTTTGCCATCGCTAGCAATCCACGTTGAGAAACGCCATTAATATAAAATCAATGTCCTGGTTTTGAAAAATCCCTCATTTTTACAGAAGCGATCATTAGGGCGTCTATAGAAAACTGCTATGAGAAAAACACTTGCGAGTTTGGTTTTCCCGACTCGTTTTGTATCTGTGGCGTCCATCTTATTGCTTGACTTACATACCCATAGACTGCTTTCTCATTAAGATGTTCAACAGATTCAGGAGCCAGGATTGAGTTGGTGCCTACCTGCAAGTCTTTCTAGCGGCAAATAATGCAGGAGTCGCCGTTGATGGAAGTAGAAGGTTCGATTACCTTGCGGGTGCTTCTGATAGCGTTGGTCATTGTAGGTGTAGGAGTTGTGGCGACGGGCATTGTTACTGAACCTAAATTCAGTCTTTGGTTGATACCGCTTTGGGCAGTAAAGGCCATTTGGAGTTACTATCGTCGCCACAATTGTAATGTCTCGGTTCAGTTTTGTATTGCCATAGGCATATTGGCAGCACTGGAGGTTTTCTTTGGGCGATTTTTGGTGAGTTCAATGACAAGCGGCTGGCTTTAATGGAGTTAGTCATAACAACTCCAAGTATTTCACAGTTTTGATATGGCTCGCCGCAAGGACTTGGGATACTCTATTGTATCGGGTTGATATTGCTTGTTGCTGCTATGCTGAGTTAAACTTTAGTATCCGCCCCCAGTGCTGCTGTTATTTCTAGCAACTACCTTACCAATATTAGTGCCATGTCACCATTCACGCCTTGGCTGATAGTTATTAAAACTATTTTTGGTCTTCTGGCTGGAAAGGAGATAAAAATTAAGGGGTTATAGTTGCCGCAGTTAGGCGTCAACTCTTATATTATGAGTATGGTGATGCACTTCTATCTATAGTAGTACATTTTATATGAAAACTAACTAAAAAGAAAAAACTCCAATTTGCTCACCAATTTGTCAAATAAGGAGCAAGAGAGACATGGCGGTGCTTACCTATTGCATCGTTCAGTTCCAGAAGGATTTTTGGTTAAGCAAGTCAGGTATTGTTAACAAAGCATCGGGATGCTATACACAATTGGTTTTGCAGTCTGATGTTTGCATTTCTAAAGCATTGTCTGGATGCTGCTTGGGGAAGCTTTTTTGAGATTCTTTCTTGGGTGTGTGTCAAACGTAGGGTGTACTTTGCCAAACTTGATCCAAGTGGAATTAGTCAAACTTGTCCTCAATGCGGAACTCATACTGGAAAGAAGAAGTTATCGGAATGTGTCCATGTTTGTGATGAGTATGGATATGCCTCTGGTGGAGGTATCGTTGATTGAGGACTGGGCGTCGTAGACGCGACCTGTGTTCGCGCAGCGCTTAGCAGGAACCTCCTACCGCGTTAGCGCAGCGGCGCGATAGCGCGGTGGAAAACTCCTGCTATACCCTTGTGGGTATAGTGGGGAGGATGTGACGACTTCAGTCTCTAACAACCTTCTGAAAGATACTCTATGTTATTAGAATTTGTTCCTGTTGAAGATTTTTACTTTGTCTTGACTTTAGCGGTTCGCACTCTGGAAGAATTGGAAAAACCAGGTTTCGTCGCACAGGTGCGATCGCGACTGTTGGTAGAATGCGGTCAACCTTCCACTGTCGCTCCTGGTAAACAGAATACTTTTAACTATGTATTCCACGTACAAGGTGTAGACAATAGCCCTGCATCTGGACTTGTTGTTTCTATTTCAGACTGGCAAGACAAGCTGCGCCTGAGTAGCGATTATGGATGGACGCTTGATCAAGAACGCAAACCTATTCGCACAGAAAAGTATAGCCAGCGGTCACATTTCGCCCAACAGTTGCGATCGCACTTACAACTATGGTTACAGCTTCCCTTTAATAGTTAAGGGATATCTAGACTAAAAATTAAAAATCAAAAAAGCTTGATTTTTAATTTTTAATCTCTCCTTGTTGAAGATTAACTCGTCGTTGTTTGTGCGGCAAGCATCTGCTTGAGTTTTTCCAACTCATTAGCCCACCTAGGATCTGGACGAATCGCTTCATCCGTAGTCGAGGCTGGTGTGTTTTCCCTAGCACCGCCACCACGACGAGACTTCTTGGAGTTTCTGTCCCTACGGTTGTTTTCTTTGCTTGGAGTTGGACTAGCGCTGCTACTTGTGGCATGACTAGTAACTTTAGTAGGTTGCTCCTCGCTGTTTTCCTCTCCTTTCGTACGAGGTAACGCCTTCTCAAGTTTGATAGGAGAGTCTTTGAACAATTGACCATTGTACTTTTCAATAATTTGGTCTGCTTGTTCGTCATTGTTTACTGTCAAAAAACCAAATCCACGACATTTGCCGGTTTTTCGGTCTTTGATCAGTTTAGTGGTTACAGCATCGCCTTCAGCTGCAAAAACTGCTTGCAGCTCTTGACGATCTATTTCTTCTTTGGGCAGATTGCCTATGTACAGGCGAACGGACATGAACGACACCTCCACAAGTTAAGTGAAAACGACCAGGCAAAAAACAGTAGCTTGGCTCTGGCTTTTGTATAGATATTCTTGACAAACGTTGCCACAAACCAATTTTTTTCTCCGAACTGTTAACCTATACAATACAGTTTTTTACCAGGATAAAGCTTGCTTAATACAAAAGCGCACAACTCTAACAACACCTTTATTCTAAGAATTTTGAATTTTACAGCGTACTGCTGACAACTGGAAAGTTCTTCTACACTTTTTCTCTAAAGAATTAAACACTATTTCCTACATTATCACGCTATTTTACACGCAGCTAGTTTATGTTAGACATTTTTAGCAATAGCATAATCGCATAGTAGCATAAAATACACTTTTTCTAAAGTATTAGTGTCACAGAAACAAAAACCAGCCAGTGGCTGGCTGATTAAGTGCTGTGTTGGGGAGAAAAAGAGTATGTAACATTGGCACAAGCAGCCGCAGCGATAACCAAGCTTGGGAGCCAAGGTATACCGGTTATGGCTGTTTATATTAAGAAAGGTAACATTTTATTGAGATTTGCGCAACTTTTGTTTACGGATCGCAGTGCAAAGTTATTGAGTTCAAAGTACAAAGTCAAATAACTCTTGACTTTTGACCCTTGACCTTGACCCTTGACCTTTGACTAACCTTTTAACAAGATGTATGTTCCCCAAGCCTCTGTTGCAACAGCTACAACTGTAGACCAAATGGGATGAGGACTGTAGATGGTTGTACCGCTATGAGTTTGCAGAGTTTGGACGTCAATCCAAGGTGTTGCTCCTCGTCGTAACCAACCTGTTACCGTAATCTGCCGACCAATCAAGTCCTGAGGATTGATCTGTTTTCCCAGCCACCAGATATAGTGTAATTTCACCGAAGCTGTACTGGATTGCAGGATAAAATCTTGTCCTAAGCAGTAACTTGTACTTCGGCGACCTAGTAGCTTACCCACAACAGATACGCTGGTACTATCAGATGGGAGGGCTGCTGGGTTGGATAACAGGTTAGGCAATCGGTCATCTGTTTGAGTCGTACTAAGTTTTATATCTGGAAAAAAAGAATTGATCCGGACTAATATACCGATGCTAAATCCAATCAGGAAGCAACCTGTCATAAAAGACCAATCACCGTATATCCACTTTAAGTTCAAAAACTTAAGTGCATATGCCGTTTGCCAAATAAGCCAAATGAGAGTGGCAAACACACCACCTATGGAAATTCCTAAAAATGGAGCAATTTGAATGAAAAAAGATTGACCCTTAACCCTCAAAGGCTGTTGGTTTTCCAAATTCAATTCTGTTTCTAAATGCCAATAGCGGGCTATCGATAACAGACGTTGCAGGCGATCGCCTATCAAGGGATGAGTGTTGTTAATCACAAACCACCAGCGATAGGGATTGAGATAGTCCCACATTAAAAACGATTCAAAGGTCGTGTTATGAGCGATACTACCCAAACAAATACTTTGCTGGTAGCCTACAGGCGCTACTATATTTAAGCTTTCCAACTGCCAACTGGTGTGTTCTTGTTTTGGATATCACCAGCAATACCAATAGCAATTTTAGTAAAGCACGGACAAGACCGTTAGGATTACCAGTGATGTCAACAGCCAGGCGATCGCT
>JAAUSC010000199.1 GCA_012031965.1 Scytonema sp. RU_4_4
ACAACTGTTGAAGAATTAAGAAAAAAATTGCCGGAAATTGGTCATGACGATGTGATGGAGGAGGGTTTTAGTGGTACTCGTCCTCTGAAAAATAACGAAGCACTCAAAGAAGGTTCAAAGGTTTGGACTGTACCCAAAATTGTGAAAGGGTAATGTTGTGAACAGTGAACAGTGAACAGTGAACAGTTATCAAAGTAAGCAGCTTTCTTGAACTGACAACTGATAACTGATAACTGATAACTGTTGAATCGTGAGATATTTTGAAGGTGAGGTATGGCAGTTACAATTAGCCAAGATAAATCGGGATTGAATCCAAGTACGAGAATCATAGAAGAACTCAAGCTGTTAGAAAAAGTCGCCAAGAAAATCATTGTTGGTAGCAAGACAGTTGGCGATATAAAATATACGGCTATTCTCATCAAAGGAATGCCTTTGTCTTCCAAAAAGTTCACGGTTTCTAACACAGATGTTTTGTTTCTGTTACCACCAGATTATCCACGACTTCCTCCTATTGGTTGCTATCTAAATTACCCGTGGAATTCCGTGGGAGAGGGAGACCATCACTTTACCAGACAAAGTTACTATGGTGCGCCGTTTTTAAGTGAAGAAGGATGGTATTGGTATTGTGTGGGATTGGGGGGAGGATTTAATCAAGATGTCTGGTTGAATTCTTGGAAACCTAGTCATAATCCTGAGAAAGGTCATAATCTTGCGACTTTGTTTGTCACAGCACGTCACGCAATTAATAGTGAAGATTAACTCACTCGCTGCTGAAAATTCAACATTCAAAAAAAGAAGAGGTTGACGGGAGTACTCCCTACACAATAACCCGTCAGATTGAAATCTGCGGCTATTAACCAGGTATTTTGTTAACACATAACCACTAACTATGAACAAATCTGCTGAGGTTTCTCTGCATATACCACCCAAAATGTGGTCTGACTTTCGGGATTCTATGCTCAAGTCTCGCATGTTTAACGAAGAAGTCATTGGTTTTTTATTTTGTCAGCGTCATCAAGTTTTCAAAAACAAAATCCGGTATATCCCTAAAACTTGGGTTGTTCCTTCTTCTGACTGCTATGAACACCAATCGATAAATGGATTGGTATTAAAACAGCATTTTCATTCATATCTGCTAGAAAATCATCTTCAGGAAGGTTTAGATATCGTTCACATTCATACTCATGCAGGTCAAGGTATCCCTGATTTTTCCTATATTGATGACCGCTATGAGTCGGAATATGCGCGGTTTATCGCGTCTGGTTTTCCCAAAAAACCTCGCTTGATTTCGGGTGTATTTGACGAGGATTTACAATCTTGTCAATTCCGGATATGGGATAGAAAAGGACGGAAGTTTGAGAGTGTGAAATTCTGTCATTCCTTGTTTGATGTCTCGGAAAATAGAGATATGATGAATAACACAGATTTGATGTTTGCTCGGCAGAAAATCTTTGGAGAAGCGAATCAAAAGCAACTAAATGAGCTAAAAGTTGCATTAATTGGTTGTGGCGGTATTGGTTCAATTTTTGCAGAATTATTGGGGCGTTTGGGTGTGAAGAATTGGGTATTAATCGACCCAGATAAATTGGAAACAGTTAATCTCAACCGAATGCCTAATGCGACACAAGAAATGGTAGAACAACAATGGCATAAAGTGCATTATGTCAAGCATCTTATCAAAAGAATTTACCGTGAAGGTTCTTGTGTGAAAACCATACCAACCTCAATTGAAAGTGAATTAGCGAAACAAGAAATAGCAACTTGCGATTTAATTGTGGTAGCAACAGACAATCACCTTTCTCGAAAAACTGCTCAAGAATTGGCGTTGGAATATATGCGTCCTTTGGTGTGTCTGGGTACTCATATAGATGTGAAACCAGACAAGACACCGCGAATGTATTGCAGAGTAACCGTTCCTCCTCTAGGAGGTGGTTGGTGTTTGATGTGCGGTAATATTATCAATCTGCAAAGGGCGGCTTTAGAGTCTGCACCTTTTGATATTCATCAACTGGCTGCGAGTGCTGGTTATTTAGAAGGTGTGAATGATCCAGCGGTTTTTTGGTTAAACAGTATCTGTGCAAGTACGGGTGTTGGTGTGATTCACGGAATGGTGAGTGGTTTTTTAAATGTGGATTCCGGTCTTGACTGGATTTATGAGTTTCCCGGTAGTGATTGGCACAAAACTCAAACTGAGTATTTCCGGACGGATGATTGTTACTTTTGTTCTTAAGTAAAAGGTTGTTTCAAATCTTGCACCTCATGAGTGAATGGAGACTGGAGCCTCTAGTGAATCAAGGAGGCGGAGCCTCTAGAATTGCATTCCCAGGCTCCAGCCTGGGAACGAGAGTGCCCGAACCTGGTATGACAACCAAACTGGAATACGCCTTTTCCACTTCCATGCCATATTAAATCAGTTGTCAGAGGAACACAGTCAATGCAGAATAATATGTACAGCTACCAGATGACCTTAGAAGGTGAGGTATTGCGAGTAGGGTTTAATCGAACTTTACCTGCACAGGGCGATCGCATCGCTAAAGATGCCCTAGAACTCTTAAACCAAATGATTGATTTCGGTGAAATCACAGGTGGAAAACGTATTTTAATTGACGGACCGCAATCTGTTGCTGTCAGTTATATTATTGCCCATAAACTCGGTCATTTATACGAAGTCGTCGCCGTTCTCGACCCAAAATTGGGCAGTAAAATCAGTACACCGACGGGAGCCATGAGATATAAAAATTACATAGTTACCATTTCTCACGGTTCATCATACAAAGTGGGAGATGTGATTGAAACAGAAGAAAAGCAACAAGAGCGTAATATTATTAAAGTCGTCTTGTGCGGACCACCACAAGCAGGTAAATCATGTTTGCGGGATGGTTTAAAAAGAGCGATTTTGCTGACTTTAGGCGCACCTTATCCCTATGTCATTACCGCTTGTCCGGATGGTGAAGGGTCTTGGCATCGAGAAGCTTATGAAAATAATCAGCCAGTAGCCAAAGACTGCAAGCGAAACAATAAAACAGATGTTACCCCAGAATTTGCACAAGAAGCAGCAAAATGGGTAAAAAATGCAAATCAGTTAATTAACATTGTTGATGTTGGCGGGAAAATCTCTCCAGAAAATGAGACTATTATGCAGCCAGCATCCCATGCAGTTATCCTTGCGGGTGATACAACCAACTTTGCAGAGTGGGAAGATTTTTGTCAAAAATTAAATCTCAAAATCGTTGCAAAGATTCACAGTCAGTTACATGCAACTCAAGACGAGGTTATTTTCGCTGACGACTGGAAGCAAAATACCAACGAACTGCTAGAAATAGCACCATTACTTACAGGTAGCGTTCATCGCTTAGAACGGGGAGAGGATTTATCTACTCGTCCAATGATAAAAGCACTGGCTGATGTGTTGATTCATTTGACGAAATGTTAAGGTTTTTATCGTTAAAGCGGAAAAAATCCCTACAATGGCGTATCTTATGTAAGAAAAAGAACAATTTTAGGGATAAGTATTTACGACTGTGTTTTTTTACATTTTCGTTCAGATGCTTGCTATGGAATGCTTTGAGAAGGCAAGAAGATTTGCAGACACGACAAAGTCAGTATGACAAACTTTACAATGCTTAGAAAAAATCCAGTCAGGAAAAGGGAGCTATTTTTGATTTGAAGATGACTCACAAAATTTACACAGTCATTACTTTTGCTCCTGTGCAAGGATTTATCGAGAAATCGCGGAAGTTGCGAGATTTGTATGGGAGTTCCTATCTACTTTCTTACTTATCTTGGGTGATTTGTAATGTTGCTGAAAGTAAAGGTTATACAGTTATTTCTCCAGCTTTACCAAATGTTACTCAAGGAATGCCCAACCAGATTATTATTGAAGGCAATTTCACACAAGAGGATGCCAAATCAGCCTTTTATACTGCTTGGGAATGCGTCACACAAACCTGTCGTGATTGGATTGAAAAACAGGTTGAATATGAAGAAGAAGGTAAAAAATGGGATTATTCTTGGCAAAGAATTTGGGGACTGTGGACAAAATATTCTTGGGAATTTTTCTGGAGTCAAACTCCGGAAAATAATCCAGATGAAGCAAACAACACTCATACTATTAGCTATGTACGCCAATTGCTAAATGATAAAAAACGCTGGCGGAATTGGACTGGGATAAATTGGCAAGGGGAGAGTTCCACGCTTTCTGGTGCTGATGCCATTGCTTATCCCTATCTTGGTCGTATCTCAAAACCCCAGACATATAACTACCAACAAGAGAAGACAGATATTAGTAAATTTAACATACAACTAAGTCAAAAATTAGGAGAGTCGTTCATTGATGCTACACCAGATTTAAATGTTTCAAAGAACAACAAACCTGAACGTAGTAAAAACTATG
Organism: Scytonema sp. RU_4_4; assembly: GCA_012031965.1. Taxonomy (GTDB): domain Bacteria; phylum Cyanobacteriota; class Cyanobacteriia; order Cyanobacteriales; family Nostocaceae; genus Brasilonema. Next base: position 4,394 of record JAAUSC010000199.1, read on the forward strand.
GAGAATCCTTTATCGATGCAGATGAGGAACTGAGTATTCCTGAATTAATCAAGCGATTGATTACTCATAAAGTCATTGTCAAACAAATCGTTGAACTTCTCAAACACCGACTAAAAGAACGTTTTGGAGAAAATGCGATTCAAAGCGAAGGTTTTACTAAAATTGAACAGCTATCATCAGACCTTAACCCACATTCTTTCAAAGACCTAAGCAGACCAAAAAAGAAAAAGATTACAGATAGCTATGAGTTATTGCAATACAACAACTTTCAGGGCTGGTTTCAAGGTGATGGTGACAAAGCTGGTGACTATCTAAGACAATTTGAAGGTCAATCCGACGAAGCTCAAAAAATAAACGAATTCAGCGAAAAAATGCGGGAGTGGGGTAAATTTTTTCAACAAAATCCTCCAGAACGTTGTCGTGTTGTTTATGCGGGAGGTGATGATTTTTTAGGTGTTTTCTACGATGAAGGAGAAGAAAAAGATAAATTACATCCAAGTCATTGTATAGAGTTTTTCTCGAACTTCAAAACTAAGATATGGAACGAAAATCAGGACAAAAATCCAGATAATCCCAAGAAAAAGCCTATTACTGTTAGTATTGGTTTTGTCTGGGCTGGTGCGAGCATTCCACAACGCGATGTCCTTCAACATTGTCGTTTAGCTGAGAAATCAGCGAAAAACAATGGAAGAGATAGGATTGCTTTTCGGGTTTTATTTAACAACGGCAATTACTTAGAATGGGTGTGTCCTTGGTGGCTTTTAGAGGAAGGGTTGCTTTCGAGTTATCGCGATAGAGAAGACAATCAAGAGAAACCAAACTGGACTCATATATATAATGATGTCGCAGTCTTAGAATCGCGTCACGCCTTTGATGATAACAGTATAGATATTGCTTCAGCTTTGTTCGATATATATTTTCCAACGCAGACAGACAAACTGAAACCAGAGAACTGGTGGAATGAGTACGGTACAGATAAGCAACTCATCAAAACGGGAATTTTAGGCGATCGCTCTCTGGACGGCTCCCTGCTGGAGCATCGCCTTCCTTACACCACAGATAATACCGAGACTGGTAAGTTGAATCAAACCAAAGTCAACAAAGCTATAAACGACTGGACTATTAACCTTGCCAAAGTGGGATTCCACCTATGTCAGCAGCAGAAACAGTAGAAAAAGACTCTACACCATCAGAAAATTCTTCTCGTCCTCCATTCAAATATTTAATAGTCATCGAACCTTTAGGTTTTCTCTACGGTAGCGCGGGGAAATTCCTATCACCAGAAAACTTGGTCGGACGTTCAGGAAGTCGTTTTCCTCCTAGTGCTGCAGCTTTATCCGGATTATTTGCAGCATACTATAAAGGCGATGAAAAATACCTCAAGAATTTACAACTCGCAGGTCCATTTTGGGCTTGGAGTGAAAACCCAGAGAATTTTTACGTTCCCACACCCTTCAATTGCTTGGTAAAAAATCTTGTCATTGAACACTTGTTAACATGGTACAAAGATAGCGGAGAAACAGAAGGAAAGTGGCTACCATCTGTCGTTGATAAATTCGATAAGGGAACCTGGATTGCGATTCAGCAGTGGGAAAAGATTGCATTTAGACAACAAGAAGAATCTCAAAAAATTCCAGTAGCGACTCCTCCTTGGAAATATACTCCACACCTACACCCCCGACTCAAAGAAGATGAACGCAGAGTTGATGAAGATTTAGAGCGTGGGAGTTTGTTTTTAGAAAATGCGGTGCAATTAAATCCTGATGCTTGTTTAGTATACCTTTCCAATACCAAACTCAAAGATGATTGGTATCGCTTTGGTGGGGAGGGACACATGGTCGATGTTCGTTGTCTTGACTTGTCCCCGACTGTCCAAGATTTGCTCAAGCAACCTGTGGGACGCAGTTTTGCATTAATTACACCTGCGGTTTGGGGTTCCAATCGCTTATCTCAACGGGAACCTGTTTATTTGCAAAAAGGTAATAAGCAAAAATACGAACAAGAAAATCCAGAAAGCAACGAGAAAACAGTTTGGTCACTAGAAGGTTTAATCACAGAACGTCCTATACCCTTCCGTTACCGCTTGGGAAATCATCACAATCATCAAACAGATGATTCTCAATCCATCCCCAATGAACGCAACCAACGTAAAGAAGCGCCTAAACTCTTGTCTCGCGGACGTTATGCGGTTCCTGCGGGTACTGTCTACATCGTTGAAGAGTCAATAGAAAAATCTTGGCAAGAGTGGGATGATAGCTGGTTCCCACAAGAAGGTCCCTCTTTCAAACGCTGGGGATGTGGGTTAGCACTACCTTTACCAAGTGCAGTCAACTAATTTGGAGTTTGGAGTCATATAAATGTACCAAAAAGCATACGGCATCATTGAAACTTTAGCACCTCTGCACGTTGGAGCGAGTGCGGGGGAAGAAACAGGTAACTTAAACCTGATTTTCCGCGACCAGTTTACCCAGACGGGGATTATTCCTGGGAGTTCGATTCGGGGTCGGTTTAGGGCGGATATGCGATCGCACAATAAAGATTTAGCTAATGACTGTTACGGACACGAAGCAGAAAAAGGAAATCCCAACAGTACCACTGAAGCTCTCATCAAATTTGAATACGCATCTCTAGTTTGGCTTCCTGTATTTTGTCCTGGTCAGCCTATTGTTTGGGTCACTTGTCCTCGCTTACTACGTCGCTACCAGAAAATTACTAAAACTCCATCTACTAATAACTTACCTAAACCTTATCAAGTCCAACTGCAAAACCGTCGTAACGTTCTATTTTTTAATTTAGGTTTTCTCGACAGATTGCAACAAGTTGATAATTTATCACAGTGGATTCCAACCCCTCAAAGCTTACAAGATTCGCCGATAAATTTAGTCGTCGTAGATGATAATGACATAGGAATCATTCACGAAATGGCACTCTATCATCAAAGTCGAGTCCGCTTAAAAGATGAAGAAAAAATTGCTGATGACAAAGGTTTTTTTAACGTCGAGGCTTTACCAGAAAGTAGTATTTTAGTTTTTCCTGTAGCCGTTAGAGAACAAGAAGATAATTCTGGTTATTGGCAATTGGGATTAGAAGAAACGAAATGGGAACAATCAAAAGATACTCCTGAAGTCTGGTCGAAAGAATTGTATTTTGGCGGATTAGAATCAATTGGATTTGGTCGATGTCAAGTCACTTTAACAGGCAAATACTTTACTGAGGAGAATTAATTATGGCATGGCAGTTTTATGGGTTAGATGATATCGCTCGACAACTGATTAAAAAACAAACTCAAGAATCAATAAAAGAATCTCACAAAATGCGAACAGCAGTTGCTTATGGACTAGAAAGATTTTGGGGAGAAGGTTTACGTTTAGAAAAAGAACCACACAAAGCAGCTTTTTGGAAAGAAACGTGGGACAAACTAGTAGAAATTCTGGCATGTGCAGATATTTGTATCCCCAAACATAACAGTATCGACCCAAAAAAAGAGGAGTTATGGAAATTATCCCGTGAAGAACAACAAATAGCTTTAGCAGTTTTAACTCAACTTTGTGATTCCCTAGTTTGGTGGACACAACGCTATAAAAATATAGTTTAAATCGGAGATTTTATGGAAGTTCCTAGAATGTACCGCGCACAATGGGAAGAACGTTGTCAGTTACAATTTGTTCCTAAAACTGAAGACAGAGACCAGTGGTTAAAAGAATGGATAGATCCAGAAGGAAATGGAAATATTTATCAGCATTCACTTGTTTCTAAACCTGAAGGATATGATGGTTCAATTTATCGGATAAAAATCAAATTTCCCTATCGAGTTTTTACGAATAGTGGACAAGATGATAGTATACAGCGTCCTCCATTTGGGAAAAAGGGAATTCCTTTTATTTCTGGAAGTAGTATTAAAGGATTATTTCGTCGTGTTTGTCATGATGATGAAGACAAACTTTTCTACTGCGGAAGTTCAGACAAACCAGGATGTTTACGATTTCATGGCGCTTACCCTATTGGTGACTGGACAGGAAAAGTACGGTTCCCTATTATCCGAAATGGAGAGCGATTATTTGAAACTTGTTACACAATTTTAGATATTGCTCATCCTCAACAAGAAAAGCAAGTAAAAACACAAGAAACTACCAACGCTAACACCTTTATTAGTTTATTGGAACCAACTTTAGTTTTTGAATTTAGTAGTAACGATAAGAATAGCGATAGGAAGATTGATTGGCAAGAAGTTAAAAAGTTACTGGAAACAGCATTAAAGCAAGGACTTGGAGGAAAAACCAGCAATGGTTATGGTATGTATGGGAAACCAGACTTTGTGACTTTTCCCGAAACTATTCATTTAAGCCTGATTGGTTCTGGTGTCAGTTCGACATTACTTAAAGGAAAAGTTGATTTACCAAAAAATTGGTCTGGTAACGAACCCCAAGGACAGGGAAAATCAGAATTTAGATCGAATATTTTTAAAGCCTCATTAAGAGGTCATGTGAGTCGTCTTTTCACAGGAGTGTGTCATGATGAACAACTGGTGAAACAAAAAACAGATGAATTATTTGGTAGTTCTGATAACTTAGGTGAAGTAAAGATTTTTTGGGAGCAACAACGCAAACCTCAACATAACTCAGGAGGAAAAAATCCAACCTATAGTACACAAGGTATTTTGTATATATATAGCCAGAAAAATCAAAGTTTTATTCAACAGGTTGTTCAATTCGCTTATGTCATGGGTGGTTTTGGAAAAACTTGGCGTAGAGTATCTCATGAACATTTTTTCCCTAGCTACCACCAAAATAACTTTGCTATTGGTTGTCACTGGATTGGCACATGTACAGGTTTTGTACCTATCAATAATAGAGAGAATTTAACGGATTTTCTTGAAGGACTTTATAAGAACTGCCAGAAATACCTTTCTATAGATTCTCCTACATTTATCGGAGAATGGCGAGAAGCATGGCATCCTAAAAGAGTCGCAGTTTACAGCCAAATTGTCGCTCAATCTCAGGCTATTGAACTATTTCATCAAGACTCTTTTAAACATACTCCAGCTATTGGAGGTAGAAATCCCAGTAGAGACGAAAACAAAAAGAGTAAACTGGAATTTGTCAGTTCTGTCTGGCATCGAATGCTACCAATAGGCAATAATCAATATTTAGAAATAGTCACTGTGTTTCATGGCGATGCTGCAAAGCAGCCGCTACGCGATCGCACTCCTTGGCGAGATCAACTCAAACCCTTCATTAATAGTCTAAAACACGCAGGGCTACAGCTATCTTGGGGAAGTGAGTGGGAGAGTTAGAGAAACTCTTCTTTTCCTCGATTCCCCACTCCCCGTTCCCTACTGTCCCTTAAATATGAATTCCACACTCAGTCTTACCAGTTCCCCGCCAACGTCCAGCGCGTTCATCTTCGCCTTCACCTACTCGGGTTGTGATGGGTTCATCGCCAATACTGGGATAACCTTGGTCATGTAGGGGATTGTAGATTACCCCATGTTCAGCAACATACTCCCAGCTTTGTTTACGTGTCCAGTTTGCTAAAGGATTGATTTTTATACGGTTGTTGCTATCCAGTTCAAATACAGGCATATTAGCACGGGTAACAGCTTGGTCGCGGCGGCGTCCGGTAATCCAAGCGATGGTTTCCAGTTCGGCTATACCTCGTTGTAATGGTTCAATTTTCGTGACTTCGTGAAATTTCGCAATATCTTTATCCCAAAGCGCTTCGCCATATTTTGCAGCAAAGGCTTCGCGAGTGTCTACATCTGCGGTTTTGTAAACTTTCAAATCCAAATTGTAAACTTCTTTGGCTTTAGCAACCAGTTCTAGAGTTTCGCGGAAGTGGTACAGCGTGTCGAGGAATATCACTGGGACTGGGTGCTTGAACTCCAGATAGAGCATGTGCGTGATGATGATGTCATCTACGTTAAAGGCGCTGGTTTGGACGAGTCCAGTTGGAATATTTTCTACAGACCACGCCAGTATCTCTTTTGGATGAGCGGTTTCAAATTTCTGATTGAGTAAATCTAGGTCAAAAGCGGCGGTTTGAGGTCTAGTTGCTGGCGAAACAGTCATTAATTCTTCTCCAGTCCAATGGTTTTTTTACTTTATTAAATTAATCTTAACACCACAAAGGCACATAGATCGGTCGGAATTCTGTACATACCATATTCGGTAATCTTTGCCAAGATGGGGCAATTTACACATTTGGGATGCTCCACTTGAGTTAAGTGAGAACTACTGTATTTACTAAGATAGTTTAAGCTTTTTTAAGTTTTACTAGATATGCGTATACATATATCGCAGAACTGATACCTTAATAAAATCTTTAAAATTTAAGGGATTCTACCAATGAACGATTCCAAAACTCCAAACTCATTGAGCCAGTCTCTAGTTATGGGGGCGCTGGTTATGCTGACTAGCGCTGGTGTCATCACTATCATGAATTTTTTCTAAAGCGACAACTCTCATTTTTAGTAAAATAACTTTACAAAACCCATCTCAAGACTGAGATGGGTTTTGACACTGCTAGGATTTATCTTGGACTGAACAAAGGCTTGGACAGTGAATCAATGTGCTGAGAAACTCCTTGCGTGGTACGACCATCATTACAGACCACTACCTTGGCGTCAGGAAATTAACATCTATCACACCTGGGTATGCGAGGTCATGAGTCAACAAACGACTCTCGCTGTGGTCGTACCAAAATTCTCAGAATTTGTGAAGCACCTTCCCACTGTTCACGACCTTGCTGCTTGTAATGAAGAGGCACTGCACCAACTTTGGTCAGGATTAGGCTATTATGCTCGTGCCCGTAATTTAAATAAAGGTGCTAAGTTTATTGTTGAGCAGCTTGAAGGTCATTTTCCGAAATCATACTGTGAGTGGTTGAAAATTCCTGGCTGTGGACCTTACACAGCATCTGTCATTGCGAGTATTTGCTTCAATGAAAAAGTCGCTTGTGTTGATGGTAATGTTGTGCGAGTTGTGAGTCGTTTACTTGCCTTATCTGAGGATGTGTGGAGTTCTTCCGGGAAATCAGCGATTCAAACTCATGTTGATCAGATGATTCCTGAGAAACGTCCTGGTGACTTTAACCAAGCAATAATGGAGTTAGGAGCCACTGTCTGTCGTAAATCAAAACCTCTATGCCTTTTGTGTCCAATAAAGGAAGAATGTTTGGCTTTTGCACAGAACTGCGTTGAAATTTGTCCTCCCAAAAAACCACGACGTGATACGGTGGATGTGGAGTTATTTGCTTTGCTCTTTTGGAGAAAAGCGATAGATGCGGTGGCGATAGCCAACAGAACAAAAGGATTTCTCTCAAACACTGTCGGGTTTCCATTAATTCCTGCAACTGAAGCGTCAGAACTCAAGAAGGTTCTTCAATCTCTACAACATCTTGAGTTTTTGGAACTCCCTAGCAGATTTTCACACAGTATCACCCATCATCGTATTTCAGGAAAAGTTCTCATCGTGCAAGAGTTGGAAAACCCAAGCATCACTACAGAGAGTATTCCTTGGGAGAAACTTGGTTTGCCAAAATCTTTTGACTGGGTTCCAACAAGTGTTATTGCTTCAAAGCTTTCCACTGCATTAGACAACAAGGTTTTTAAGCTTTTTAAAAACCATATATTGGGTTAACCGCCTAATTCCTCTACTTGAGAAACATCTAAACCCGTTAACTTAGCAACCTGTTCCAGCGTCATCCCCGTCTGAAGTAAATTTCGTACTGTTTGCTGCAACTGTAACTGCGCTTGTTCGGCGCGTTGGCGTTCTTGTTCGGCGCGTTGGCGTTCTTGTTCGGCGCGTTGGCGTTCTTGTTCAGCACGTTGGTGTTCCTGCTGTGCAATTTCTGCACCAGTGGGTAGCACTTCTCCTTCGATTGTCGCCCAGCGTAACCAAACAGTATCCACTCCTCTATACTTACCTTGCCATCTCTGTAATCCTAACCCTAATGACTGACTCACCAACTGATTTCGCTCATTTAGAACCAAGGGCTGGTAAACTCCCTGTTGGATAGAGAAACCTGCCCAATCATCAGGATTAAACGGGTCAAACCAAAAGTATTCTGGCACACGCATCTGATTTTGATAAATCAGCTTTTTCTCATTCTTGTCTGCTGCGGCGGTACTTTCCGAGAGTAACTCAATCACGACATCCGGTGCTTTACCCTCTTCCCAAACAACCCAACTGCGGCGTTCTCCCTTTGGAACACCCAACACGACAAAAAAATCTGGTCCTTTAAAATCTTTGTTCCGCACCTGCGCCATACTGTAGTAGACAAACATATTACCACTGACAAACCCATCCTCTCGTTGTGCTAACCAGAACTCAAGGGTTTCAATCAGCAAGTCCATCTGGAATTTGTGTCGTTGAGTTTCCATTGGGATACCATCATCGCAGGGAAGTTCTGCTTGAGTTGGCGGTAGTGTGACGTATGGTGCAGCTAGGGTAGTTTCAGACATGGCTTTTTACCTGGTGCGTAGCCATTGCGGACTCTTTTATGTTACTTGATTGCAGGGATGGAGTGCCTAGTACAGCGTGGCGAAGAAGATTTGTGCAAGTTGAGTCACAAAAAAAGAACGGGCTGCGCCGAGCTACGCGCTCCAGAACACAGTTGTCACCAACTCAGAATTAACCCTCTTTTGTCACTCTAGGCAGAGGAAAAATAGAAATAAGGGATATTGAAGTTTTGAAAAATTGAGCGAGTCAGATTATTAACAATCATTGAAGTTGAAAAAAACCCTCAGATAGCTTAGGGACTGTAAAGACCGTTAACCAAGGTTTAATTAA
>JAAUSC010000200.1 GCA_012031965.1 Scytonema sp. RU_4_4
TTATTTTTTAGATTCTCCCTAGGACTTTTGTGTTGGTACAGATGTACTAAAAATAATTTGAGTATTTTAGCCCCGAGATGTCTATTTTCAGCGTCCAACACAGCCCTAATTTGCTCGCAAATTAGGGCTGTGTAAAGCACCTGAAACGACCAATTCTCGTGGCTCACATTATGGTTAATTTGTACAGTGCGTAAGTCCTAGTTAAGGTCAACAGCCTAGATAAAAAGATCATGATTTCCGTCTACTGGCAACTAACTGTAGGTAAGGCACGGAAAGAGTATTGATTTACTGCCACGTTAGTTAATGAAGGAATAGTATAGTATGGCTAAGCCTGTTCTACTTACAATAGACGACGACGCAGAAGTCTTACGGGCTATCGAACGCGATTTACGCAGTGAATACGGTGAAAACTTCCGGGTGGTGCGTGCGGACTCCGGCAAAACTGCCCTACAGGCGCTGCAAACATTGAAACTGCGCAACCAGGTAGTGGCGTTGTTTTTGGTGGACCAACGGATGCCGAATATGACCGGTGTGGAGTTCCTTGAACAGGCAATAAAAATATTTCCAGATGCCAAACGCGCCTTACTTACGGCGTATGCAGACACCGATGAGGCTATCCGCGCTATCAATAAGGCCAAGATTGATTATTACTTTATGAAGCCGTGGGCCCCTCCGGAACAGGCTTTGTTCCCCGTGCTTAACGATTTGCTTGAGATTTGGAAGCAATCGTTCTTCCCACTATTTGAAGGCGTTCGCGTGATTGGCGACCAATGGTCGCCCAAAACGCACCAAGTTAAAGATTTCTTGGCCCGCAATCATATTCCTTATCGGTGGCTGAACATTGAGTCAGATGAAGGGCGCAGGCTGTCTGCGGAAGCTAACCCTGATGGGCTAAAACTACCGCTGCTGTTTTTCCCCGATGGCTCACATCTTTTACAGCCGACGAACATACAAATTGGCGAGAAAATCGGGCTAAAAGCGCACCCCAAAATGCCGTTTTACGATGTAGCCATCGTGGGTGCTGGTCCGGCTGGTCTAGCGGCAGCGGTGTATGCTGCGTCCGAGGGTCTGCGCACCGTCATTGTGGAAAAAGAGGCTCCAGGTGGACAAGCGGGAACCAGTTCCCGGATTGAGAATTATCTCGGTTTTCCAGTTGGATTAACTGGAGGAGATTTAGCAAGGCGTGCTGTCGCACAGGCTCAGAAGTTCGGAGCAGAGATTCTCTCGCCGCAGGAAGTAACCAACGTTCGTGTGGAAGGTCAGTATCGAATTGTGACCCTAGCAGACGGCTCAGAGCTAAGCAGTCACACGCTAATCATTGCAACTGGCGTATCGTATCGCAAGTTCAATATGCCCGGTTGTGACAGCCTGACAGGTGCTGGCGTGTACTACGGAGCAGCAATGACCGAAGCAATCGGCTACCAAGGCGAAGACGTATTTATTGTTGGGGCAGGCAATTCGGCTGGGCAGGCTGCCATGCACCTTTCCAAGTACGCCCGCTCAGCTACCCTTTTCGTACGCGGGGACTCACTCAAGAGAAGCATGTCTACGTATTTGATCGATCAGATCGAGCAAACAAATAACATTGTGGTAAAAGTGTTAACCGAAGTTATTGCAGTGTGGGGCAAAGACAAGCTTGAGGCGATAACCATTACAAACTCTGAAACTGGTGATGTCGAAAAGATACCCGCCTGCGCCCTTTTCACCTTTATCGGTGCGGTGCCACGTACCAACTGGTTGCAAGATGTTGTTGAAAGAGATGAGAAGGGATACATCCTTACCGGACCTGACCTTTTGCATAGGGAGACACGCCTCCTAAAAGAATGGTCCCTGGCTCGGTCTCCGTATCTTCTCGAAACTAACGTACCGGGAATTTTTGCGGTAGGTGACGTGCGTTATCAGTCAGTGAAACGAGTCGCCTCAGCAGTCGGCGAGGGTTCGATCGCCATTCAATTTATACATCAATATCTCTCATCCTTGTAAAAACACTGTAGGTTTTAACCATGTTTGAAATGTTGCAGAAAATACCCCTGTTCAAAACCTTAACTGAGAATCAGCTTAAATGTTTGCTGAATGGCACCAACATATGGCTAAATTCAGGAGACTTTCTCTTCAAGCAAGGAGAGCCCGCGAAATGCTTTTACGTGGTATTTGAAGGAGCAATCCGGCTTGTACGAGGGACTAATAACCAAGAATCCGTTTTAGCTACATACGACGCTGGTACGTTTTTCGGTGAAGTCCCTCTCCTTGCGGGCACACTTCATCTTGCAAGCGGGCAAGCAGTGGGCAAATGTCACTTGTATTGTCTACACGAGGAAGAGTTTTGGCAGATGCTCATGTTCTGTCCGGAGGTGAGAAACGCTGTTCTCGGTTTCATGGCAAGCCGAATGCAAGAGTTACAGATGTTGTCTCAGCAACACGATAAGCTCATTTCCTTGGGTACGCTGGCTGCCGGTCTTGCCCATGAACTGGGTAATCCAACAGCAGCGGCAGGTCGGGCTGCGAGACAGTTGTATGATATGCTAAACGTCTTGCACAACCTCTCGCTTAAGTCTATTGAGCAACACCTCACCCCAGATCAATTAGAGTACCTCTTGCATCTCAAGGGTAAGGCCACTGAGCAGGTCGCTCACCCCAGCGATTTCGATCCCTTAGTTCAGATGGATTTGGAAGATGAACTGGGGAACTGGCTGGAGTCACATAGTGTTACCGATGGGTGGAAACTTGTTCCTACCCTGGTTGCGGCCGGAGTTAGCACTCAGCAGTTAGAAGTGATTGGCGAGCAGATAACTGCCAATCAACTCAACAGTGTACTGACTTGGCTAGAGGCAACGCTGGCTGTAGCAAGTGTGCAAAATGTCCTCGAGCAAGGCATTAGTCGCATTTCCGATCTGGTCAATGCTGTCAAGGCCTACTCGTACATGGATCAGTCTCCACTAAAGGAGATAACTGTTCATGAAGGTATCGATAACACGCTTACCATGTTGAGCTATGAGCTCAAAAAGCACAGTATCCAGGTGATACGTGAATACGAGCAGAACCTGCCAATCATTCAAGCCTACGGGAGTGCATTGAATCAAGTGTGGACGAATCTGATTGACAACGCCATCGACGCCTTGGGCGATGGGGGTACGATTTGGGTGCGTACGTCCAGCAATAAAGATTGCATTGTGGTGGAGATTGCGGACAACGGACCAGGCATTTCCCGTGAGATTCAGTCTCGGATCTTCGATCCGTTTTTCACAACTAAGGGGCTCGGTGTAGGGACAGGGTTAGGACTGGAGATTACCTATCGTATTGTAGTGGGTCAGCATAGCGGAAGCATTCGCTGCTTTTCAAACCCAGGCGACACATGCTTTCAAGTTCATTTACCCATTCGCCCGTTTGAAGAAATGAACAAATCTAACACTGAAGCAGCGTTTGCTTGACTAGTGGTCCCCAAAAAAGTGGGGAGGCTTCAAGCCCACTTCGTTGACGGGTGGGACATTACGGTTACCGTAATAGGCATCACTGTGATTTGAACCATAATTTAGCCAAACGGTCACGAAATACTTCAAAAGTAATTAAGACAAGATATACTTCATGCTTTAGCTGTGAGTTGTAAGAATAATAATCGTATAGTTGGGGGGAGACAGGGGTGAGCCTTGCTCACCCTGTCTCATTAATAAAGGGAATGGGAAGAAGCTGCCTACGGCAGCTTCTTCCCCCAGCCGCATGATTATCATTCTTATGTAGGTGACTGTGACTCATGCCCAACAGTGTCTCGCTTGGGTTTGCGTTGTCCAACGCGTGTGCCTGACTTTTTCTGGTGACTCTTATCTGTTTGCTGTTGTACGTCCTGGGTTTTTGCAGGATGGTAGGTACTCGAATTGCTAAGTGGCGTTTCGGTAATTTCTAGTGTTGCAGTAGATGTAGTTTTCTTGCGAGTCTGCTTCTTTTTTGGGGCTGGCTCTATGGGTATTTCGTTTGCTGTTATGGTCGTGAATTCTTGTGGTGCAGGTACGTTTGGCTTTTTGCGAGTGCGCTTTGTTTTAGGTGGTGACTCTGTTTTCGATGAAGTGATTTCACTACCGACGAACGCAGTTTCATGGGTGACGGCACTAGTCGGTACATCCGTTGAACCCATTCCTATTTGTAGCAAATGCCATAAGTGTTCGCGGCGGCTCTCCATATAGCTAAGTTTTTGCTCACCTTCAGTTGCTTCTATTGCCATGCGTTCGCACTGCGCTAGCGTTAGGGTATGTTCGTGTAATTGTTTTAAAGTTAAAGCTTCGTTCCCATCATCTATAGTTTGTACGTATAAGAAAGGAAAAAGACGAGCACATGGACAAGAATTTTTTGTTTATGCTGTCCATAAGGTTAAATTGTCGTTACACATGATACATGATGACGAGGTCTTACACGTAAGACAAGGAGCCAGCCTTATTAAAACGAGTACCCGACTACGCTGACAGATCAACAAAACAAAGGCTGGCTCCTTGTCTAGGGGACAAATGCGTGATTATCGTCTTCGTTTCGGAATTGAAAGTAGTTATCGGATGAAAAATCAATGTCGAATTAAAACAACTGTTAAAAATCCAACAATTAGGTTTCTTTTTATAGCTTTGGCATTTTTAATCATTAATATTTGGATTTATCTATTGTGGCACGACCTTAGTACTTTAAGAAAAAGTTCAAGAAAAGTTTTCTCCCATCTATTTACCCTTAAACAAATGCTGGAATTTTTACGTCAAACTATAGACCGCAACTATGGGGTAGTCCATGAAGTGCGTTTGACGTAGGACTGGCTTGAGTTGATTTTGAGGAAATGATTCATAAGTTTTCTTTTATGATTTATGAAAAACGATCAACTTTTTAGACTTCAGCAATACTGTATCATAAACTACTCTTTTTTGATGCTCGCCGAACTTTTCGGTCTACTGAAATTGGCTTTTGAATATGACGTAACTAGGAAGTCAAAACTACGAATTGTTTGATGCGGCAGGAATAAGTTGGAAGAAAACTACAAAACTCAATCCAAAAGCAGACGAGGATGCTGTTGCTGTAAAAAAAACAGTCTTGTTACACTGCTGGCAAGCCGCAGAAAAGAAATAGAAGCAGGACTGTTGAGAGTATTGCTACTAAGCGAAAATCAAGATTTAGGTGTGGTTAAATATCTCCGAAAACCTATCTCCAAGCTTGATTTGTCTCTTTTTCCTGCACCCTCGCAGACATTTGTGCAATTCCCTTAACCTCTCACGAATGCCTACTATCTGCGGTTAAGACAGCACTTAGAAGTATTCATGGCTGGCTGCAAATAATTAACTTGTAGCTGCTAGGACTGATTTTCTAAGCAAGCGACCGACACTGCGCGGAGAAATCTTTCTTACAATTCCACGGTTTATGGCTTCGGAAGCAATTAGTTCATTCTGAGCGTGCTTAGAACGCTGCTGTGGATACCGGCAGCTGATTTCAACAATCTGAGCTACTTGTTGTTGTTCGCATAGTTTTGGTCTACCTGCCTTGGAGCTAAGAATAGCTTCTGTTTTTTCTACTAATTCTTCCCAGCTTGTACTCTGCTGAGTCGTCTCGACCGACTCAGCCCACTTTTTTCTCCAGGTGCCTACCTGTGTTATGCTCATTCCTACTTCCTGACTGATGGCAGTATTTGTCTTGCCTTCAGCAGCATATAAAATTATCCTCGCACGCAAACCTACTTTTGCATTTCCCTTGGTTTGTGCAACGTGCTTGAGTACTTCTTTCTCGATATCTGTGAGAGTTATTGGAGTTGCTGTGGGAGTTGCCATTCCCTTTCACCCCTTGTTAACTTCCAAAAATTTTGCCAAAAATACAACATTCTGATATACTTATTTACCATAGTCCTGAACTAACTAAAACAGAAGACTCCTAATGCAAATAAAAGTCTTCTGAAAAAGCGGAGCCAACCTGTTACGCAAACAGGCTGATTCACTCCGTTTTCATAACATAATTAACATTAAGGTAATACTACCATGAATTTACATTCTTGTGTACGCCTGCTTTTTAGATGCCGCCTGAGCTTTATTTCTTCCTTTACAGCATACCCAGTCAAAGATGATGAACAATCCGTGTGGATTGCTACATTGCTCACAAATTTCTTACAAAATTTACAAAATATAATTTTTCTTTACATATTACCTACTAGATTTTTGTCAGCAGCAAACTTGCGGTTGTAGCTGACTGGCGTGAAATACGGAATACACAGTCTACTTATTTTTACTTACTAAGATTTTAGTATTAATTTTTACTAAGTCTGCGCTAGTAAAGTTTGCCTGTCAGTTTTGGTTTATCAAGAACAACTCAGGAGCAGAGCCATGCCTACTTCGGAGCTCTAGCGAGTGATGAAACTGCGGTTAAAACCTCACTCCTTGTGGGCAAAACCAATACTAAAATTTTCTTCCTTGTTGAAACTCGATCCCTTTATGGGTGGAACCATTGTGTTAGCGTAGCGTGTCCGCAGGACATATTCTGCATTCTGACTCCTTATTTACTCCTACTACATATGTTTTCAGCAATACGTTCGGAAAGCGTTAATTCTGAGGCTATAGGGAAGCTTCACAACATAACATATTTAATTTCTCCTGATAAACTTTGTGTACACGAACAGCTTGTAACTATATACGGTGAAACCGAAGAAAGACCTGATTTGCAGGCAAGCATAGTCGCTAACGGTATTATCAAACCCTTGGTTACTTCTAGGCGTACAGGAGCAAATGTTGTCATCTCAGGCAAGTGCCGCTTGCAAATTGCTCGCAATCTTGGCTTGGAGACTGTTCCTGTAGAGTTTCGTGACTATTCTAGCTGGGAGCAAGAAGTACAAGACATCCTGCTGGAAAACCAGGAACGCAAAGTCAAAACGACTTTTCAGAAGATTGGCGAAGCTATTACAAGGGAAGGTTTGGAAGCTAATGCAGCCAAAAAGCGCAAAGGGAGGCGCAAACATTCTTGTCCGCAAGAACTAGGACAAGCCCGCGATAAAGCAGCCACGGCGGTTGGTATGAGCGGACGCAGCTACGAAGATGGCAAGAAAGTTTGGCATTTTATTTCAGATTTGCGATAAGCCGGAGGCTTGACGCTTCGCGTATCGCAACACAGGTTACAGGAAGCCCAAGCAATAGAGCAGCTCTTAAATAAAAGTGTTGATGGGGCACGGACATTTTTAGAAGATCAGCGTAAGGATGCAGCGCTTGTGATGATTGCGTCAGGAGAAGCAGATACGCTCAAGCAAGCACTTTCACTTGTTACCACTGGTTATCGCAATCCCTTTCGCAGCTATCGCGTTGATATGGTGCTTGAGTTTAAACAGCCCTTGCGCCCCAGTCTGGAAATCAGGGGTCGCATTATCAGAATTACTGATGCATTTGTGGAGATTTGTTCTAGAAACTTATCAAATATGTGTATTGAAAAGCTGAGATTGCGTCCAGAGCAAATTGATGCTTGTGTTGTTGAAGAGCCTTCCGGTTTGCTTCGTGAACGCATTCAAAAGCTGTTGCAACAATCTTTATTTCATATTGAGCGCGTCATGTTGATGGAGATGCTCAAAGCTCCCATCCTGACAGCGGATGAGGTTATGTATTTAGAGTACATCGAAAGCCGCGATGTCAAAAAGAAAGTTGATACTTTGGACGAATTTTTACTACAGCAAGAAACTAGAAATTCTCGTGCTGCATAGGTGGTGTTAATTGAGTTGAGGCTGATTGATTATGGTTGATTGTTTTTCTGAGAAGCTAAGTATATTATATCAATATTGGTACGTAGCGGGGCGCTCGTTAAGTACGAAAGAAAGCACTTCCCCTGCTCTCCCTGCTCCCAACTCCGGTGCCCCTTGCAGCCTTAATAATAAGTCTTTAACCAGACACAATACTAGGAGCGGTACATGACTAAACCCGTTCCTACCCGATACCGCAATCCTTGCCTCATCTGCGGCGACACAAAAGGCAAATGCCGCGAAACGCCAACTACGCTCTTGTGCATGAATGTCGTTGATCGGCACAGCGCACCTGGTGGCTTCAAATTTCTAGGATTGTCTAGGGATGGTTTGTGGGGTAAATTCATAGAAGACAAAGGTCATGAATCAAAAGAGAAAAGCCAAGAATGGCGACAGCTTCAAGCCCAAAAGAAACGCCAACGAGAATTAGAGGAAAAAGAACGAAGGGCACGACTGTTAACCGAGTCGGAACGTGACAGGGAAAGCAGAAAACTATTAGCTCAACTCCCTGTAAGCACAAACCATAGGAACGATTTGCAGCGCCGGGGACTCAGCGATGAACTGATTGCCAGGGGAATGTTTAAAAGTGTAGTTGCCTGGCAGCCTTTAGATTTTGAAGTTTCGTGGCGTTTGGCTGGTGTCAGCTCAAGCGGTAAAAGCTTGACAAACGCGCAATCTGGCTATATGTGTCCTATATGGAATCCTCAAGGACAGATAGTGGCGTGGCAGCTCAGATGCGACGTTACATCAGTTGATGACGCCAAGTACAAGTGGGCATCAAGCGCAAGCAAGTGGCGTCCCAATGGACCGACATCGCATCTGCCTAATGGCGAATTACCGCTAACATACTGCGTACCCACTTTTGATATTAACACTACCAATCCACTTGCAGAATACATTGGATTGGCTGAAGGCATTCTCAAACCGTGGATTGTCGCGCAAATAAGACAGCACGTAGTCATTGGTGCTGCTGGAGGAAACCATGCAGGTTCTGAACAAACGCTGCGCTACTACGTTGATGAGGCATCACAATGCTTAGGTGGTACGAAAAAGGCACTACTATATGCTGATGCAGGAGCAATTGCCAACCGTCACGTGATGCGGGCGTATCGTCGTACCTACAAGTTGTTGCTCAGATGGGGCTACACTTTGCGCGTAGCATGGTGGGGACAGATTGATAAAAATTGCGCTGATCCCGACGAATACAAAGGAAATTTTGAAATCATTACCTGGGCGCAGTTTGAATCGTTATCTCATAGTACAAGTAGTTTCTGGGATAATCTCAAAGTTTCTTTTGCAAAGCTTGGGAAGTTCTTGGGAACTGTAAAGAAATTTGACAACAAAGCGCCGCACCATCCTCAGCAACCGTTGCTCGCCTCTGCTGTCGCAAAGCTTGATTACGTACCGGGCAATCTTCCCACACCAGAAGAATACATAGCTTTGGGTATGCCCAGAATAGTTTATTCTGATGGACAGCGTGCTGCTGTGTGGCAAGAAGCTGTGGCTAAAGGTTGGAAGCATATTCTAGATAAAAGTGCTCCAGGCTTGGGCAAGTCGCATACTGTAGGCTTGATGAAGGTATCAGATTTTGGAATGCGCCAACTGTGGTATTTAGCAACAGATCACCGCAATCCCACAACTGCTTTGGTAGAAGAAAATTACGTCGATTTGCCCGTACGCCACAGCGGCTTGTTTGAAGATTTGTCGCGTCTAACACCTTTAGGAAAACCGTATTTGGTTCGTTCTGCTGAAAATGCACAAAAAACTCAAGCCAATTGCTTTCGCGAGTCTTTGTTTCGCCTTTTGACAGCTAAAAACATGACTAATATTGAAGCTAGGGATTCTCCGATTTGCTTGAGTTGTCATCTGTTGCATGCCTGTCGCGCTACAACTGGTGCTGGCTACGGTTTTCGTTATTTGCGTGCTTTGGCATTGCAGCAATGTCAGTTGCGAGCACACCCAGATAGTCTACCAAACGTTGATGATTATGACTGGAAGAGTTGCGGTTTATTTTGGGATGAAGCATCGCAGATTATCAAAAACCGTGCTGTGGTAAGAGCAACTAAGGCAGACTTTGATAGAACAGTAGGAGAAATAGCCCTGAAGTTCCCAGAACTGATGCAACCGTTGCAGCCGGTGTTTTCTGTTTTGCGATCGCTGTTTTGGGGCAAGGTTTATGGAGAACAACCTCTACCGATTTTATCAGGATTGATGGAGTCTCGCTATGGCTTAGATGATGCTGCGATTCGCTCCGCATTAGGCAAATTTCCAGACAATTTAATGAAAGTCATCACTGACTTAGAGTCAAAGCTATTTTTGGATTTGCATTTTTTGAAAGAACCCCCCGACAGTGTTGATCTTAAAAGAACAGACAAAGCTGTAAAAGCTTCTGCAAAGCTTGCTGGGAAAATAATGCGTGCTGAGGGTTACGGCAAACAGCTGGCACAACTGGAAAGCTTGGCTCTAAACTGGTTTGTTCCGTTTTTGAAGATTTGGGCTGGTTTGGAGCGCGGATCACTGCGTTTTGAGGCGGGAACGCTTTCCGTCCATATGTGTTCCTACCGTCATGTTAAGGTAGCACATGATGCTGCTTTTAATGTTTATCTTGATGGCACAGCTAATGTTGATTACCTGGCCTTAAAACTAGGCGTTCAATCTTCTGAAATCTTGGTTGTAGAACAGCAACTGCCTGATTATAACAATCTGCGCGTCGTACATGTTACTGATATGGGCGTGCTGGGCAAAGATAGAAGAGAATCTGTACTTGCTCGTCTAGCAGCATTACGTCAGGGTTTGAATAAGCTTCATGAAAATATCCAGTACATTGAGCGTAAGTCCTTTGCTGTAGCAGGAGATGGTTATCATTTCCGCGATGGGCGCGGTGTCAACAGGTTTAAAGATATTGACGTATTTTGTTCTGTAGGTATACCATACCCAAATATTGGTGACTTAGCTGCTGAATATCAAATTTTAACAGGCATTAGCGTCTGTTTGGCTAAAAAAGCCGGAGATGGTGCATCAAGTGAGGAAGAAACAGCAGCGCTTTCTCAAGTAGAATTAGCACAAGAAGCTGGTTTTAAAAATTTTGTAGATACGATAGTACAGGCAGAGATACTGCAAGAGGCAGCACGCTTGCGTCCTCATTTGCGTCCCCAACAACAACTAGTTTACTACTTTGTTGGTGATTACGATATTCGTTTTATGAATGAGGCGATGCCGGGTGTGCAGGTAGAGGAGATGGCAGCAGTAACCATAGCACCACAAGCAGGAACGCAAAAGCAGCGCACTCTGTGGACAATTACCCACGCGGTAGATCAAGTGCTGAAGCTGAGGGAAAAGTTGACGCAGGATGCGATCGCTAAACTTAGCGATGTGTCGCAGGGGCGCATTAGCCAGATTGCGAAGGACTTCGGAGGGTGGCAAAGCTTTAAAAAGTTACTTGTTTCTTTAGTAGAAGGTTTCGCCAGCAGAACTACAGATGTCAAGCATGTAGAGTCGAATGACGACATGATGTGGTTGCAAAATGTCTATTTGCCTTTATTGGTAACTGAAGATACCGATTCACTGGAAGTGGTTACAGAAGTCGTTAAGGTAGCCCAAGTATTTGGCTGGCAAAGCTTTCAGGTATGCTATGGGAATTCCTTGCCTGCTGTTCAAGCACAGCTTTTGTTCCATCTGCTAGCAGTACTGCCAGAGAAAGTTAGGGATTGGTTTGTAGATATTGTAGAAGAAGTTTTTATCGAAGACTCTTCTTAACAGAAATTTGCTAATTTTCTAGAATTATAGGACTTACACATTGACAGAAGATACCAAATATGGAGTATGGATTTCAGGCATTGAAACGTGATTTCTCGATGATTTTTGAGCGATAAGCCGGAGGCTTGACGCTACGCGTATCGCTATTTATCTGAACTTCATCCTCAAAAGCCTGAAACAGCGCAATTTCGTTTATACACATGAGGGTAAATTTGTACAGTGCGTAAGTTCTAAATTATTTCGCGGTATAGCAGAGCTATACATAGTAAATTATTGATGCTCAATGAGCACCAATTTTGTGCTGTCTAGTAAAAGTAAACAGATTAATCTCTGTAAGAAATTAGAAACGTATCTTGTTTTTGGAACTTAATTTTTAGCAAAAACCTTGCTTTTTATGCTTTAGTAACATTCCTGATTTTTCACGACATATGGATTAATGTGATTTTGAGGGTTTCCCAAACCCTGATTTTTCTGTTGCTCATTTTCATGAATTCATTTTTATTGAGAATCAAACTGTGGAAAAGCCATGCTGTTTCGTGGTTTGAAGATTTTCCGTGAAATGAAAAGTTAAAGGAGTATTTCCTTTAACTCAAAATATTAATTTTGTTAAGAGTGTATATCTAACTTTAGTAATTTTCTGAAGCAGTACGTAATAAGCCAAGATATTTACTACAGACTTGGCGCGAATAATTGATTTGATATTGTAACTTCTACGTGGTTTGAAGTATTGAAGCAGCAGTGGTTGAAGTCAGGAAGCCACTAATGGAACGTAGTGAGACTCGTGGTACTTTACGCAATACAGTTCGGATAAGCATTTCTTATTCACAAACACGAGTTGGGTAAAGGTTAAAGGGCAAGGGTTAAAGGAAGAGAGAGACACCTTTCCCCCTTAACCGAACCGTATTGGTACTTCACGTGACTACCTTATGTAGTACGCATTGCTGTTACCATGTTAAAAAGTTTTATCACTGAAGAATATAACGAATGTTATAAACAATTTCATAACTTTGTTAGTTTTCCTTTCTCAACTTTTAGTTGCATTATGAAAGCAGTTGTTCTTTGACTGTGTTTATGCTCTATTAACTGAGTGTTTTAGTAAAGGTAATGCAATCTTGAAGATGAAAGATTTGTGGGTTCCAATTTTTGTCAAATTTCGTGATCAATCAATTCGACTGTTAGATGTTATCACTGGCTTAGAGTTTTTGGCTTATGATGTATTTCTCTTAGTGTATCCAAAAGATACAAACCAAGAATGCATTCAACGTATAAACGCATTGCCGCAAAAGCTACAGCGTAAACGAAAGGTGTTGCTAGACGGCTATGTCAGCGAATGCCATACTTTGTGCTGGTTAACTATTAAATATATCTTTAATCAAAGTGGCTACTTGCTGCAGCGGGAGTTTATTCATTGGATACGTAAAGAAATCAGTCAAAAATTCAACCATCACTATCTTTCTTCTGAAAAATTAGCTCAAAAAAACCTAGTCTTTATAAATCAACGTAGCATTCGTCAGAAAAGACCAAATAAGAATTCATTGTTGACAGAATCTGATGGTTACAAATTTAGTTGGTTTTATAACTTAGGAAACAAAGAAGTTAATGCTTTGGCTTTGTTGTTTACCTCAAGAAAGTATGATTTTTTAGATAATTCATCAAATTTGATGTCTTTTATGAAGT